>CAITUY010000083.1 GCA_903895695.1 uncultured bacterium
CATCCCCTGCAAATGCCCTCTTTCACCTCGCCCCGCTCTCCGCCAGCCGCACCGTAGCTATTCCGCTCCGTTCCGCGGCGACAGTTCCCGCCCACGCACTCACCAAGCTCTCTCACAGCGCAACCGGCTCTGCCTCGGCTTGACGCGGTGCGGTTGAAATCGTACCAATGGCGGTCGATGACGGGAGGCGAGCTGTGGGCGACGATGAGACACTGTGGCATGTTCTGCATGTTAAGCCGCGATGCGAGAAGAAGATGGAGGAGTACTGCGTCGCCCGCCGGCTGACCTGCTACCTGCCGCTTCGCGAGGAGACCAAGGTCTATCAGCGGCGGCGGGTCACCGTCCATAAACCCGTCTTTCCGGGCTATGTTTTCATCCAATTTTCGGCCGCAGCCCGCGTGGAGGTGCTCAAGAGCAACCTGGTGGTCCGGGATTTGCCGGTGGTCGACCAGTCCGTGTTCGTGCGCCAGATCGAGCAGGTCCGTCTGGCCTTGGCGGCCGATCCCACGCTGGATGCGTGCGGGGCGTTCACGGCCGGGCGGCGCGTCCGGATCACGGGAGGGCCGTTCATGGGGCTCGAGGGCGTCGTCCAGACGGTTCGCGCCAAGACTCGCGTGATGCTGAACGTTGAGATGATCGGCCAGGCGCTGGCGGTCGAGGTCGGCATCGAGATGTTGGAGCGGGCGGACTAGAGTCTATCCGAAGACCCTCTGCCACATGGAGCGGAGCCGCTTCCGGCTCCGGCCCTTCGATGGCACTCAGGGCAGGCCGGCGCGGGAAGCCGCGCCGCTCCAAGAAGAGGCAGACAGGTTTTCGAATTGACTCTCAGGAGCGACGGAGCAGGACAGGAGCACACTATGAAGACAGCAGGAGCGGGTGCGCAGTGGAAGGGCATTGTCCTGGCGGGCGGGGCGGGCACGCGGTTGCACCCCATTACGCTGACGTCCAGCAAACAGCTCCTGCCGGTCTATGACAAGCCGATGGTCTACTACCCCCTGTCGACCCTCATGCTGGGGGGGATCCGGGACGTGTTGCTGATCTCCACGCCGGCCGATTTGCCCCGGTTCAGGGAGCTTTTCGGCGACGGCAGCCAACTTGGTCTGCGTCTGCAGTACGCGGAACAGCCCGAGCCCAAGGGGATTGCCCAGGCGTTCGTTATCGGCGCGGATTTCATCGGCACCTCGTCGGTCTGCCTTATCCTGGGCGACAATCTGTTCTACGGGAGCATGGATTTCTTGCGTGGCGCCATGCAGCGGAAGACGGGCGGCACCGTGTTTGGGTATCGCGTGCACGATCCCGAGCGGTATGGCGTCGTGGAGTTCGATTCCCAGGGCCGCGTGCTGAGCATCGAGGAGAAACCGAAACAGCCCAAGAGCCGGTATGCCGTTCCCGGCCTCTACTGCTACGATCACCACGTCACGGGAATCGCACGTGCGCTCAAGCCGTCGGCCCGGGACGAACTGGAGATTACCGACGTCAACAAGGCGTACCTGGCCCGTGAGTCCCTCCACGTGGAGTTGCTGGGGCGGGGGATGGCGTGGCTCGACACGGGAACGCCGCAGAGCCTGCTGGAGGCCTCAAACTTCGTCTCGACCATCGAGAATCGCCAGGGGCTGAAGATCGGGTGCATCGAGGAGGTGGCCTACAGCATGGGGTTCATCGACCGCAGGCAGCTCGAACGGCTAGCCGCGGCGCTGGGCAAGAGCGACTACGGCCGCTATTTGCGTGCGCTTACCCCGCACAACCGACGGGCGTGACCGGCGATTGCCTGACCAGCCCCGAGTTTGGTATAATTTTTCACAAGAGGGACGCGATGGCGGGAATCTTAAACAACACAGGCGATGCCAAGGCGGGCTCGTACGGCGCCAAGACACTGTATGTCCGCGGTTTCCCCTACGCCAATACGGCGGCCAAGTTTTGGACCTCGGTGCTGGATGAGGTGTTCGCGGCTTATCCCCCGGGCACGGCGCTGGAGCTGGCAGCTTCGTCAGGCGGACCGCTCGTGCCGGTGTTGCTGACTCCTGAGATCATGTTGCAGCGCGGCATGGACCGCCTGACCGAAGACGAAAACCAGGAGACCCTCCATGATGCCATGGCCGTGCTCGAGCTGATCGGTCCGCCGGGCAGCATCTCCCTGCGCATGATCCCGCCGGGTAAGGACGCCGAGCCGCAGGAAATCGAACTGGATTATCTCGACGCCGATCTCCTGCCGTTCCTGCTGGCGTGGCTGCTCGAGTGGGCCAGTGTCGCCGATGCGCTTTGGAACCAGCCGCGGGTGCGAGGAGCATTTTCCGGCGACGACCCGACGCGTCGGTTTCGTTACCTTGTCGCCTTTGAACTGCGCAGCCGGTTGCTGAGCGAAGAACTCTACCATCGGAATTTGCGCCTGCATTTCCGGCGTGAGCCCTTGCCCCAGCCCGAACCGGCGGAGCCCGTCAGCCCCCCGCGGCCTGCATGAGTGCACCCACGTGGGCGCTGACACTGCCGGCCAGCGCTTCCGGCTGGTAGCCGCCCTCCAGCACGGAAACGACGCTGCCGGCCGCAGAAACGGCGGCCATGTCGCAGACCTGCCGCGTCAGGCCGGCAAAGCCATTCTCCGTGAGCTGAACACCGCCCAGGGGATCGCCGAGGTGGGCATCGAAGCCGGCTGAAATAAGGATGAGTTCCGGCCGAAAGCGGGCAATGGCCGGGCGGACCTCCTCGTGGAACGCGCGTTCGTAGTCGATATCCGTGGCGCCGGCTGCCATGGGAAGATTCAGCGTGAACCCCTCGCCGGCACCCGTGCCGCGTTCGTGGTTTCGTCCGCTTCCAGGGTACAGGGGGAACTGGTGCAAGCTGACAAACAGGACGGACGGGTCGCTCTCGAAGGCGTGTTGGGTTCCATTGCCGTGATGCACGTCCCAGTCGATGATCGCGACCCGGTCCACGCCGCGTTGACGGCGCGCGTAGGCCGCGCCCACGGCGACGTTGTTGAAGAAGCAGAACCCCATGGCCCGGTCCCGCTCGGCATGGTGCCCGGGCGGGCGCACGGCGCAGAACGCGTTCGCCGCCCGGCCGTCGAGCACGGCATCGATGGCGGTCAGGACGGCACCGGCCGCACGGCAGGCGGCGGCGTAGGTGCCGGTCGAGGCGACGGTGTCCGGGGCGGCCTCGAACACGCGTTCGGCGGCGCAGCGCGCGGCCAGCCCGTCGATGTAAGCCGGGTCGTGGATCGCGGCGAGTTCGTCACGCGTGGCGTCGCGCGGCGCCAGGTGCAGCAGCCGGTCCCACTGGCCAACGGCCTGGAGCCGAGCCAGGATGCTTTTGAGGCGCGAGGATTGTTCCGGGTGCCGCCCGCCGGTGCGGTGCCCCAGGAATAGTGGGTCATAAAGAAAGGCCGTGGGCATGGGTGTCGTCTCGTACGGCACTGTAGTGGCCCGGGCCGAAGAGCGTCAACTGCGACCTGAACTCTTGCGGTAGACCGGCCCGCTTTCGGCCGCCTTGAGGATCGCCGGTTCGGTGACGGGGAGGGGGGCGTGGTCGTCGTCTGCGAGAATGGCACGGACTACTTGCCGGTACACGGCCGCCGCATCCTGGCCCAGTGCCTGGCAGACCCAAAGAAACTCGATCATATCCAACCGGCGCTCGCCCGTCTCGATCCGCCACACAAAAGAGTGTTCGCGGCCGAGCTTCCGGGCCAGGTCGCGCTGCGTCAGGCCCGCCTGCTTGCGCATCGCGACGAGTTTGGCGCGCACGTGTCCGTAGGCTGGACTGTGAACCGATTTCAGCATGCCCGGTTTTATACGCCACACCGCTGGATGGCCGCAAAATGCGGGCACCATCTGCGGAACGGTGGCCGGCCGTCGTGCAGGGACCCTTGGCCTTGAATGTGGGAGGCGCGCTCCTTGCCCTGAGTTCCGTCGATGGGCGCCGCGCCGATTCTGTCCGGGCGGTTCGCCTTGACCCCGGGCGAAGTGTTGGGGTAGCGTTAGGTCCTCTGTCCGAGCCGGCTTGTGCCGACAGCCGAGGGCATCCGAGCGGGCCAATAAGTCACACGAAATCCTAGGGAAGGGGACTACCATGCTGCGACAGTGGATGAGTTGGGCGGGAGTGTTGTTTTTGGCGGGCGTTCTGGCTGTGGCCGGTTGCGGCAAGCAGCGGGCAGCCTTTACCATGGCCGGGTCTACGGCATTCCAACCGTTTGCCGAGAAACTGGCCGATCAGTACATGGCGGCGCATCCGGATGTGTCCATCACGGTCCAGGGCGGTGGCTCGGCCGTGGGCGTTCAGGCGGCATTGTCCGGCGCGGCCCAGATTGGTATGGCCGACCTCGTGACCTTGCCGCCCGAGGCCTCGCCGTTAAAAAGCCTGGTTGTAGCCCGGGACGGCATCGCGATCGTCGTGAGCCCGAAGAACCCCGTGACCCAGTTGACCCTGGACCAGGTACGGCGCATCTTCAACGGCGAGATCCGCACATGGAAGGAACTCGGCGGCGACGATCACCCGATCGCGGTGGTTTCCCGCGAGGCCGGGTCCGGCACGCGGTCCTCGTTCGAACAGATCGTCGGCAAGGTGAAACTCACGCCCGAGGCGATCATCCAGGACTCCAACGGCACCATACGCGAAACGGTGGCCAATGATGTCAACGCGATCGGCTACTTGTCACACGGGCTGTTGAACGACCGCATCAAAGCCGTCGAGGTGGATGGGTATCTCTGCACGGAGGAATCGATCATGGCCGGGCACTACCGGCTCGTCCGGCCGATCTTTCTGCTGACGCGCGGCGAGCCCGGCGCGACAAGCAAGGGATTCCTCGACTACATCCTGTCTGAGGAAGGCCAGTCGATGATCCACAGCAACGGCCTGATTCGGGCGAAGTAGGCAGTGAGGGTTAACAGCGAACAATTGGTGCGGCGCGGGCTGATGCTGGTGGCCTTTTCGGCGCTCGCCAGCCTGCTCCTCATTGCCGTGTTCATCCTCAAGGAAGGCGTGCCCTTCTTCTTCAAGTATGGACTGGGACACTTCTTGTTCGGTCTGACCTGGGATCCGCAGGCGGGCCAGTTCGGGATCTACCCGATGATCGTGGCGTCGCTATGGGTCACCCTGGGGGCCATGGCGATCGGGGCTCCGCTCGGAATTGCCGGAGCGATCTTCCTGAACGAATTCGTGCCGCGCTCCGTATTGCGGGTGGTCAAGCCCACCATCGAGCTGCTGGCGGGCATTCCGTCGGTCGTCTACGGGTTTCTCGGCGTCATGGTACTGGCGCCATTCATCCGCGCGCATCTGGGCGGGCCGGGGCTGTCCATCCTGGCCGCGTCCGTAATCCTCGGCATCATGGTGCTGCCCACGGTGATCAGCATTTCCACGGATGCGATCGGCGCCGTGCCCAATTCCTACCGCGAGGGGGCCCTGGCCCTGGGGGCGACCCGGTGGCAGAGCGTCACCCTGGTGACGGTCAAGGCTGCGCGGTCGGGCATCATCGCCAGTATCATCCTGGCGATGGGGCGGGCGTTGGGCGAAACCATGGCGGTGATCATGGTGGTGGGCAACGCCGTCAAGGTGCCGCATTCCGCCCTGGATTCTGCGCGGACCCTGACGGCGAATATCGCGCTCGAGATGGGCTACGCCACCGGCCTGCACCGGGAAGCCCTTTTCGCTACTGGTGTTGTGCTCTTCGTCGTCATCATGCTGCTTAACGCCATGGCCACGTCGGCCATCAAGGCCGGGGGCCGCCGGGCATGAGGGTGCCCCCCAAGTACGCGCAGGTCCTGGCCGTAGCGTTGCTCGGGGCCGCGACGCTGCTGACCCTCGTGGTGCTGGTCTTCATCATTGTCTTCGTGCTGACCAAGGGTCTCCCCACGGTCAATGCCGCTTTTCTGTTCACAGTGCCTCGCGACATGGGCCGGTCGGGCGGCATCCTGCCCACGCTGATCGGCACCGTGCTTCTGCCCCTCCTGGCGCTGGTCATCGCGCTGCCGTTGGGCGTCGGCACGGCCGTGTACCTGACCGAGTACACGCGCGAGAGCCGCGTGACGCGAATGCTCAGTTTCGGCGCCGACTGCCTGGCGGGCATTCCATCGATCATCTTCGGCCTGTTCGGCTTTATTTTCTTTGTGGTCATGCTGCACATGGGCTGGTGCCTGCTGGCCGGCGGCCTGACGCTGGCGATCATGATTCTGCCTACGATCATCCGCACGTCGGAAGAGGCCATCCGGGCCGTGCCGAACGCCTATCGCGAGGTCAGCTTTTCGCTTGGTGCCACGCGGTGGGAGACCGTGCTCAAGGTGGTGTTGCCCAACGCGCTGCCGGGCATCGTCACGGGCATCATGCTCGGCATCGCCCGCTGCATCGGGGAGACCGCCGCCGTGATCTTCACCGCCGGCTCGTCGCTGCGCATGCCGACTTCCGTCTTTGACTCGGTTCGGACCATGTCCGTCCACTTCTACATCCTGGCGCGCGAAGGCATTTCCAGCGAAAATGCCTACGGCACCGCCGCCGTGCTGGTCATATCCGTCCTGGCCGTCAACCTCGTCGCCTACGGGCTCATGCACCGGTTCATCTCCCGGAGGACCCGCTGATGAGCGATAATCAGGCCAAGATCGTCGTGCGGGATTTCTCCGTGTTCCACGGGAAGTTGCAGTCCCTGCGAAGCCTCACGATGTCGATTCCGGCCCACCGCATCCTGGGCATCATCGGCCCGTCGGGTTCGGGAAAGACGACTTTCCTGCGCGCACTGAACCGGCTGAACGACCTGTCGCCCGAAACGCGCGCCGAGGGCCAGGCCGTGCTGGATGGCGAGGATATCTACCATCCCGACTACGACGTCGTGCGTCTGCGCAAGCGGGTCGGCATGCTGTTCGCCTTGCCCGTGGCCCTGCCGCTCAGTATCTATGAAAACGTCGTGTACGGGCCGCGCTTGTCGGGCGTGCGCGACCGGCGCCGGCTGGCCGACCTGGTCGAGCGCAGCCTCAAGGATGCCTTCCTGTGGGACGAAGTCAAAGACCGCCTGCAGACCTCCGGTATGCGCCTGTCCGGCGGCCAGCAGCAACGCCTTTGCCTGGCCCGCGTGCTGGCCATGGAGCAGCTCGAAGTGATCCTGCTCGACGAGCCGTGCTCGGGGCTGGACCCGATCTCCACGGCCAAGATCGAGGAGGCGCTCACGCTGCTCAAGGCCAAGTACACCATCGTCCTCGTGACCAACAATACCAAGCAAGCGGCCCGCGTCGCCGACGACACGGCTTTCTTCCTCATGGGTGAACTCGTTGAGTACGGTGTGACCCAGCGGCTCTTCACCATTCCCCGGGACGCGCGTACGAGCGACTACGTGACAGGACGGTTCGGATGACGACGCAGACGCTAGACGCCATTATCAGCATTCGGAACCTGGACCTCCATTACGGCCAGTTCCAGGCGCTCAAGAGCGTGCCGCTGGACGTCCGGACGCGGAAGATCACCGCCTTGATCGGCCCGTCGGGTTGCGGCAAATCAACGTTGCTGCGCTGCCTGAACCGCATGAACGACCTGATCCCGGGCTGCCGGGTCGCCGGCAAGGTGCTGTTCGAGGGGCGCGACATCTACGCCTCCGGTGAGGATGTGTGCCTCCTGCGCAAGCGGGTGGGGATGGTCTTCCAGCGGCCGAATCCGTTCCCCCTCTCGATCCGCGAAAACGTCGTGTTCGGCCTGCGCGTGGCCGGGGTCCGCGAGCGCGCCCGTCTCGATACGATCGTCGAGCGCAGTTTGACCGCGGCCTGGCTGTGGGATCAACTCAAGGACCGTCTCGACGAGCCGGCGCTCGGCCTGCCGCTCGACCAGCAGCAACGCCTGTGCGTGGCCCGCCTGCTGGCCGTCGAGCCCGAGGTGATCCTCATGGACGAGCCGTGTTCGGCGCTCGACCCCATTGCCACGGCACGCATCGAGGAGCTGATGATCGAGCTAAAGAAACGTTACACGATCGCGATTGTGACGCATAATATGCAGCAGGCCGCCCGTATCTCCGACTTCTCGGGCTACATGCTGCTGGGCGAGATGGTGGAGTTCGGCCCGACGGCGGGCGTGTTTACGAGTCCGAAGGACAAGCGGACGCAGGATTACGTGAGCGGGCGGTATGGCTGAGGCCGCGCGGGCGGCCGGGAAACAAGGAGCGCGACATGGAACGGCATTTCGACGAGCAACTGCAGACGCTGAAACTGCACCTGATGAAGATGAGCGCGTTGGCCGAGACGATGATCGGTGATGCCCTCAAGGCGCTCGTCCAACGCGACGAGTCCGCGATCCCGCTCGTTTATGAACGGGAAGAACAAGTCAACCGGCTGCAGATCGAGATCGACGAGATGTGCCTGACGATGATCGCGCTTCACCAGCCTGCGGCGGGCGATCTGCGGTTCATCATGGGCGCGGCCAAGACGAATTCCGACCTTGAGCGTCTGGCCGACCAGGCCGTGAACATCTGCAACAAGGCGGAGAATCTCCTGAAGGAACCGCCGCTCAAGCCCTTTGTCATCCTTCCCGAGATGGCCCGCATCGCGCGCGAAATGCTCCACGACAGCCTCCATGCGTTCGTCAACCGCGATGTCGCCAAATCGCGCGACGTGCTGGTCCGCGACGACGAGGTGGATCGGATGAAGGCCGAGATTACCGTGGAGCTGTCGGCCTACATGGCCAGCGACTCGGCGACCATTTCCCGCGCGCTGGCCCTGGTGCTGATCGCGCGCAACATCGAGCGCATCGGCGATCACGCCACGAACATTGCCGAGAACACGATCTTTGTCGTCGAGGGGCGCGACATCCGGCACCATGCCGACCACAGGCCGGCGGGAAAATAGCTCAGGACTTCCGGCCCTTGGCTTGCTCGTCGGTGGTTCGGACGATCTCGCGCAGGATGGTGCGGTAGCCCTTCTTGCCTTCGTCCATTTCCGCGGTGACTTCCCGGATGATGGTTCCGGTGCCCTTCTCGGGTTCCTTGCCAACCTGGAACTCGGTCGGCCCGATCCGGATTACGTCGCCGGATTTCAGCACCGCGACTTCCGCGCGAACGCCATTGACGAAGATACCGTTGCGCGATTTGAGATCCTTGATGACGAATTCCCCGTCCCACGGCTTGATCTCGGCGTGAATGCGGGAGACCTTGGTGTCGGCGATGATGATGTCGGCTTCCGCGGCGCGCCCGAACGTGACGGATGCCCGGCTGGCCAGATGCACTGAGTTTCGCTTGCCTTCGGCGTTGAGATAGACCAGAAACATCGTGCCACCCTCCGCATTCGTTGCCACAGTCTTAGCAGAACGCCGTGTCGGCGGCAATTCTCATAGCGGCCCTCACGCAAGCCGGAAATCGATCATGGTCTGGCGATAGGCGTCGGGCAGTCCGATATCGAAGCGGCGGCCCTTGACGACGACCCCGGCGAAGCCGTCTTCCTTGCGCAGTTCGTCGAGGCAGGAGGTGAGTTGGAATTCGCCACGCTCCCGGATGTTGTGGCGGATATGCTCCTCGATCAACGGGAACACCCGAGGCTTGAGGATGTAGATGCCGAACACCGAGAGGAAATGGTCTTCCGGCAGGCCGTCGACGATCAGGTTGTTGCGCGCGTAGTCGGCGTCCGGTTTTTCCGCGAACTCGGTAATATTCAGGATCTCACCGCCGTTCTGCCAGATGCCGGCAACGCAGCCGAAGTTGCGGACCTCGGAGGCGGGCGTAACCTTGAGACCCACCACGCTTTGCCCCGTTTTTTCGTAAACGTCGAGCAACTGGCCGACGCACGACCGGTCGGTGTCCGAAGCGTAGAGGTGATCGCCGAGCATCAGGAGGAACGGTTCCTCCTTGACCCACTGCCGCCCGCAGTAAACGGCGTGCCCGAAGCCTTCCTGGGCATCCTGCGTCAGAAAGCTCACGCGTTTCCCGATATCCAGCAGGTAGCGGCTGTAGTCCTGGCTTTCGCGCGGCAGCTTGTTGAAGTTTTCGATGGGCGGCGGGGCGCAGAAGAAATCTTCGAACAATTCCTTGTCGGCCGTCTGGGTGATGATGCCGACCTCCTCGATGCCCGAGTGGACGGCTTCCTCGACGATCGCCAGGATCACCGGCTTCATGCGGCCGTCGCGGCCCATGATGGGGAAGAGTTCCTTCTTCATCGCCTTGGTGGCCGGGAAGAGCCGCGTGCCGAACCCGGCGGCCGGGACCAGCGCCTTGCGGACCCGGCGGCCGGCCTGGATGACGAGCTTGAGTCCCTTCAGTTTGAGGCCGTGCTCCAGGATTTCGACCACCTTATCCTGGCTCGCGGCGTCCTTCACGATGAACTGGGCGGTGCCGTCGCCCTGGGAGCCCACACCTTTGCCGCCCAGCACATGCGGCTGGAGGGCGGGGTGGGCGAGCACCTGGTGCAGCACGGGCGCCGTGAGTTGCGAGGGGCAGGCCGGCGTGCAGTAGCGGTCGAATTCGGCCTGGGCGTCGCGCATCAGGGCGCCCACGCGCGCGGCGTCGCCTTCCTGGATGGCCACCACGGCGTCGGCCGTGATGCGGGCGCTGATCGGGCCGAGGTAGCGCTGCACGCCGCGCTGGATCTCGTTCTCGGCGAACGGATAGCAGTGGTTCAGGTGGTTGAGAATTTCCTTGGTGTCCTTGCCGGCGCCGAGATCCACAATGACGAAATGCAAATCGCGGGGGACCGTCAACTCGACGACATCGATGCGGTCGCCGTCGAAGACCATCATGACCGGCCGGTTCCCGTAGGCGCAACCCTGGTCCATGCGCCCGCAGCGCGAAGGCGTCGTGACTTCGCCCAGGTAGGCGAATTCCATCTCGCCGCGGACCGTCATCTTCAGGTCGTAGATCCGGTTGAACGCGCGGGCCACCAGCACGCAGGCGGCGGCGCTGGAGGAGAGCCCCTTCTTGATGGGCAGGTCGGTCTGGTAATTGTCGATCTCCAGCCCGCGCACGCGGTAATGGGTGAGCACCTGATAGGCCACCCCCGCCGCATAGCTGAAGAACCCGCCTTTTTGGGCTTCCGCCAACAGGGCGTCGCGGTCCATGGGCAACTCGTAAGGGCCGACGGGCGTGCCGTCGCCGAGCGTCGTCTTGATGATCAGCTTGGTCGGGTGCGGTTTGACATTGGCGTGCAGGCCCTGGTTGGTGCCCGTGATGATGGTGTAGCCTTTTTCCAGTTCGCCGTTGATGCGGCGGTAACTGCCGGCCCAGTCGGTATGTTCGCCAAAGAGGCAGATGCGCCCCGGTACAAATAAATGCATTTCTTATCCCCCGTTCCTGGAACCCAATGCACGGCAGATTACCCGCTTGCCAGAATTCCCGCAATCGCGGACCGCAGCTCAGCCAGCGAGTCGAAGCGGAGGTCGGGCGCGACGCCGGGCGCCGGCGGGCCGATGAGAATTGTGCGGCACCCGGCAGCCTGGCCGGCCTGGATATCGGTCGCCGAGTCGCCGATCATCCACGAGCGCGCGGGATCGAGATTGTGGCGGCGCGCGGCTTCCTTCAGCAGGCCCGGCTTGGGCTTGCGGCATTCACAGGCGTCGCGGTCGTGGGGACAGTAAAGGATGTCGTCCAGCGCGAGCCCGTCGGCCTTCAGCAGGCCTTGCAGGCAGCGGTGAATGTCGTCGACCGTCGCGGCCGTCAGGCGGCCGGTGGCCACGCCCCTCTGGTTAGTGACGACCACCGCCGCGAAACCGAGACGGCGCACGATGCGGAGGATCTCGACGAAGTCCGGCAGAAGGTGGAAATCTTCCCAGCGCTCCACGTAGCCGGGCCCGGGTGATTCGTTGACGATGCCGTCGCGGTCGAAGAATACGCAGGGCTTCACGGTTGCACTTCCACCGTGAACGTTGCTTCTGCGAAGGCCTGCTGCCGCAGGGCGCCTACGGCATACGCCACGGCCCGGAGGGTGTGCTGGCCCGCCGTGAGACCGACGGGGGTCAACGTGACACTTGCAGGCTTCCCGACGGGTTGCAGCGTCCTGCCGTCCAGGAGAAACAGGGTCCGGTTGAAGAGGTAGCCGGCATCGTTTTGAACCGTCGCGGAAACAGTCGCCGGCGCGCGGAGCGGGCCCTCGGGCAAGCCGCGCAGGGTGAGGCACGCCGCCGGCCGCCAGGGCGCCGCCAACGGCTCGCCGACCGGCAGGAGCTGGAGCGGGCATTTGACCGACTGGTAGAAGCTCTCCATCACCGTGCAGCCCATGGCGGCGTAAAAGAAGTACCGGGCATGCGGGAACTTCGACCAGATGGCAAACGGTTCCGTGATCGTTCCGGCCGAAGCCGTGGCGCCGGCCCGGATCCAGGCGGTGAGCTTGGTCTGGCCGCCGGTCTCGAACACGGCCCCAAAACTGGTGAGGTGCTCGGCCATGCAGCCCGGGGCAAATGTCCGTTCGCCGGCCAGGTCGATATCGGCCAGCCCGTGGAGGACCCCGACGATCGGCGGGCCGCCGGCTGGCAACGAGTTCGTAATCGTGGCCGCGATCCCCCGCTCGCGCAGCTCGCGAACCACGCTCGGGAACTGCCAGAGGCGGCACTGCGTGCGGATGTCGGCATTGGTGATCAGATAGACGGTTCCCGTCGGCGCCGTGCCGTCCGAGTCCCGTCCGCGGCGCAGGCAGTCCTCGATCTCGGCCTGCGTATTGCCATGGGAACCGTCGAAACCCAGCAGCATGGCCGGGAGAGGCATGTCGGAGCCGAGCCAGGCGCGCTGGTTGTCGAGCGACTGCGGGGGAAATCCCCGGAACTCGGGCGAATCCGGGCCGCCGAAGAGCGACGACGCGTAGAGCCCCCGGGTGATGTCATCCTTGGAGGGCAGGCGATTGCGGACGAACGTCAGGCCGGTGATCGAGACGAGGGGATCGGTCCTGACGCGCACGGGCATGTCGATGGAGTAGGCCCACGCGAGGATGTGGTCTTCCAACCCGCGTTCGCGAATGGCCCGCTGGGCAGGCTCCCAGATCAGGGCAGTGAACTGGTTTGTGGAAACCTCGTATGGCGCCGCCCAGGCGGCGGGGGGCAGATCGAGCAGCACGAGGTTGCATTCGGGCACCTGGCGCAGCCGGAGGTAGTCACGGGCCACGGCCACAGAGGACGTGGAGTTGGCGTTCGCTAGCACCAGCAACTCGTGCGGACCCAGCGCCGCGGCAGAAGCAGCGAGGAAGACAGTGAACAGTGAACAGTGAACGGTGAACAGTGAACGGCAAACGGTACCAGCAATTCTCATTATGGCTTTGGCCCCCCCCCGCGACCTTGTGTCGCCGGTGAACCTGATTGGCGGGAAAAGCACGTTTTCCCGCCAATCTTCCGTTCCTGCCGCACAAGGCGGCAGGCGACGGATATCGGTGTTCACCGTATACTGTTCGCTTCCCCCTACAGCCGAAACGTCTCGCAGGCTTCCTTCATGGCGAGCAGGTTGGCCCAGGGCACTTCGGGTTCGACCACATGGGTCGGCGCGATGACCAGGCCACCTTGCGGGCCGCAGCGGCGCAGATTGTCCCAGATCACCTGCTTGACGTCTTCCGGCTTGCCGAAAGGCAGCGTACTCTGCGTGCCCAGCGTGCCCCAGAACGACATTCGCCCGCCCACCTTCTTCAACACCTCGTCGAATGGCATGCACTCGGGCTGCACGGGATTGAGCACGTCGACCCCGACCTCGACCAGGTCGTCGAGGAAGGGCAGGACGTAGCCGCAGGAATGATAGAAGAACAGCAGGTCGGGCTTGATTTCGCGGCCGGCCCGGATGATGGCCGCCAGCCGCGGCTTGAGCCACGTGCGCCACAATTCGAGGCTCATCATGATGGTGTGCTGCATGCCGATGTCGTCGCCGAGTTGGACGATGTCGCAGCCGGCCCGCGCCGCGACCCGTATGCGCTCGACCGAGTTAGCGGTCAGGCGGTCCAGGTGCACGGTGGCGCGCTCGTCGCCGGTGATCATATCGGCCATCAGGTCTTCCATGGAACGCAGGTACCAGGAAATCTCCCACACCGTGCAGGCCATGCCCGCCATGGTCGCGAGCCCATTGGCGTGGTGCCGGGCAACTTCGCTGCGCAGTCGGGCTTCGGCGTCGGCCGTGGGCCGTGGCAGCGGGTAGTTCCGCAGCTCGTCAACGGTTACGTCCTCGCCGCGCAAGGGGTGGTGCATGCGGGTCATGTGGTAGCAGTTGGGCTGGTGCGAGTGCCCCACGCCAAAGGCGTCGACATCGGCATCGGCCGGCAACTCCTCCCGCGGGTACAGCGCCCTGGCGTCGGTCCACATTTTTTCCTGCGGAATTCCAACGCCGCGGAAAGGCGAGTTGAAGTACCCGACGATGTCGGTGTGGCCGAAGCGGGCGCTGAAGGCCTCCACTTGCGAGGCACAGAAGCCTCCGCAGTCGAGAGGCACCTGGTCGAATCCCTGGCGGCGGAGCGTACGCAGCAAGTTCTCACGGGGCGTGGGCATGGTGTTATTCCTAGATGGTGTCCGACGGCAACTCGATCGGGCACGGGCGCAGGTGCCAGATGTCCCGGGAGTACTCCTGGATCGTCCGGTCCGAACTGAACCGGCCCATATTGGCGATGTTCATAATGCACATCCGGGTCCAGCGCTGCGGGTCGCGGTAGACGGTGTCCACCTCGTCCTGGCAGGCAACGTATGCCTGAAAATCCGCCAGGTGCAGGTAGTAGTCGCCGTGGTCGAGCAGGGCCTCGCGAATCGGGCGGAACAGGCCGGGCTGTTCCAGGTTCAGGAAGTCGCCGGCCATGCAGTCCAGGATGTGCTGGATGTCCGGGTACTGGCGGTAGTAGTCCCACGGGTTGTACGCCCCGGGTTCGCGGAGCGCCTTGATCTCCTCAATTGTTTTCCCGAAGGCGAAGAAGTTTTCGGCCCCGACTTCCTCGCGGATCTCGATGTTGGCGCCATCCAGCGTGCCGATGGTCAGCGCGCCGTTCAGGGCAAACTTCATGTTGCCTGTGCCGCTGGCCTCGGTGCCGGCCGTGCTGATCTGCTCGCTCAGGTCGCTGGCCGGGATGATGCGTTCGGCCAGCGAGACGCGGTAGTCGCTCAGGAACACCACCTTCATCCGGTTGCGCATGTCGCTGTCGTTATTCACGATGGCGGCGACGTCGTTGATGAGCTTGATGATCAGCTTCGCCATGACGTAGCCGGGCGCGGCCTTGCCGGCGAAGATAAACGTCCGCGGCAGGATGTCGGCGTCCGGGTCGCGCTTGATGCGGCAGTAGCGATGCAGGATGTGCAGCACGTTCAGCACCTGCCGCTTGTATTCGTGAATCCGTTTCACCTGCACGTCGAACAGGGAGTTGGGATCCACTTCGATGCCGTTCGTCACGCGGATGTAGTCGGCGAGGCGGCGCTTGTTTTCGAGCTTGATGCGCTGCACCTGGGCCTGGAATTCCGCGTCATTGGCGTAGCGTTCGAGTTTCTTGAGCTTGAACAGGTCGACGATCCACTCGTCGCCGAGCTTCTTTGAAATCGCGCCGGCCAGGGCGGGGTTGCTTTTGAGCAGCCAGCGGCGTTGCGTGATGCCGTTGGTCATGTTCATGAACTTCGCCGGCCAGAGTTCGTAGAAGTCGCGGAAGAGCGTTTCTTTGAGAAGCTCGGAGTGCAGGCGGGCCACGCCGTTGACGCCGTGGCTGCCGACCACGGCCAGGTGGGCCATGCGGACCTGTTTCTCCGGCCCTTCTTCGATCAGCGACATGCGGCGCAGGCGGTCGTGATCGCTGGGGAACTTGTTCATCACCTGCCGCAGGAAACGGCGGTTGATCTCGTAGAGGATCCCCACGTGGCGCGGGAGCAGATCCTCGAACAGTCGCACCGGCCACTTCTCGAGCGCCTCGGGCATCAGCGTGTGGTTGGTATACCCTAACGTGTGCGTGACGATCTCCCAGGCCAGGTCCCAGTCCAGGTGTTCGACGTCGATCAAAAGCCGCATGAGTTCGGCGACCGCCATGGCCGGGTGCGTGTCATTGAGCTGGATCGCCACCTTGTCGGGGAACACGCGGAAGTCGCGGTTCGTGGCCTTGAAGCGGCGGAGGATATCCTGCAGCGAGCACGCGACGAAGAAGTACTGCTGCTTGAAGCGCAGTTCGCGGCCCTGTTCGATCCGGTCGTTCGGGTAGAGGATCTTGGTGATGTTCTCGCGGAAGATCTTCTGCTCGTAAGCGCGGATATAGTCGCCGTTATTGAAGAACGACAGGTCGAACTCCTCCGTGGCCTTGGCTGTCCACAGGCGGAGGTTGTTGACTGTATTGTTGCCGTAACCGGCAATGGGGAAGTCGTAGGGCATGCCGACGACCGTGTCATAGCCGACCCAGCGCGGCGCGTAACGGCCTTGCTCGTCGCGCTCGTCCTTCATTTCGCCGCCGAAGTGGACGGGAAACTGGTACTCGGGGCGCTCGATTTCCCAGGGGTTTCCGTCGCGCAGCCAGTTGTCGGGCTCTTCCACCTGCTGACCGTCGCGGATGGCCTGGCGGAAGATCCCATAGTCGTAATGAATGCCGTAGCCGTAGCCCGGCAGTTCGAGCGTGGCCAGGGAATCGAGGAAGCAGGCGGCCAGGCGGCCGAGGCCGCCGTTGCCGAGCCCGGCGTCCTTCTCCAAATCGCGCAGGTAGTTCCAGTCGAGCCCGAGCTCGGCCATGGCCTTGTTCACGGTGTGGTCGAGCCGCAGGTTGATGACGTTGTTCCCCATGGCGCGGCCGATGAGGTACTCCATCGAGAGGTAGTAGACGCGTTTGACGTTGCGGTCGACGTAGGTCTGGCTGGTCTTGATCCAGCGACCCACGAGCCGGTCGCGGACAGCCATGGCCAGCGCGAAGTAGCGGTCGTGGTCGGTGGCCGAGTACTGGTCGCGGGCCAGCGTATAGCGCAGGTGGTTCTCGAAACTGAGCTTGATTCCCTCGACCGTGTCGAGGGTGCGGTAGTTGCTCAGATCCCGGATCGGCTCCTTGGCGCGGCGGCGAGCGGGGGTGGTTCTGGTTGCCATAGGTCCTCCTCTGGAAGGCCACAGTGTACCTGAGGCACGGCCGGAAAGGCAAATGCGGGTTGTCTCAGTCGGAAGGCCTATAAACCTGAGGGCCCGGGCGCCCGTTCCATGGGGTCAGGTTCGGGCTGGATTTTCGGGGTTGCCTCTGCGTAGACTATGCTATCTTAGTCGTCGGGATCACTATGTCGGCTGCAAACGAAAGCAAACAGCGCGAGGAACTCGAGAGTCAGGTCTGGAGCGCGATCGCGGCGTTCGAACAGATCGTCCAGACGATACCGAATGACCGGGTGTCGCTCGAGGCCTTGTCCCATGCCTACGAACAGGTCGGCGACCTGGCCCGGTCCAGGGACTTTCTCGTGCGGCTGGTCGGCGTGGTGGTGACCGAGAAGGATCGCGATGCCGCCGAGTTGCTGCGCGAGCGGCTTGAGCGCCACGCCGCCACGAGCGCCGAGGCGAGGGACGCCCAGACACGCCTCGAGGCCTTCCTGGCGCAGGGCCATCCGGAAGCCCGTGCGGTCGACGTGTCGGCCGAGGCCGCTGCCGTCGGCGCGCGCGGTGAACCGGATGATTCGGAGCGGTCCACGTCGCATGTGGCGGCCGAGCTATCGTTTGCCTGGACGCTGTTCCAGGCCGGTGAACTGACACAGGAGGAGTACGCCACGGTGGCTCAGGACTTGAGCGAGGTCTCCGCCAGCAAGTCGGCCGTGACGGTCTCCGTGCTGCATGTGCTCCAAGACCGAGGCAACCGGAACGTGGAACGGATCGTGGCGTATGCCACCCGCGACGCGGGCACCCCGATGATCCCGCTCAGCCTGTTCGACGTCCAGCCGGCGGTCCTGCGGCTTCTGCCGCCCGACTTTGTGGTGCGGCACGGCGTCATGCCGTTCGAGGTCATGGGGACCGACGTCCTGGTCGTGCTCCTGAATCCCTACAACAAGGCGCTGCGCAAGAGGGTGGAGACCATCATCGGGCGCAACTGCCACTTCTTCCTGACGTTGCCGACGGAGTTCGACGCCGTCATGGAGCGGGTGGGCGAACAGGACGGCAAGAAACCGTCCCACTCAGGCGCTACTCCGTAGACGTGCCGACGGCCAGCGTGCGCGTCTCGCCCGAGAAATTCAGCGTCACGCCGCGTTTTTTGTCTATGGCGATTATTTTCGCCCCTTCGACCACTTCCCCCTGAGTCAGCATCTGGCCGTTGATGATCACCGTGCTGCGGACCGAATTGCCCCCCATGAATCCGGACACCGTGAGGCGCGGCCAGATGACGGGCAGCTTGACCGCCTCGACGGTTGCCGTGGGCGCGACAGCCGGCGGCGGATTGACGCGGGGCACCGCGGCGACGACGACAGGCGCGACGGTTGTTGTCGCCGGCGGCGGCACAACGATGGCAACCGTCCCGGTTGAAGTCGTTGGCGGACGACCGGTCGGGGCGACCGGTTCCACGACCGACACAACGGCGGACGTAACCGTGGCCGCCGGAACGGTGCCGACTGCCTGGGTAGCCGCAACGGGCGCCGGATGCTTCACGGTGGCGATCGTGTCAGCCCCCGGGAGGGTTTCGTGCCCTCTATGGAATAGGGACAACCCGTAGACGAACATCCACAGGATGAAAAGGATGACAAGCAGCAACACCGCGCCAACTCCGACCAGGAGGCGCCACGTCCGGCGGCTCTTTTCCGGCTGATCGCCGCCGGCGATAGCAGGCTCGGGAAGCGCCGGTGGCGGCAGCGGTGGTGGCGGCGCGGCAGGTGCGGCCGGCGGCTGCGGCACTGGAGCGGCAGCCGCGGCGGGCTGGGTGCGTTCGGTCTCCTCGCGTTGCTTGCGGAGGGCTTCCTCAATCAGGCTCACCGTGTCGTCTCCCCTGAGGCTTTACTTCTCGTCATGGTCATGCTCCTCGAACTCCTCCGCACCGGCATCGTGAGCCGATCGCTTGACCCGCATTTCGAGCAATGCTCGCGCTGATCCCGGCGGCTGGGCGCCGGTTTCCAGCAGGTGCACCCGCTCTCCAATGTATGTTCGGTCGGGAAAAATCGCCAGCACGTTCTTGAAGGCTTCCACGGCCCTGTTGGTCCGGCCGCCCATTTCGTCAAGGAAGCCCCGGTCACTGAGCAGTTCCGCCTTGTCGAGCAGGGATTGGCGGTCCCGTGGATCCTGCCCGCCTGGCCACCGTTTCAAGGAGGCATCCAGCACGTTCGCGGCCTGCTCGAAACGGCCGGTGCGGATGCAGAGACGCGCGCGTTCAAGCAGAATCCGGTAGTCGTCGGGGTTGTTCCGCTGGGCCTCGCGCAGGGCCTGCTCGGCGAGGTCGGGCCGTTCCAGGCCGGTTTCAAGCCAGTAGGCCGACACGAGCCAGGCGTCGATGTTGTGCGGGTCGGCGTCGGTTGCGAGTTTCAGCCACGGGATGATCTCGATCGAGGCTTTTCCTTCGGCGTGCCGGTGTTCCGCGGGGCTGATGACGTCGTGCATCCGCTCGATCCAGGTGTCCATGGCCACATGGCGCGCGTGGTGCGGAACCCCGCGGTGGAAGAAGGTGTCGGCTTCCTCGTACAGGTCGGCGCTGAGCGCCTGCCGGCTGCTGCCGAACAGCAGGTCCGTCACGCCGCCCTCCGGGACTCCTGACGGCGCCGAGGCGGTGAGAAAGCAGCCCAGGGCGAAAGCCCCGACAAAACTTGCGGTCACGGCCAGCCACGGCCGCAGGTCCGGGTCCGGCCGGGCGTTCACAGGAGGTCCCCGCGTGAGAAGCGTTTGCGTCGGTATCCGATCCAGGCCAGCAGCAGGAAGCCGAGCGCCAGCAGGACGCCGTAAAGAATGACTCCCGCCATGGCAACCCCCCCGGCAGAACCCCAGTCGTGCACCAGGCGTCGGCGCAGGTCGAAGAGTTCGAAGTGCGGCAGGAGGTAGTAGAGACCGGTCAGCAGCATACCGCGAAAGCCCGGCGTCACCGCCAGCAGCACGGGAATGCGCGGGGCGAGGGCAAACGCGGCCCCGGTCAGCACGTAGGCGGTCGCCGCGGCCGCATCGGCATTCAGCCGCGTGCTCAGGGCAATGCCGATCGCCACCAACACGGCCAGCGCGATGGCGTGCAGCACGTAGGCCTGGAGCAGCGTGAGCGGGTTGAAGGCGCCGCCCTTCAACACGACGACTCCCCAGATCGTCAGGTAGAACATCAGCACAGCCGTCAGCACCACGACCCAGACCCCCAGCCACTTGCCGACGATCAGTTCCCAGCGCGTCACGGGTTTGGCCAGCAGGGGGAAGATCGTGCCGCGGGTCTCCTCCTGCGGCAGTTGGCGGATGGACGTGCTGATCGCGAGGATCCACCCCAGCAGCCACGCGGCCAGCAGCCCGATGTCCTTGACGTAGCCCGTCACCTGGCCGAGTCCGAACACGTCGAGGGCGATCATCACGACGAGCAGGGCAGCCAGCATGATGAAGAGCACGTAGATGTCCTTGCGGCGGAGCATTTCGTACCACACGATCGTCGACACGATCCAAGCGCGTTTCATGGGACGCCCTCCGTCCGGGCGGCCGCGGCCGTAACCAGGTCCACGAAGTAACGTTCCAAGCTCTGGCCCGGCTTGACGAGATCGGCGGTGGCGCCCTCGGCCACGAGCCGCCCGCCGGCCACGATGCCAACCCGGTCGCAAACAAGTTCCACCTCGGAGAGCTCGTGTGACGAGAAGAAGACTGTCTTTCCCGCCGCCTTGCGCGCCGTGATGAGGCGCCGGATTTCCATGCGGCCGAGCGGGTCCATGCCGCCCGTTGGCTCGTCGAGGATCAACAGATCCGGGTCGTTCATCAACGATTGCGCGAGGCAGATGCGCTGGCGCATGCCGCGCGAATAGCCGGCGATGCGGCGGTCGGCGGCGCCGGTCAGGGCCGTGTCGTCCAGGAGACGGTCGGCTCGCTCGCGGATCACGGCCGGGCCGAGGAGGAACAACTTCCCGGTCAGCGTCAACAGTTCGCGGCCGGTGAGGAACGTGTACGTGTCGGGGTTTTCGGCCAGATACCCGATGCGCTCGCGGGCAATCGTGGCGGTGCTTTCCTGGCCGAACACGAAGGCCTGGCCGGCGGTCGGTTCCAGAAAGCCGAGCAGCGTATGGATGGTTGTGGTCTTGCCCGCGCCGTTGGGACCGAGAAAGCCGAACACCGTGCCCGGCTCGATACTCAGCGTCACGTCACGCAAGGCGTGGACGGGACCCGAGGGCGTCGGGAACGTCACCGACAACCCGCGGAGGTCAATGGCCGGTTGCATGCGCCGAACCTACCACTCCGGTGGGCGTCGCGTCAAAACCGAACCGTGACGAGCTCGCGTTCACCGTGGCGCGGGATCGCAACAGCCTGGGCAGGGTACTTGGCGCGCACGTAGTCGGCGAACGCCACGGGGTCGCCGGGGTTTCCCGCGAACATGTCGTAGTGCGCGGGCATGACCAGGCCGGGCTGCAGCGTGCCGGCCAGGTCGGCGGCCTCCTGGTAGGTCATGTTGCCGATGCAGTTCGACCGGTAACGCTGCGCATCGCGTCCGTTGATCGGCAGGAGCATTAGGTCGAAACGCCAGCGGCTGAGTTTTGTGAGCAGGCCTTCGTACAGGCAGGCGTCGCCGGCGTGGAAGATCGTGAGGCCGTGTCCCTCGATGACGTAGCTAAGGTGCGGGTAGCGGCCGGTCTCGGGATCGCGATCCAGGAACTCGTGGGCGGCGGCGATGCCCGTGATCGTAAGGCCGGCCAGATGCACGGAGGCGCCGTCGTTCACGCCTGCCAGCCGGGCTTCAGGCAGCGGGATCTCGGCCGCCAGCCGTCGGCGCAACAGGTCGGGCACCACGAAGATCGCGGCGGGCGATGCCGCCGCGATGCCGGGCCACATCGCGCGGTCGATGTGATCGAGATGGTCGTGACTGCCGGTGATCAGCGTGGCGTTCGTGATCTCCGCGGGCGTCAGCAACGGCGGCACCAGGCGGCTGGACAGGGGGGTGAGGAAGGGATCGAGATAGACGACGTGGTTCCCGAGCTTGAGGATCCAGCTTTGCTGGCCGCACCACCACAGGGCGGCCTGGCCGTGCGGCAGGCCGCAGGCATTGATGTCGGCGATCAGGGCGTTACCGGTCAGCATAGTGGGGCCTCGTGTTTTCTCGCATACTTGCGGACCATCTGGCGTGTCCAGCGGGCAGCGAAGCCCGCCAGCGATAGGCGACGGCCGGCCGGGGTTAGCGCATAATCCGGCGCGGTAAGCAGACGGCGCATGCTCGTGACCGGGCGCGCGGGATCCCATGGGCCGCGGACCCTCGTGGCGCACGTTCCCAGTCGGCGTTCCTCACCGGCAAAAGGCAGGGCATCGGTGCCTTGGACGATGCGGAACCCGCGCGTCCGGCCGAGTTTGAGCAGCGCCGGCTCCGGCCATCCGTCAGGACGCAGGCTCGTATCGCCCAGCAGGAAATCGGTCGGGGCGGCCGCTTCAATCGTCGTGCGGACCAGTTGGCCGCGGACGCCGCTCCACTTGCCCGGCGACCAGCACAACACCGGAACTCCACCCGCGGCGCGAATGGTGGCAAGCGACGGGGCGAGCGGCGTTCCGTCGGCCAGTTCGGGATCGGCGGTCAGGCTCAGCACCTCCAGGCGTTCGGCCGTCACGAATTGGCGGCCGGCGATCACGTAGCCGAGGATGCGGTCCTCGTCCCGCACGGCCATCGCGCCGGCTTCATCCGTCGGCTGCAGGATGAACGCGCCGACTTGTTTGAGGCGGGGCTGGCCGATTCGGGCGCGGTAGGCGGGGCTGGCGGCGGTGTCGACGAGCAGGCCCGCGCAGACCGGCGCCGGTCCGGCCGTCGGGGCGCAACGCCCCAGATTGGCGAACAGCGCGCCCAAGGCGTCCGGCAATCGGTAAGCCGGGTACACGTGCATGTGCCCGTCGAACACGACCGTCTGCTCGGTGTCCATACGCGAGACACGATAGCGCCCGGCCGGGCAAACTCAATGCGGAAGTCGTTCCCCCGCGCCTCATCCCGTCTTCCCTTGCGGGCCCGGCAGCCCCTTGAAAGAGGGCCGATCGCCGTCTTCGTGGCCGCGCCCGTGAGGGCGTGGCTTCCGATCTGCGGGCAATTCACACGAATGTCCACCGCCTTACGGCGGCGGCTACACATTCTTTTGCGGATTGCTAGGCGCTGGACTTACTCCGCGAAATAGTTATAGATGGCCGGGCGCTGGTTTCGCACACGTTCCCGCTTGGGCGGGTTGATGAACAGAAGTAGAAGGAGCTGACCTATGTTCAACACATCGGACAAGGAAATCATCCGGCAACTTGCCGGCCAGGTGGCGGCCATCGCCGCGTCGCCCGTTCAGGACTTGAAACGAGCCATGTGGCGCGACCTCAACGGCAGGAAGCCTGTGCGGCCGATGGTGATGATCGACCAGGTCTGCTGGAACGAGATGAATGTGGACGACGAACTGACCCTGAAGTGTCAGGACGGCCAATGCCGGCATTACGAGGATTCGCTGCGAAAGGTTCTCTACCAGTGGCGGCATTTTCCCGTCGATCGCGTTGTGGAGTCCTTTATCCGGGTGCCGAAAGCGGTCAACAACTCCGGCTTCGGCGTGAGGGTCAAGGAAGAGATCGCCGTGGGCGACCCCACGAACAGCGTCGTTGGGCACAGTTTCACCAACCAGTTCGAGACCGACGCCGATCTCGATAAGATCAAAATGCCGGTGGTCACGCACGACAAGGCGGAGACTGCCCGCCGCCTGGAAGCGGCCCATGAGTTGTTCGACGGAACGTTGACTGTCTTTGAGGACGGGTACGATCCCGCCTACCTGACGGTCTGGGACCCGATCAGTTTCTGGATGGGTGTGGAAGGCGCGCTGTACGCCCTGGTCGACCGGCCGGACTTCATGGCCGAAATGGTCCGGCGGCTGGTCAGAGGCTACATGAGTGCGCTCGACCAGCTGGAGGCGCAGGGCCTGTTGTGCCAGCCCCAGCCGCAGATTCACTGTACCGGCGCCTATACCGACGCGTTGCCGGCGCCGGGGTTCAACCCGGGGCGGCCGCGCACCAAGGACCTGTGGATGTTCAGCATGGCGCAGATGTTTTCCACGGTTTCCCCGGCGATGTTCGAGGAGTTTGAGGTCGACCTGTGCATGCCCCTCTTCAAGCGCTTCGGCTGCGTTTACTACGGCTGCTGCGAGCCGCTCGACCGCAAGATGGCGCAGGTGCGGAAGATCCCCAACGTCAGGAAGATCTCCATGAGTCCCTGGGTCGACGAAGAGCTCGGTGCATCTGAGATCAAGGGTGACTACGTTTATTCGCGGAAGCCCAACCCGGCCCTGTTGGCGTGGCCTGATTTCAACGAGAAGGCCGTCCGCGAGCATCTGCAGGCGACCGTCGATGTCTGCGTCCGGCACGGTTGTCCGCTGGAGTTGATCCTCAAGGACGTCAGCACTGTGAAATACGAGCCCCGGCGTTTGTGGCGCTGGGCCGAGATCGCGATGGAAGTGGTCGGGTAGCGCGAAACGGCGTTGCGGACGTTCGACCGCCTCTAGAAGAGCACGAGAGCGTCAGTCCGGGCAAGTTCAATGCGAAAGTCGGGCGACCGAACTGCGTCTGTATTCGCTGTACACTACTCATACACCTTGTGTACGATGCGGGTATGAGAACGAATATTCAGTTGGACGATGCGCTTCTCGCCGAGGCGGCCAAATACACGGCGACTCGCAGCAAGAAGGGATTGGTCCATGAGGCGCTGAGCTTGTACGTCACCACCAAGCGGGAGGAGCGGCGGCGCATGACGTATCGTGAGCGACTCCAGCGAGTGCGGGCCAAAACCTCGAAGGTGCGCGGCTGCGGCGATGCGCATGAACTGGTTCGTCAGGATCGCGCACGATGAATACCTTTGTCGTCGACACGAGTGTCACGGTGGCGTGGTACTTGGACGAGAGCTTCTCGCCTTCGGCACGGATCTGGCAGGACCGCCTCCTCGCGGGCAAAGCCCGGCTGTTGGTGCCATCCTTCCACTACTGGGAATTCGCCAATGTCTTGCGGACGCTTGTTGCACGACGCGACCTGGACGCAGACCTCGCGACGGAAATCTTCGACCTGCATCTCGATGCGCCGTTGGAGGTCGTCGATCCGGACCGGCGCGCGGTCCTGGCCGTCGCCCTGGACTATGGGGCGACAGCGTACGATGCAGTTTTCATCGCGCTTGCGGTTGACAACGAGGCGCCTTTGATCACGGCGGAGCGCACCACGACTGCGTGGGTCACGAAACTTGCGGCTTTGGTTGAGTCCGTCCGGTGACGGCGGCTCCCACCCACGCGTACAGCGCGGCGGCTTCCCGGGCGAACGCCTCGCGCGAGTGGCGTTCATGCGCGACCGCGGCGGCCCGGGCGCCGAGCGCGGCGCGCAGGGCGGGATCGGCGGCAAGTCGGCGCAGGCCGGCGGCGAACGCGTCCGGTTCCGGCGCGGCCAGGCAGGCGGTGTCGGGATCGAGCGCCTGCGTGTGCGTCGGCAGGTCCGTGGCCAGCACGGCCTTGCCCGACGCCAGGTACGAGTAGAGCTTCATCGGCGTGTTGCTGCCCTTGATGCGGGGCGACACGAGCACGTCGGCGGCCTCGAACAGGGCCGCCAGCAGGCCCACCGGCTGAGGCCCCAGGAAGGACACGGTGCGGCCGAGGCCGAGTGCCTCGGCTCTCGCCCGGTAGCGGCGGACGTCATCGGCCCGCCCGCCCGCCACGACCAGGCGCATGGGGCTGCCATCTGCCGACGCCCGCGCAAAACTATCGAGCAGCAGGTCAATCCCCTGGTAGGACTCGAGGTTGCCGACGTACATGAACGTGACGGCACCCGCGGCCGGCGGGATGAGCGCCCGGACCGCTGCGCGATCGGCTTCGGTGGCCGGCTGCAGCAGCGAGATATCGTGCAGCAGGAAAACCTTTTTGGCGCCATATCCCTGCGCCACGTCGGCCAGGGCCGCGCAGACCGGCACAACGGCTAGCGCCTCGCGGGCCGCCGTCCGTTCGAACCGTTCGAGCAGCGGCCGCATGAACCCGAGATACGGGAACTTTTCCGCGATCTGCCGGGCCATGGCGGAATCCATGTCGTACAGGTACGGCGTGACGCAGCATCGTTTGATGCGCAGGGCCATATAGACCGACTCCTCGACCGCATGAACGAGATCGTAACGGTTCCGGCGCGCCAGCCGCAGGGCGTGGCCGACCATCACCGCGTCGCAAAGGATCTTCTTGATCGAGGGGCCGGGCGGGATGTTGCGGACGCCCAGGGGCCGCCGGATCCGGTGGAGCGTGACGCCGGGATAGGAGACCTCGCTGCCTTCGGGGTACGTCAGCACGTCGACCTGGTAGCCCAGGCCCGAGAGCGCCTGCAGCAGCAGGTTCACGGCGATCGGCGTGCCGCGTTCCTGGTAGAACGGGTGCGGGGCTAGCAGCAGAATTCTCACAATCGTTCCGGCTTTGAAATAGGTGTAAACATACCACGATACGTGTTAATTCGGTCAACGCGTTTCGGAGAGCAACGGCGGTGCAGCGGGAGATGAGCATGAAGAACGCGAAGCGAAGAGACGGCGTCTATGAAGGCGTCCAGACGGCCGAAATCAGTTTCCCCCTGGGGGGCATCGGAAGCGGCTGCGTCGGACTGGCCGGGAACGGGCGGCTGGTGGACTGGGAGTTGTTCAACCGCCCCAACAAGGCCGGCCTGAACGGATTCAGCCATTTCGCGATCAAGGCTGAGCGCGGCGGCAAAGTCATCGATGCGCGGGTGGTGCAGGGCGACTGGACGGGGCCCCGGGCCGGAGGCGGATCGGGCACCTACGCGGGGTTCGGGTTCGGGCCGGACCGGGCGACCATGGCCGGGTTGCCGCATTTCCGGAAGCACAGCTTCCTGGGCCGATTCCCCCTGGCAACCCTCACGTTCGAGGAGCCGTCTTTCCCCGGCGTCGTGCGGATGACGGCGTACAATCCGTTCATTCCGCTCAATGACGCGGATTCGAGCATCCCCGCCGCGTTCTTTGAATTCGAAGCAACGAATACCGGGACCGAGGCCGTGGACTACACGATCGCCTTCACCGTCAAGAATCCGCACAGAGAAAAGAGCACGAACCGCTTGGTGAAGCAGGGCGCGACGACGCTAATCCACCTGACGAACGAGAGCCTGGCGGCCGATGACGTGGCCTTCGGCGATCTGAGCCTGGCCACTGATGCCGCTGCGGTCAGCGCCCAGGAATATTGGTTCCGGGGGGCCTGGTTCGACAACCTCGGCGTCTGGTGGCGCGACTTCATCGCGCCGGGGCCTCTTCAGGCGCGAACCTATCCGGCCGGTACGGGCGGCGGGCAGGATCATGCCTCGCTGGCCGCGCGGATTGCGGTGCCTGCCGGGCAGACAGGCAGAGTGCGGTTCGTGCTGACGTGGAGTTACCCCAACGCGACGAACTACTGGAACCCCGAGAAGAAAGCCGAGTGTTGCGGCTCGGGCTGCGAAGCCAAGCCCGCCACCTGGAAGAATTACTACGCCACGCGGTTCAAGGATTCCGCCGCCAGCGCGCAATACGGTTTGGCGCAGTGGGATCGCCTGTATGCCGAGACACTGCGGTTCAAAGAGGCTCTGTTCGGTTCGACGTTGCCGGCCGCGGTTCTGGATGCCGTGTCCGCGAACATATCGATTCTCAAGACTCCCACCGTGATGCGGCTTGAGGATGGCTCCTTCTATGGATTCGAAGGATGCCATTGCGGCAGCGGTTGCTGCGAGGGGTCCTGCCAGCACGTCTGGAACTACGCCTATGCCCTCCCGTTCCTGTTCCCAAAGCTGGAGCGGTCCATGCGCGAGATCGAATACCGCCACGGCATGGGCGACGATGGCGGCCTGGCGTTCCGGGTGCAGTTGCCCCTCGGCCGGGCCCGCTCGGGCTTCAGGCCCTGCGCCGACGGTCAGTTCGGCACGGTCATGAAGATGTACCGGGAATGGAAGATCTCCGGCGATACGGCCTGGCTCAAGCAGTGGTGGCCCGCGGTGCGGAAGTCCATCGAGTTCGCCTGGGCTCCTGCGAACGCGGATAAATGGGATCCGGGGAAGACGGGGGTATTGTGGGGACGGCAACACCATACCCTGGACGTGGAGTTGTTCGGTCCCAACTCGTGGCTGACCGGTTTCTACCTGGGCGCGCTTAAGGCCGGCGCGGAAATGGCCGAGGCCTACGGCGATCGGGCGGCGGCCGCGGAATATCGGGCGCTGTTCGCAAAGGGTCGGGAATGGGTCGACACCCACCTGTTCAATGGCGAGTACTACCATCAACAGGTCGATATCAAGAACCGGGCGCTGCTCGAACCCTACAGCACCCCGACGCCGGAAGGCTACCAGCCGGGCGATGCCTACCATCAGTACTGGGACGACGAGCACCAGGAACTCAAGTACCAGATCATGGAAGGGTGCGGCATCGACCAGGTTGTCGCGCAGTGGCACGCGAACTTGATGGGGCTTGGCGATCTGTTCGATCCCAAGCAGACCCGGAAAGCGCTCCAGGCGATCTATCGGCACAACTTCAAGCCGTCGATGCGTAACTTCGCGAACTTTTGCCGTCTCTACTGCATGGAGGACGAGGCCGGGACCGTGATGTTCGACTGGCCGGAGGGCACCCGCAAACCCACGATCCCGATGACCTACGCCGAGGAGACGATGCACGGGTTCGAGTACCAGGCGGCCTGTCACATGATCCAGGAGGGCCTGGTCAAAGAGGGCGTCGAACTCGTCGAGGCCGTGCGGGATCGCTATGACGGCGCAACGCGCAACCCGTGGAATGAGATTGAATGCGGCAGCAACTATGCGCGGTCCATGGCGAGCTATGCGCTGCTCAACGCGTTCAGCGGGTTTTCCTTCGACATGAGCCGGCGCGCGATCGGCTTCAAGCCGGCGCGTCTTCCGCGCACCGGATTCCGCTGCTTCTGGTCATTGGACTCAGGGTGGGGCGAGGTTGAGTTCGCCGGACTGTGCGTGACGGTGCGCGTGCTGGGCGGAACGCTTCAACTCGATGCCATCGATCTGCCGGCCCTGCGCCGCTCAAAGGCAGTGACGGCGCGGTTGGGCGGGCAACCGGTTGCGGCATCACGCAAAGGAGCCCGGATCCGACTGGCTACCACCGTTGCGATCGCGGCCGGAGGCGCGCTGACGGTTTCCGGCGAGCCCGGCGCGTGACGGCGCGCTGCCGTAGCAGACTGTCGGACTCAAACGTGGCGCGAGGTCCCAACCGTCGCAACCGGCGGGGACCGCCGGCTCCAGTTCGATTCTCGCGTGTCTTGGAGCCGGCCGTCCCGGCCGGTGGAGCGAGATGTTCTGGAGCCGGCCGTCCCGGCCGGTAGCGCGAGGTGTTCTGGAGCCGGCCGTCCCGGCCGGTGGGGCGAGATGTTTTGGAGCCGGCCGTCCCGGCCGGTAGGGCGTGATGCCCCCGGGGGCGTGCGTCCGACAGTCTGCTCACGTCACGGGCGTATCGCCACCGACTGGCAGGCGCGGTCGAGGGCGTCGCGGTCTTTGGCCACCTCGTCGGCAAGCCCCCAGTATTCAATTGTATAGACGAAGTCGCGGGTGACGATGGCCGCGATCCGGTAGGCAAAGGTCCGCGCGCCGGCCGTGCGCTTGCCCTCAACCGCGAACCCATGGGCGCCAGTCGCGAGCGCAACGTCGTTCGTGCCGGTCACGGCGATGGCCTTGCCGGCCACCAGGCCGCGCCGCACGAGCGGCGCCCAGAACTCCGGCGTGCCACCCTCGAAATTGGGTTCACGCTGGACGAGCAGCATTACGCCGCTGCCGGACATGGCCCGCGTGCAGCCGTCGGACTCGTACAGCTTTACGTAGCCGGGTGGCAGGTCCATGCGCAACCAGGAACGCCAGTGGTGCTTGGGCGCAAAGCTGGCGTCGGGCGGCAGCACGATGTCCGCGCCGAGGTTGCGGACCCACGCGAAGGGGATGACATCCTGCAACTCGCTCGGCGACACGGGTGAGTTCAAGGTCACGGTGAGCGTTGAGTAGGCGATGGCATGCGATAGGTACTTCACGCGGCCCTTGAGTTGCTCGAGTTGCTCGGTAACCCGTTCGAGTTCCTTTTCGATCTTGAGCAGGTCCTCGACCTTGTCGCCCTTGTCGAGCAGTTTGACCAGGCGTTCGTGCATCTCCTGCAGGTTGCGCAGGCGGATGTCGAGGTCGAGCATTTCCTCAGTCACGTCGGTGCCCTTGATCTCGCGGGCGGTCATCTCGCCGAGCGCCTCGGTCTGGTGCAGCGCCTCCTGGAGGCGCGTGGCGGGGATGCGCAATACGATCGAATTTTGCGTCATGCTTTGCATGTAGCCTTTGAGGCGCAGGCCCATGGCCTTGAGCGTGTCCAGGGCGCCAGGCAAATCCTGCACCACGATCGCGAGCGTGGCGTCGTAGGTCATCAGGCGATCCGTGATGTTGGTCGTCTGTTCCACGCCGGCCGTCTCAGCCGGTTCGTCGCCATCGGCCGTCTCCGCACTGGTGGCCGCCGGCAGGCTGTCGGCATCCGAGCCCATCGAGGGCCGGGCACACAGCTTCGACGAGTAGTAGCTCTTGCAGCCGGGCACGGCTAACAGAAGCCCGACCCCAACAATCACGGCACAAACAAGCACTCGGGATGTCATCGGAAGCCCCTCCTTTTCACGTTCCACCACATGCCTCCGCCACGATCGGCTCGATGGCCTCGGCCCAGAGGCGGTAGCCGGCCTCGGTGGGATGCACGCCGTCGTTCATGAGAGCGGTGGGGATCGAGCCGTCGGCCGACAGAAAGCAGTTGCCGATGTCAAGGAAGCGGACGGACGCCAGCCCGGCGGCGAGCGCCGCCAGCCGCTCGTTGATCGCGATGATCTGACCGCGCAGCGGATCGGCTACTGTGCTGCGGGGGAGAATGCCGAGCAGCAGCACCCGGCTGGCGGGCGAGGCCGCGGCGAGTCGGCCGATGATGGCGCTGATGCCGTCGACGATCTCATCGGGCGTGTTGGTGCGGGCGTTGGCGGTGCCGGTCAGGTTGTTGGAGCCGATGAGCAGCACCACGAGCCGGGGCGTCTGGCCGTTGAACTCGCCGTGATCGAGCCGCCACAGCACGTTTTGCGTGCGATCCCAGCCGAAGCCGAGATTGAGGGCGTTGCGGCACCCGTAGTGTTCGGCCCAGACGCGTTCGCCCCGGCCGGGCACATTGGGGTCGCCCTCGAACAGGTGCGTGATGGAGTCGCCGATGAACACGAAATCGTGATTGCCCGCCGCCGCCGCGCGCACCTTGGCGTCGTGACGCGCATACCAGTCGTAAAAGTCGGCTTCCAGTTTCGGGGTGGGTACGATTGCGGTGTTCATGGGTGTCATTTGCGGTACTGTGCCGCATGTCGGCAATTCTGGCAACCGCGTCGTGGCGTCCCCGCTTTCTGCCGACGGGCTATCGCCACGGCGCCGCGCGGCGTGATAGGCTATCTCGGTGCGAACCTTTGTGATCATACTGACGGTGCTGTTCCTGGCGGGCCCGCTTTGGGCTGCGTCGCCTGTCCCTGCGCCGCCCGCCAAGCTGGCCGATTTTGCGCAGGTGGATATCTTCGCCGACGCGGCTGTTGGGGCGTTGAACGAAGGCTGCCTCGTTCGCGGGCACGGTTGGCTTTGCCGGGAAAACTGGCCTGATCTCGGAAGGCGCGGGCGAAGCTATCTCGCCGGCCTGGAAGTCAGCCGGCTTGCCTGGTCGCCCTTGGCCCTGCAGTTCACGCCGCGGCGTAGCGGGACGCTCACCGTCACGCTCGATTCCCCGTGGGAGGAACAATCGCCAGGCGTTATCTATCGGCAGGACGTTTGTTTCGATGCCGTATCCGCCACCGGGGCCAGTCTCACCAACGGCAGTTTCGAGACGCTGGTCGGCCGCGCGCCCGCCGGCTGGGAGCGGGTGGGCGCGCCGGTGCCTGTGAGCCGCTCCGATCCCGCCCCGTTCGAAGGCCGCCGTTACGTGATCGTGTGGACCGGCAGCACCCTGCGGCAGACGCTCGCGGTGACCGGCGGCATTCCGGTGACGCTGTCGTTCCAGGCCCGCGCCCGCACGCCCGCCGGCTACGTCGCCATGCCGCCGCTGCGCTCCCGCAACACGCCGGCCTACCGGGCGGCGCGCCAGTTCATGAGGGGTGTCAATTTGAGCCACTACCTCGAGGCCCCGGCCGGCGAGGATTGGGGCCAGCGCTATACGACCGACGATTTCGCCCGCATCAAGTCGGAAGGCTTCGATCACGTCCGGATCCCGTGTGCGTGGCAGAATCACACCGACCCGGCCCCGGACTACACGATCTCGAATGCGTTCTTCGCCGTGGTCGACGCCCTCGTTGCCGGCGCAGTGACCAACGGCCTTAACGCGATCGTCGATATCCACAATTTCTACGCGTTCTCGTCCGATCCCGCGAGCAACAGCGCAGAGTTCTACGGGCTCTGGGAGCAGATCGCCCGGCACTACTCGAACGCGCCACCCGGCGTGGCGTTCGAGTTGCTGAACGAGCCGCTGGTGGCCGCGCCCGGGCTGATGAACCCCATCAACGCGGAGGCCATCCGCCGGATCCGCGCCCTGCAGCCGCGCCGGACGATCTTCGTCGGGTGCGCGAATGCGAACGACGTCAACGCGCTGGAAGCCCTGCGCCTACCGGAGGATGACAATCTCATCGTCACCATTCACGACTACGAACCGTTCCCGTTCACGCACCAGGGGGCGGACTGGGCCGGCTGGTCCGTGGCCACGACGAACGTCGTCTACCCAGGCCCGCCCGAGACGCCCCTCGAGCCGGATGCGTTCGTCGCTTCCCAGACTCGGACGCGCGCCTGGTTCGACGGTTACAACCGCCTGGAGCGGGCGTGCAACCCGTCGGGCCGTGCGGCGTTCGAAGACCGCCTGCGTTATGTGCGCCTGTGGTCCGACACCTACGGCCGGCCGGTGTATGTCGGCGAATGGGGCTGCTACATGGCGGCTGATCCGGCCTCGCGCGCCCGGTTTCATGCCGACAAGCAGGCCGTGCTCGACGAGCTGGGGTTGGGTTGGGCGCTGTGGGATTGGAAGGCCAACTTCGGCTACTGGGACGAGTCGTTCGACCGGCCCAGGCCGGGGCTCCGCGAGGCGCTATTCCCGCGAAAAGACGCACCTCGCCCGTAACCTTGCATGGGTAGGGCGAGGGCCTCCGGCCCCGCCGTGACAGACACGCAACAGGAACGCAACCGTCACGGCGCGGCAAGGATGCCGTCGCCCTACCTTGAATCCGCGCTACACCGCTTCTGGCGCTCCGACGCGCTACTCGCGTTCGGACCTTCCGGCCGTGAACTCTTTCTAGAATCTATCCTGCAAAGAGCGCAGAACTCGGATCGAAGTTGGACTACGTTCTGGGACGCGCAACCGGCAGCGCGCACAATATCCAACGCTCAAGAGCAATGCTTAATCAGATGGAGAGTATAGGACTGAGAGATACACCGGCGACGCGGCAATTGCTTACGGAAAGCCTGCAACAAGTTCTGCAACAAGAAGGTGCTCGGCAGGCTAATGGACGGATTCTGCGTGAATCCTTGCTGATGGGACCACAAGGAGGGGTTAAAGTCCAAAGTGTTTGGGAAGGCAACAAGCTCATTACTGTCATCCTTCACGGAGGTGGTGGATGACCAACCTGACGACAGTTCGCGTGGCCGTTGGGAATTGCGAGTCCATGACCGCACTCAAACGATCCACAGAAAGAGCGAATAGTCCCGCGATTATCATAGGCGAATACGATGAGACTCCACGGGACTTCACGGTGCTGGACGTATCCCGCGAAATGATGCTGCTTGGGATCATAGGAATCGCATCCTACGGTGTGGGCATCCGACCGCAGCACGTTGTGCGCGACACAACAATGATGGTGGGATATAATCATCAAATCGCGGTAATCGAACTCAACCCGTTTACGTTGTGCAAGCAGGTTGATCTATTGTCGCTGTTCTGGGAGTTCATCTCATTGCCAACATTGCCTGGAGTCGTCACGCTCTGTGAGACGGCTGTCGTGGCTGTCAGTGATTCGGGAGGCATTCTGTGGCGGCATGATATTGATCTGGTCAAGACGCATCAAGTTTGCGGTCGGGACTTATTCCTGACCTTCGACGATAGTCCCGCCTGGCGCATTGACCTGGTGTCAGGAAGACGACTGTGAAAGGCCCGACAGGCAATCGGCAACTTTGCGCGCCCTTTCGAGGTTGGGAGACAAATCGGAACTGATCGGGCAACAGGTGAAGCGACATCTGCAATGACAGTGATCACCCGGGCTGACGGCTCACTTGTAACCGCGTTCCCAGGAAGGCCGTAAAACACAGGCGGTGAAGACGTGAGTTTGGATATCACAATCCTGGATAAAGCGGGCGGACCTAAAGAAGGAATTCCGCTCACCGTTGACGAGCATTGGGCATTTGCAAGCGAAGCGCAACGTATGCATCTGGAACTGTGGAGCCGCATGAGCGACTACTATGAAGACGCGGACTATGAGGTTGAAGAGGTGGGTCGGTTAAGCCAGGAAACTGAAAAACTGCAGAAGGTCTTTTCAACTGGCAATCTCGCGGAAAAACTTCGCAGGATCTCCGAATTGTTGCAGGTCGCCGCAAATGAACGAAGTGCGGTCTCGGCAATCGCCGACTAGATACAGACTGACATATTGCAGGCATTGCACAATGCCGGGAAGATGACAAGCAATAAGGGACAGAATTGTTGCGCAAGAAGGGGCACCTCCTGGACGTAATCCATGACACTCGAAGAAGCAAAGCAGGCAATCCGTGATGACACCGCGTCATTCAAGGCGTGGGTGACAGCGGCGGGCGTTCTCACCGCGTCGGATGAAGCCAACTTGGCGGATCTCCTCGCCTGCCTGAGGAGGAGAGGACTTCCTGCCGAAATGGCGGCGACGACCCTTTATGTTCAAACGGCCCGCCCACGTTCGAGCCCCACCATTGAGTCGTTAGGGCCGACAGGGTCAGACCGCGAAAATAGAAAATAGCGGTTGACCGATGCCCATGCATTCGGGATAGTGGGGGGTATGGCGAGGCCATGGCGAGTGCGGTATGCGGGGGCCAAGTACCACGTGACGGTGCGCGGGAACGGTCGGCAGGACATCTTCGTGTGCGACGGTGACCGGGAGCGGTTTCTGACGCAACTGGTTTCAGCGCTGGAACAGGATGAGGTGGTTCTGTATGCCTACGTGCTGATGACGAATCACTACCACCTGCTGATCGAGACCCCCCGTGGCAACATCCAGAAGTTCATGCAACGGTTGAACACCGCCTACAGCCTATACTTCCGTTACCAGCACGCGAAGCCTGGGCATTGTCTCCAAGGGCGCTACGGGGCGAAACTGGTTTCGGGCGACGAATACCTGGTGAGATTGTCGCGGTACATTCACCTCAATCCGGTGAAGACTGAGGCGATGAAGGCGCTGCCCCCTGCGGAGAAGGCGGCTCACTTGGCCGGCTACGCCTGGAGCAGTTATCCCGGCTACGTGTCGGCGAAGGGAACGGTTGATCATGTCAACTACCGCTGGCTGGGTCTGATGGGGCGAGCCACGTTGGCGGGCAACCGTCGAGCCTACGCGCGGTATGTGGCGCAGATGCTCGGGGTTGACGATGAGGCGTTCCAAGAAGAGAAGGAGGCGAACCGTTACGCGATTGGCGACGAACGCTTTCGGAGGCAAGTCGAGCAGGATCTGAATGACGTGCGGGAGAATAGAGGCGTTTACGGAGACATCGTCTGGCCCATTGGGCAGACCCAGCCGGTGGAAGCGATTCAGAATGGGGTGGCAGCCGCCTTCGGCGTGGACCGGAAGCACCTCCTGTCGCACGGCCGTCGGGCGGGAACGGCGAAGAAGGTGGCCTTGGAACTCTGTTGCCTGTACTCGGGGCAAAGCCAGCGGGAGATCGGGCGGCACTTCGGGTTCACGGGCAACGGCGCCGTCGGCAAGCAGCGTCAACGACTGCGGGAACTATTGACCGAGGACCGCGCACTCGCCGCCACGGTTGACCGCCTTCGGCGCAAACTGAAATCGACATGATTTTCTACTTTCGCGGTCTGACCCTGTGGCCCCCAGCGGGAGATCGGGCGCCACTTCGGGTTCACGGGCAACGGTTCCGTCGGCAAGCAGCGTCAACGACTGCGGGAACTGCTGACCGAGGACCGCGCACTCGCCGCCACGGTTGACCGCCTTCGGCGCAATCTGAAACCGACATGATTTTCTATTTTCGCGGTCTGACCCTGTGGCCCCGACCCTGTGGCCCCTTCGCGGCGCAGGTGGTCGAGGTGGCAGACCTCGGAGAAGAAGAGGGCGATGGCGTCGAGGAAGCCTAGGTCTGCGGCGTACCACCATTCACGACTATGCTGAAGTATACTTGCGATTATACTTGGCCTGGTGAACCGCCGTGCTATTCTTTTGCATATGAGGTGGAGGACGATCCATGAGCCAATTGACCATCTATCTCGATGAAGCATCCATGAAGGATGTCAGGAAGTCCGCGAAGCGAGAGAATGTCTCCGTTTCGCTTTGGGCGCGCCGACGGCTGAGCGAAGCCATACGGCACACGTGGCCGCGCGACTATTTTGTGTTGTTCGGATCCTTGCGTGACAGCGACCTGACCCGGCCGCCTCAGGACGCCCTGGTTGCCGACAGCCCTCGAAAGTCGTTCTGATGCGCTTCTGCCTGGACACGAACACCTGCATTGATGCCATGAAAGGCACGTGGCCCCAGATGGCCGAACGGTTCCGACAGCACGTGCCGGAAGATATCGGAGTACCCGCCATGGTTCGGGCGGAGCTTCTGCTGGGTGCCGCCAAGAGCCGCAATCCCGCGCGCACCAGCGAACTCGTGGAAGCCTTCCTCGCGCCATTCGAGCTCCTGCCCTTCGATCGCGCGGCGGCAGGACACTATGCCGATATTCGCCATCAACTGGAAACCAAGGGCAAGCCCATCGGCCCCAACGATCTTGTGATCGCGGCAACCGCACGATCTCGAACCCTGACGCTGATCACCCACAATCTGCGTGAGTTCGGTCGCGTGCCAGGATTGGCGACCGAAGACTGGGCGGGCGGGTGACTTCGACGTTGTGTTCATCGCCCTGGCCCTCGCCAACGAAACGCCGTTGATTGCTGTTTCGATACCCAAGTCTTATGCTCGCGGGATCAACTCCGTGTTCGGTTGTGGTCAAAGCATGTCAGGAGGAGCATGAAGGCAAGAAAAGGCAAGACACCGGTTCGACTGGGCATCATCGGCTGCGGCGTGATCAGCGGGAGCCACCTGAAGCTGGCGGCGGGTTGTCCGGAGGCGGAGGTCGTCGCCGTGGCGGACTTGATTCCGGAGAAGGCGAACGCCCGCGCGAAGGAGTTCGGCATCCCGACCGTCTACTTCAACGACACGGACCTGATCAATGACCCGCGTGTCGAGGCGGTCATCCTGGCCATGCCCGTGGCGGATCGGACCCCGGTCGCATTCAAGGCGCTCCGGCACGGGAAGCACGTGTTGCTGGAAAAGCCCGTGGCGGCGAAGGCGTCCGACGTGAAGCGGATGATGGCCATGCGCAACGGCCGCACGATCGGCTGCTGTTCGTCCCGCATGACGTTCACCCGCTACGCCGAGGCGGCGGCGAAATGCGTGGCCTCCGGCGCCCTGGGCAAGATCCGCATGGTGCGCATCCGGGCCATCATCGAGGCCGGCGCCACGCCTGCGTGGAACCCGCCCCCGCCGTGGCGCCAGAGCATGGCGCTCAATGGCGGCGGCATCCTCGTCAACTGGAGTTGCTACGATCTCGACTACATGATGTTCGTCACCGGGTGGCAGCTCAGGCCCCGCGTGGCGCTGGCCCACTGGTGGCGGCCCGGCGCGAAGATGGCCGACCGCGTGGCGCCGGGCTCCGACGCCGACGCCCACTATGTCGCGCTGATCGACTGCGCGGACGACGTGGTGCTGAGCATGGAGCGGGCCGAGATGGCCGCCACGACCAGCGACCAGGCCTGGGAGATCATCGGCACCGAGGGCGCCTTGCACATGCCGCTCCTGCCGCCGGGCGACAAGCCCCATGCCATCGTCCTCGACCGTTTCGCCCCGGGCAAGGGCGTCGTGTCGAAGACCATCTGGTCCGAGGAAAACAGCCCGTCGACCGGCGATGTAGACAGTGACTTCGTGCACGCCATCCGGACCGGCACGGAGCCGCGCACCAGCCTGAAGCAAGCGCTCCTGATGCAGAACATAACCGATGCCATCTACGCGTCGGCCGCAAAGGGCCGAAGCGTGGCGGTGGGAACCGTAAAACTGGGAGGCGCGCGATGAAACTGAGTTTCATGACCTTTGTGTGCCCCGAGTGGGATCTGGCGACGGCGGTCCGTTTTGCCAAGGATGCGCGCTACGACGGGATCGAGATCCGCGTCGATGCGGGGCACAAGCATCAGGTGTCATCCCAGTCGTCGCCGGCCGAACGGCGGGCGGCGAAGCAGATGTTCGCCGACGTCGGCCTGGCGATTCCCTCGGTCGCGACCTCCGTCAAGCTCGCCCAGGCGGATGAGGCGGCGTACCGGCGGCAGATCGACGACGCCAAGGCCAACCTCGACCTGGCCGCCGACCTGGGGGCGCCCGTGGTGCGGATCTTCGCAGGAGGCGACAGCTACCCGACGCTCACCGATGCCGCCGCGGACCGGGTGGCCGCCGCTTTCGATGAGCTTGGCGAATACTCTCGAGGCTCGGTCGTAAGCCCCATGCTGGAATGCGGCCACGACATCATTGCGTGGGGCGCCGAAGGCGCGGCCGTGATCCGGCGGGTTACGACGGCGAACTTCTGCGTGCTGTGGAATCGCTGCTTTATCGACGACGACGTTTTCAAGGCCCTCCACCCCCGTATCCGGCACTTCCACATCCACGATCAAGTGCTGGATCCGGCCGACACCAGCATCCAGACGCTGGCGCGCCGAATGAAGGCCGTCTCGTACGCAGGTTACGTTTCGCTCGAGATCATCCAGGGGAAAAACCTTCCCGAGGAACAACTCCGCGAGACGGCCGCCCGGCTCCAGCGGCAGATTCGCGAGGGCGAGGGCGGGTGAACAGGTGGGGATACTCCGGCGGCCGTGTCTGGAGGACGCGGAGAAGAGAATCAAAGAATGGATTTGCTCTGCACCTCCGCGAGGCGCTGTTCTCACGGAAAGACGCTCCGCGCCAATAACTCCGCACGGGTAGGGCGAGGGCCTCCGGCCCCGCCGTGACAGTCACGTGACAGGAACGCGACAGTGGCGGCGCGGCGAGGACCCGCCACGGCGGGCCGGCAGCCGCTGCCCTACCTGGGATCCCCGCTACACCGCTTCCGGCGCTGTGCGCGCCAGGGTCATCGGGTCGGCCGATTCGATCGCGAACGGCTTGAGGCGCATCGAGAAGGTGACCTCCTCGGCCTTGAGCAGGTACTCGGGCAGCGGGCCCGGCCCGCAACTGTTGCTGCCGAGCGGCGCCTGGCGGTAGTCCAGGTTGAGGATGGTTTCGTTGCGGCGTACCAGCTCGTGCGTGTGCTTCGCCTGCGTGAAATCCTCCGCGGTGTAGTGGTGCGCGCTGACCTCCAGCACCGGCATGCCGACGGCCAGCAGGCCCATGCCCCGGATGTCCGTCACGGCCGCCCACCGCACGTCGGTTTTGTTGCCGTTCTCCTGGGGCCGGATGTACGGGACGTATTGCTCCTGCACGGTTGCGCGGTACACGTCAAAGCGCCCGCTCTCTTTGCGGTCGATGTGCGTTTCGTGCGGGCCGCGGCCGTACCACGCGAAGCGGTCGAAAGCCCCGGGCAGGCGGATGCGCAAGCCGAGCCGCGCCAACGGCGGCAGGTCGGCTCTCGGTGTGACGTGACTCCGGATCACCACGTCGCCGGAGCCGTACACCACGGTGCGGAAATCGCAGCGGAAGGCCGGGCGCACGGCCTTCGCCGCGAACACGGCGCTCACGTCGAGGGCTACGGCGTGCTTGCCGAGCGGCGTTACCGTGAGGCCCGTGATGCGCTGCTGGAGCCGGTCCAGCCCGGCGAGGCGCCAGTTGATGGAGGCCTTGTCCGACCCCCACAGCGTGCCGTCGTTATCCGTCGGCGCGCGCCAGGCCTGGAATTGCGGTCCGACCGTGACGAGAGGCACGCCTTCGTAGAGCCACTCGACGATCGTGCCCGTATGTTTGTCGAAGGTCATGGCAAACGTTTCGGAGGCTATGCAGACCGTGGCATCGCCTTCGGCGACAGTCAGCGTCGGCAGGCGGCTGAGCGGCGCCGCGGTGGCGGCGGCCTTGAGGGTCGGCAGTTCGAACTGCGCCCACGCCACCTCGTGTCCGCGCGGCGCCCAGGAGGCCTCGGCTTTCAGAACAAATGAGAGCGTGAGCCAGTAGTCGGCAACGTCCGCCTCCTTGGGAAGCTTCACGGGCACGGTGACGCCGGCCTTGGTGCGGGCCGCGATCTCCGGCAGTTCGAGCGTGCCTTCCTGGACAGCCGCGCCGTCGCGCTTGAGCGTCCAGCGGCATTCGCAGGCTTCCAACCCGGCGAAGTCCTGCCGGTTATAGATCTCGACCTTGCCGCGCTTGAGGTCGACCGCCGTCACCACGACCGGTTCGAGGATCTTCTTGTAGTCGGTCAGCCCCGGGTGCGGAATGCGGTCCGGGAAGATCAGCCCGTCGATGCAGAAGTTGCCGTCGTGCGGCTGTTCGCCGAAGTCGCCGCCGTAGGCGAACCACTCGCGGCCGTCGGGCGTCTTCTGGCGGATGCCGTGATCGGTCCACTCCCACACGCAGCCGCCGATCAGGCGCGGATACTTCCAGATCGCGTCCCAGTATTCCTTCAGGTTGCCGGGGCTGTTGCCCATGGCGTGCGCGTATTCGCACAAGAAGAACGGACGGGCGTCGGTTGTCTGTTCCCCCTGCTTGATCAAGTCGGGCACGTTCGTGTACATCCGGCTCACCACGTCGACGGTGGGCGACTCCCAGGCGCCTTCGTAGTGGATGGGACGGGTGGGGTCGATGGCACGGATGGCCGCGGCCATGGCGTCGTGGTTCGGGCCGTAACCGGATTCGTTGCCGAGAGACCACATGACGATGCAGGGGTGGTTCTTGTCGCGTTCCGCCATGCGGACCGCGCGGTCGACGAAGGCGTCCTGCCAGGCCGGATCGCGCGAGGGGATGTCGGCGGCTTCGTACCCGTAGCCGTGCGCCTCAAGATCGGCCTCGTCGACGATATAGAGCCCCATGGCGTCGCACAGGTCGTACCAGCGCGGATCGTCGGGATAGTGCGAGGTGCGGACGGCGTTGATGTTGTGCTGCTTCATCAGGGTGATGTCGCGCACCATGTGGTCGAGGGGGACGGTGTGGCCGAGATCGGGGTGCGACTCGTGGCGGTTCACGCCGCGGAACTTGATGGTGCGGCCGTTGACGAAGAACTGGCCGCCACGGATTTCCACCTGCCGGAAGCCGATCCGCACGCTCTCGACCTCGATTACGTCGCCGGCCGCGGTGGCCAGGGTGACGACCAGCGTGTAGAGATTGGGTTGCTCGGCATTCCAGAGTTTCGGGGAGCGGACGGGCGCCTTGCACACGACTTCCGTATCCTCGCCGGGCGCCGCGCGCAGGTCGGCGGCCGCCTCTTGTTCGAGCACGGTACGGCCGGCGGCGTCGATGAGGGCGAGCTTGAGCAGCAGGCCGTTGCGGGCCTTGGCGCCATAGTTGCGGACCAGCGCGCGTACGTCGAGCGTGGCGTGGCGGTAGCTCTTGTCCAGCGGGGTGCGGACGCGCAGGTCGCGGACGTGGACCTCGGGGACCGCGTAGAGATAGACATCGCGAAAGATGCCGCTCAGGCGCCACATGTCCTGGTCTTCGAGGTAGGTGCCGTCCGACCATTGGAATACTTGCACGGTCAGCCGGTTCTCGCCGGGTTGCAGGAAGGATGTGATGTTGAACTCGGCCGGCATGTGCGGGACTTTGCTGAACCCGACGGGTTGGCCGTTTACCCACACATAGAAGCAGGAGTCGACGCCGGCAAAGTGCAGGATCGTCTGGCGGCTTTTCCAGTCGGCTGGCAGCGTGAAGGGGCGGACATAGAGGCCGACGGGGTTATCGTCGGGGACGTAGGGTTTGTCAACCGGGATGGGGTAATTGACGTTCGTGTACTGCGGGCGGCCATAGCCGGATATCTGCCAGTTGCCGGGCACGGGGAGGGAATCCCAGGCCGACACGTCGAAGGCGGCGGTTTTGAAGCCGGCGGGCGCGGTGGCGAGCGAGGTGCCGTAGAAGAATTTCCACGAACCGTTGAGCAGTTTGAACCAGGGCGAGTCGCCGCGCCGACCGCCCAGGGCGGCGCCGGCCTCGGCGAACGGCAACAACGTGGCGGCGGCGGGTTCGCGGTTGCGGTGCAGCAGGGCGGGGTTCTCCCAATCGCGGGGCGGACGGGCAGTATGGGGCGTGGCCATGAGAGCTCCTTTGCGCATGAACGATTACAAAGCGCACTGGTGTAGCTTTTCGGGGGGCGAGTCTCAAGCCTGAATGCGGTACCATGAGCCCTTGCCGCAGCCTTCGCGGACCAACTGCCGCCGGACGACGAGGTCCTTTAGACGAACCTTGATGGTGTTGCGGTTGGCGCCGGTCAGGCGGCAGAGGTCGCGAATGGTCACGCGGCCGTACTCGCGGGTGGCGGCAAGGATGTCCTGCGATACCCTGGGAATCGAAAGCAATTGCGTTTCGTGCTTCAGTTTGCGTTCCAGGACATCCGCCTGCTGCTTGAGCGATCTGAGGAAGAAAATGATCCAGTCGTTCAGGCGGGCGTTATCCGAATCGAGGGTCGACTGGGCCCTTCGCAACGCGAGGCAGTAGCGGTCCTTGTTTTCCTCGATCACCCGCTCCAGCGAATTGTAGGGCACATAGAGGTAGCCGGCCTTCAACAGGAACAACGTCGTCAGGATTCGGGACAAGCGTCCGTTGCCGTCCTGGAACGGATGGATGGCCAGGAAACGAACGATGAAGACGGCAATGAGAATCAGGACGTGGTGGCGCCCGGCTACGGTTTCCCGGTTGAACCACTGCACCAGATCGCGCATCTTGCGCGGCGTGTCGAAGGGCGTGGCGGTTTCGAAGATGATGCCGATTCTCTTCCCGGCGGCATCAAAGGCCTCCACGTTGTTCGGCAGTTTTTTGTAGTCGCCCCTGTGCCGCGTATCCTTTGACGAGTGCTTCAGCGTGATCTGGTGAAGTTGTTTGATGTGGTTCTCGGTCACCAGGATATCGGCGTACGACTCGAAGACCAGGTTCATGGCTTCGGCATAGCCCGCCACTTCCTCCTCGTCGCGCGACCGGAAGTGTTTCAGCCCGACTCCCGAGAGAAGTCGCTCGATCTCGCCGTCGGTCAGTTTCACCCCTTCGATGCGGGTCGATGAACCGATCGATTCGACCGTCGCCACCTTGCGCAGCAGTCCCAGGCGATCCGGCGCAATGTTCTGAAACGCCTTCCAAGCCCCCTTAAACTCGTCGAGGCCAGCGACAATTCGAAGCATATCGGCATCGATGGCGATGTGGGGTGTATCCATATGTTCACCCATATATACCCATATTCAGTTGACGGTCAAGGCCGGAGTTCGGAAGGGAGTTGCCGACCATAGACCGGCGACGGTCGTCCTTGGTTTGCCGGGCACTTTGCATGACAAGTCTAAGGTCGCCCTGGCCGCCATCGACCGGTCATGCGCCGCGTGGGTCAGACCACGCGAGATCTTGCCGAATCGTGAGGACGAGATTCTCGCGATGCTGGCCTTGCTGAGTCGCCTTCAACACGGCATTCATGCGGCGCTGCCCGGCGCCAAGGCGTTCGTCCGGCCGGGGTTTGATGAGGGAGTCTGACTGGTGAGAAACGGGGCCAAGGCATCCGGACAGATGTCGAGAGGCAGACTCATTTCCCGAACCGCGAAGTCAGTCGGCCTTCCGCCACGGCCCACGGGATTGAGGCCGCCGGATTCCGTTCGAGATCCGCTACGCGGTCTTCAATCACTCTCTTGTCCGCGACCGTCAACTCGCCCTCGTCGAGCCATTCGTCTTGATCGAGCTCGGCCAGGCGTATGCGGATGTCATGGCGGTCCTCAGCCGTGAGCGTGGGAAGTTCCTCAAGTATTGCCGTCTTGCTCATACCATTACTTTGCCAGATTGGTGGGCTGATGCCAACCGTGGAAGTCGCGCGAACCCAATCCCTGGTGCGTTCACGGCTGGTGAGGAAGCGACACGAAATAACGGTTCACCGCGAAGGCGCGGAGGACGCAAATGGCCAGCAGGAGCAGGGGTTTGTGGGGTGCCGGACCGCCATCGGAGCGGGCCAGTTTCAGCATGACCAGTTTGCGCAGCCAGTATGAGGCAGTCTTGGTCACCGTCACTCCGGAGACACTCCGGTCGGGCCGGGGCGGAGGACTATCCGCGGCATTTGCCTGCGAAGTTCCTGCCGAGCACGCCGGGCGGCACTCACTGTCCTTCGGGCTTCTGCCAACGAAATAGGCTCGTAGTCGCCCGGATAGCGGGATGTTGTCGCGTACTCGGTCATTCGGTCCAGTTCTTCGGGCGATAGATCGGGCCTCATGGCTTTCGAACATCGCAGAATCAAGACGCCCAGGTCATGAGTGCGTGGAAAATCAATCCCCGATAGGGTTAGCATGGCCTTGAGGTACTTCTCCACGCATTGCTGCGCGTGGAAGCAAACCGTATCCGTGGGGCAACGCTTCCGCAGTTTGAGCGTGTGGGTGGCTGTCGTAAGGTCGTTCTCGGCCTTCTGGATCCAGTCCCGAACCACTGCGACCGCATCCGGACTAACGGGCATACAAGAGCCGCCCTTCTTTCATGGCCGGATACTCGACCGTGCCAACGACATTCCGCCTGCGTTCGAGTTCCTCGGGACTCACGACGATGATGTCTTTGGGGATGTGAATGTCATGGAGCGAAAGCCGGATCTGGACCTGCTGTTCGCGGCGCGATCCGGTCAGCGGCATGACGACCAGGAGATCCACATCGCTCTCCGGGGTGGCCGTGCCGCGAGCGTGGGAACCGAAGAGTATGATCCGTTCGGGTCGAAACTGCCGGGCAATGCGACGCACCATCCGCGTAATGACGGAACTGACATCAGTATGGACTCGCCGCTTCATGGTTTCTGACTCATACCAGATTGGTGGACTGATGCCAATCGTGGAAGTCGCGTGGAAGTCGCGTGACCCAATCCCGGCATGGCCTCTTCCTTTGGCTCTTTTTCGGGCCGGTCCGCGAGGCCGCGGACCCCCCGGCGAAGACGCGAAGGTCGCAGAGCGGGTGTTAATGCCATACCACGAAGAACGCGAAGCCCACGAAGGCCCGACCCGCGAAGGATCGATATTCTTCGTGTGTTTCGTGCCTTTCGTGGTTAGATATCCCGCCTCGGGAGAACCCAATGACTGAACTCAATTTCAAATGCGCGAAGTGCGGCGAAATCATCAAGGCCGACGACCGGGATGTCGGCAAGGAAGGCGCGTGCCCGGCGTGCGGTGAGAAAGTGCGCATTCCGGGTCCCGGCAGTTCGGAGACTCCTCCCTCCGTCCCACCGTCCACGGCCGTGCCGGTCGCTCTTGCCGCCCCGACGGCGCCAGGTGTGGCCCGGCGGCCCGTCAGGGAGACCAGCGGTTTCGCCATTGCCAGCTTGGTGTGCGGCATTCTCTCGCTGCCGGGGTTCATGTGCGGCGGCTTTATCCTGGCCATCATCGGCCTGGCGCTCAGCCTGACTGCGCGGAGCCGGATCCGCAACGAGCCTGAGCGCTGGGAAGGCGACGGACTCGCTATCGCCGGACTGGTCACGTCGATCGGCGGTTTGGCGCTCGCTGTCCTGGCTCTGCTGATCTTCGGCGGCATGCTGCTGGCCACCGGTGGCCTGTTCGCCGCGCTCGCCAAGGCGATGGGTACCGTTCCACCGCATTAGAGCGTGGGAACTTCTGACTATTCGCTTGGCCGGCCGGTCTGTATATCGTACCTTTTAAGGGTGGAGGGCGTACTATGAAGGCGGCGGAAGATGTCAGGTCCGTGACTTATCTCAAGGGGCGGACCGCCGATTTGTTGGACCAGGTGAACGAGTCGCACCGACCGGTGATCATTACGCAGGACGGCCGGCCCCGTGCCGTGCTGCAGGCCGCCGAGACCTTCGAGCAGACTCGCGATGCCCTGGGCTTGCTGAAGCTTATCGCCCAGGGTGAGGAGGACGTCCGCGCCGGCAGGGTCACACCGCAGGACCAAGTGTTCGAGCGTCTGACGGCGAAGCTCTCGAAGCGGCAGACGCGTGCATGAGGGTGGTCCCCAAATACCGTGTCGTCTGGGCCGACACCGCCACGGCCGACCTGACCGCCATCGCAGAGTATCTGGCCGCCACGGATATAGGGCTGGCCTTGCGGATGGTTGAGGAACTCCGGAGTCAGGCGGCAAAACTGGCCACACTTCCTTTGCGGGGCCGCGTGGTGCCGGAATTGCAGGCTCAGGGGATCGTGTTCTATCGCGAGATTTTCCGGCATCCGTGGCGCCTTCTGTATCGCGTGGCCGGTAATACAGTCTACGTCGTGACAGTGTGCGATTCCCGGCGCAACCTTGAGGACTTGCTGCTCGACAGGTTCCTGCGGGTTTAGCAGCCCGGTGGAGAACTCGCGAGCCGGGGGCTCGCGCTAAGGAATGTTCTTAGAGGCGATAACCTGTCTGCCGCTTGTGGAGCGGCGCGGCTTCCCGCGCCGGCCCTTCGATGGCACTCAGGGCAGGCCGGAGCCGGAAGCGGCTCCGCTCCCTGTGGCAGGAGGGGTCTTGGATATGCTCCTATTGGTTCCCGATCGCCATCAGTCGGCGATGTGCACGACCTTGTAGCCGCCGCGGCGGCGGTCGCTGATGTAGAGGGTGCCGAACACAAGCACGATGACCGCGGCCAACGGGGCCAGGCGGCGGAAGGCCATGCGGCCGCCATAGTTGTCGGCCGGATCCAGCACGGCCTTCACTTGGGCGACCACGTCGCCGGCTTCCTTTGAGCCGGGCGCCGAGGCCGAAGCCGCCACGGCATGGCGCAGCGTGTTGGCCGTGCCATCGGGCAACGCCTGACCGGCGCCGGCCTTCGCGAGGATCCCGGCCGCGTCATCGACGGCCGCCTGGATTTCCTTCTTGAACGGCTCCCGGGCAGCCGCGGCCAGGGGCGTGTAGACCTCGACCACGCGCTGCAGCACGGCGACGGACTTGGCGCCATCGAGCCGCGCGGGTAGATTGAGGTCAGCGATACGGCCCAGCCACGGGGAGGCGATCATGCCCGAGGCCAGCATCCCCATCCCGCCCATGAGCGCCAGGGCCAGGGCGCCGCCCTTGGGAACGCGCTCGGACACCACGCCGAGCATGGTCGGCCAAAAGTAGCAGACGCCGAACGCAAACACCGTGGCCGACACCAGGGCCATGGCCATGGTCTCCGCGAAACTCAACCAGAACAGACCGAGGCCGGACAACACCGCCGAGGACACCAGCATGCCGGTCGGCGACAGGCGATGGACCATCGGGCCGGCGAAGAAACGCAGGACGGCCATGAGGCCGGAGATCCAGACCAGGACTAGGATGCCGTGCATGCCGCCGGCCTGCAGGATCGCGGGAATCCAGCGGTTGGGCCCCAGTTCCAGCGAGGCGGTGATGCCCATGCAGAGGAAGAGGATCAGGAAGAGCGGGCGACCGAGCGTGGCCCGGACCATGCCGCCGAACGAGACGCCGGAACGGACCCGTTCGGTGATCGGGAATTTCTGGCCCATGAAGAGGATGCCGTAGGTGACCGTCGGGATGAGGATGAGGGCCAGCCGCAGTTTGTATGAACCCAGGCCGAGTTGTCCGAAGGCGAAGCACAACAGCCCCCCGATCACGATGCCGCCGGGAAACCACACGTGGAAGCGGTTGAACATCTGAGTCTTGCGGTCCGGGTAGACGGTGGCCACGAGCGGATTGCACGCCGCCTCGACAGTCCCGTTGCCGAGGGCGAGAATGAGGGCGCCGGCAAAGAGCGTCCAGAAACCGGTGGCGGCCATCATCAGGAGGGGGCCCGCGAGGTGGCAGACCCAGGCGAAGCGCAGGAGGTTGCGCATGCCCAGCGCGTCGCACAGCGGGCCGAGCGCGATGATCGAGAGCGTGAAGCCCCACAAGGCGGCGCCGCCGATTTCGCCGACCTGGGCGTTGGTGAGGACGAATGTCGTCTTGAGCGTGCCCATGATGTCGCCGATCACGGCGAACGCCACGGAGGTGGAGATGAGCGCAATACAACTGCCGACGAAGAGTCGCCCGGAATGAATGTTGCCTGGTTCGACGTGAGCGGCGGTGGACTCGGACACGGTTGGCCTCGCTTCCTGTTGGTTTGTGTATTGGGCGCGTAATACACGGTTCAAGCGAGGGAATCAAGCCGGGGGTGCGGCCAGTCCCTTGGCCACCGGTCACGGTGAATCGTTCACGATGGACCGCGGACGGCTCGGAGAGCCGTCCCTACCGAAGCGGCCCGTCCGCGGGCGCCAGCACCCCTTCGCGGAGGATGGCGGGGTGCATCGTGATGCCGAGTTCGGCTTCGTAGCGTTTCACCAACCGGAGCTCGGGCTCGGTCATGAGCGAGACGGCATACCCCTTGGCGCCGGCCCGCGCGGTCCGGCCCACGCGGTGCAGGTACGCTTTGCTCTCGGTCGGCATATCCAGGTTGAAGATGTGGGTCACACCCTCAAAATCTAAGCCGCGCGCGGCGATGTCCGAGGCGATCAGCACCTGGGCCTGACCACCGCGAAACGCATCCATGGCCTTCTTGCGCTCGGTCTTGTCGAAGGCCCCGTGCAAGTCGGCCACGGCCAGATGGTGGAACGCCAGCTTGCCGGCCACGATCTCGGCCCGCAGGTTGCGATGGACGAACACGATGGACTTGGCCGGGTTGAGGGTGCGGATCAGCTTGCGGAGCATTTCGGGTTTGTCGCGCTCTTCACACACGACGTACAGGTGTTCAATGTTGGGGTTCACAGGCGCGGCGCCCGCGCGGAGCATCTGCAAGCCGGGAGCCTGGGCTTGGGCCTCGCGGGTGCACTCCGGGCGCTCGGTGGCGGACACGTAGACGCGCTGGGCGTCCCGCGGGCAGGCGCGGACGATCAGGCGAACCGACTCCAGGCTTTCGTCCATCAGCAGACGGTCGGCTTCGTCGATCACGATGCTCTTCACGGACTGCGCCCTGAGTTTGCCCATGCCGATCAATTCGCGGATGCGGCCCGGCGACCCGATCGCGATGTGCGGCTTCTTCTTCAGTTTGTCGAGTTGCCGCTGCATGGCGGTGCCGCCGATCAACAGGATGGTGCGGACCGGCAGGCCGGCGTTCTGGGCCAGCAGGCCGGCCTGGCGTTGAATCTGGATCGCCAACTCGTGCGTGGGCGCGATGACGATGGCCTGGGTGGCGGCCAGGGCCGGGTCGAGCCGGCAGAAGAGCGGGAGCAGATAGGCGAGGGTCTTGCCGGTGCCGGTCTCGGCGTTGAGGTAGGCGCTCTTGCCGGTCAGCAGCACGGGGATTGCCGCGGCCTGGATGGGCATGGGTTCGGTGATGGACTCTTTGGCCAGCGCGTCCACCAGGGCGGGTGGCAGTCCTGTTTCCGGGAATGTCATGGTTGCACCTCGGTTGCAGGATACCAAATACCGGGCGTATCGGGGGAGTTTATGTCCTGCAAAGAAAACGCCCCGCTCCGGTCTTCCGGAGCGGGGCGTACGGATTCCGTTGGATCGAAGGTCAACCCTTGATCGCCGCATGCGCCGCCGCGAGGCGGGCGATCGGCACGCGATAGGGGCTGCAACTGACGTAGTTCAGGCCTGCCTTGAAGCAGAACTGGACCGAGTCGGGGTCGCCGCCTTGTTCGCCGCAGATGCCGACCTTCAGCGTGGGGCGCGTCTTGCGCCCGCGTTCCACGGCCATCGTGATCAGTTGGCCCACGCCATCCTGGTCGATCGTCTGGAACGGATCGGCAGGCAGGAGCTTCTTCTCCAGGTAGTCGCCCATGAACCCGCCGATGTCATCACGGCTGAAGCCGAACGTCATCTGGCTCAGGTCGTTCGTTCCGAACGAGAAGAACGAGGCTTCCTCGGCCATGCGGTCGGCGAGCAACGCCGCGCGCGGAATCTCGATCATGGTCCCGTAAAGGTGCGGGATTTCCTCGATCTTTTTCCGGGCGCAAACGTCCGCGTACACGCGCAGGCAGATGGCCTTCTGGTGCTTCAGTTCGGACACGTCGCAGGTCACCGGGATCATGATTTCCGGGTGGCACTTCTTGCCGCTCTTGATCAACTCGGCCGCGGCCTCGAAGATCGCGCGGATCTGCATCTCGGTCACTTCCGGGTAGGTCACGCCGAGGCGCACGCCGCGGTGGCCCATCATCGGGTTGTTCTCGTGCAGCGCTTCGCCGCGCGCCTTGACTTCCTTGGGCGTGATGCCGAGGCTGCGCGCCAGTTCCTTCTGCTTGGCCGGGCTCTGCGGCACGAACTCGTGCAGCGGCGGGTCGAGCAGGCGGACCGTGACGGGCAGGCCGTCCATCGCGGCCAAGGTGGCCTTGATGTCGCTCTTCACGAAGCGGAAGAGCTTCTTCAGCACGTTGGTGCGTTCCTCGGCCGTGTTGCTGAGGATCATCTTGCGGAGCAGGAACAGCGGCTCATCGCTGCCCTTGCCGTAGAACATGTGCTCGGTGCGGAACAGCCCGATGCCCTCGGCGCCGAAGGCGCGGGCCTTGCGGGCGTCCTCGGCCGTGTCGGCGTTGGCGCGCACGCCCATGGTGCGGTACTTGTCGACCAGGCCCATGAACTGCTGGAACCGGGGATTCTCGGACGAATCGACCAGGTTCAGCTTGCCGGCGTACACGTGGCCGCGGGAGCCGTTGAGTGTCACGAGCGCGCCTTCCTTGAAGGTCTGCGTGCCGATCGTCAACGTCTTCTTCTGCGCGTCCACATGCATGGCGCTGGCGCCCACGATGCAGCACTTGCCCCAGCCGCGGGCCACGAGCGCCGCATGGCTGGTCATGCCGCCGCGGGCGGTCAGGATGCCGAGCGCCGCGCGCATGCCTTCCACGTCCTCGGGGTTCGTCTCCTCGCGAACGAGGATCACCGTTTTGCCGGCCTTGGCCCACTTCACGGCGTCGGGCGCCGTGAACACGATCTGGCCGCACGCGCCGCCGGGCCCGGCGGGCAAACCCTTGCAGAGCAGCTTGGCCAGGATCTCGGCCTTCGGGTCCACGATCGGGTGCAGCAGTTCGTCGAGCTGCGCGGGCTTCAGGCGGAGCACCGCGGTCTTCTCGTCGATCAGTTTCTCGGCCAGCATATCCATGGCCATGTTGAGGGCCGCGGTACCGGTGCGCTTGCCGCTGCGGCACTGCAGCATGTACAGCTTGCCTTCCTGGATCGTGAACTCGATGTCCTGCATGTCCTTGTAGTGCGTCTCCAGCGTGTCGCGGATCTGCTGGAGTTGCTTGTACGTGGAGGGCATCGACTCTTCGAGCGACTGGAGATGCTTGTTCTGGTCGTTCTTGGTGTCGTTATTCAACGGGCTGGGGGTGCGGATGCCGGCGACGACATCTTCGCCCTGCGCGTTGACCAGCCACTCGCCGTAGAATTTGTTCTCGCCGGTGGCCGGGTTGCGGGTGAAGGCCACGCCGGTCGCCGAGCTGTTGCCCATGTTGCCGAACACCATGGCCTGCACGTTGACGGCGGTACCCCACTCGTCCGGGATGCCCTCGATGCGGCGGTAGGAGATGGCGCGCTTGCCGTTCCAGCTCTTGAATACGGCGGCGATCCCGCCCCACAACTGTTCCATCGGGTCGTCCGGGAACTCCTTCTTGAGCACCTTCTTGACGGTCTTCTTGAACTGGTCGGCCAGGATCTTGAGGTCGGCGGCGGTCAGGTCGGTATCGGACTTGGCGCCCTTCTCGTGTTTATACGCATCGAGCATTTCGTCGAGCTGTTTGCGGATGCCCTTGCCATCCTGCGGCTCGATGCCCTCGGCCTTCTCCATGACGACGTCCGAGTACATCATGATCAAGCGGCGGTAGGAATCGTAGACGAAGCGCTCGTTGCCGGTCTTGTCGACCAACCCGGGGATCGTTTTGGTGCACAGGCCGACGTTCAGGACGGTTTCCATCATGCCCGGCATGGACTGGCGCGCGCCGGAGCGGCAGGAGACGAGCAGCGGATTTTGCGCGTCGCCAAACTTCATGCCCATCGCGTCTTCGACGAGGCGCAGGGCGTTCTTGACCTGGTCGGTCATCCCGGCGGGGAACTTCATCCCAGCCTTGAAATACTCGTTACAACACTCTGTCGACGCGGTGAACCCGGCCGGTACGGGAAGGCCTATCAGGCACATCTCCGCCAAGTTGGCGCCCTTGCCGCCCAGAAGGTTCTTCTCGCTCGCGCCGCCTTCGGTCTTACCCGGACCGAAACTGTACACATGCTGCTTCCCACTCATTTCGCCCTGCTCCTTCTCTGCTGGTCGTAGCGCCGGACCCTACCGGCGCAGAATTGAACACTCAGAAAGGCGTCCTCGCCTTCCTCCATGCCGCGCTCGCCTCCATCGTCCACCCCCTCGCTCCCGCCATCAATGCCCGGACAAAGTCCGGCCACGAGGATGAACCGTCGTGGCACAAAAAAATCCGGGCCGTGGGCCGGAAAGCGACTGGACAACCGAGTGCGAATCGGTACGATTACCCGCGCACTATAGATGAACGGCTGGCCCCGTGCAAGGGGATTTGTACGTTTTTTGGGCGAAAGGAGCATGACGTTGAGCAAGACGATGACGCTGGTGGCGAACACTATTCGCGGATTGGCCATGGATGGCGTGCAGAAGGCGAATTCGGGGCATCCCGGAATGCCGATGGGCATGGCCGACGTGGCGGCGGTGTTGTACCTGAAGCACCTGAACCACTGCCCGACGCGGCCCGACTGGGTAAATCGCGACCGGTTTGTTCTGTCGGCCGGCCACGGCTCGATGCTGCTCTACAGCCTGTTGAACTTGTCCGGCTACGATCTGCCCCTGGACGAGTTGAAGCACTTCCGGCAGTGGGGGAGCAAGACGCCGGGACATCCGGAGCACGGGCACACGGTGGGCGTCGAAACCACGACCGGCCCGCTGGGCCAGGGTTGCGGGAATTCCGTGGGCATGGCCCTGGCCGAGCGGATGCTGGCCGCCCGGTTCAACGCCGGCACCTACCTCCCTGTCGACCATCACACTTACGTGATCGCCGGCGACGGCGACCTGATGGAGGGCCTCTCGCATGAGGCGTTCTCGCTGGCCGGCCACCTGGGCCTCAGCAAGCTGGTGGTGTTCTACGACAGCAACCGCATCACGATCGAGGGCAAGACCGACCTAGCCTACAGCGACGACGTCCGCAAGCGCTTTCTGGGCTACAAGTGGAACGTGCTCGAGATCGACGGCCATAGTTTCGAGGAGATCGATAAGGCCATCCTCGCCGCCAAGGCGGAAAAGGAACGGCCCACGCTGATCATCACCCACACGCACATCGCCCAGGGCGCGCCCACCCTGCACGATTCGAGCAAGGCGCACGGCGAGCCGCTGGGTGTTGAGGAAATCAAGGCCGCCAAGCGCGGCTTGGGCCTGCCGGAAGACCAGGACTTCTACGTGCCCGACGCGGTTCGCGAAGTTTTCGCGGCCCGGGCCCGCGAGCTCGACTCGCGCGTGGCGGCCTGGGAGGCCGATTTCCGGAAATATGCGGCAGCCTATCCGGATCTGGCCCAGTTGTGGGATGCCGGCCTGAAGCAGGCGCTGCCGCCAGATCTCGAGGCGCAGATGCCGGTTTTCGATGTGGCCAAACCCGAGGCGACGCGCGTGTCGTCGGGCAAGGTCATCCAGAAGCTGGCCAAGGCCTTGCCCTGGCTGGTGGGCGGCTCGGCCGACCTGTCGCCGAGCACCAAGACGATCATCGATGGCGCGGCCTCCGTGCTGCCGGGCCAGTTCGAGGGCCGGAACCTGCATTTCGGCGTGCGCGAACACGCCATGGCGGCCGCGTTGAACGGCATGGCCCTGCACGGCGGCTTTCGCGTGTATGGCGCCACGTTCTTCATCTTCTCGGATTACTGCCGTCCGTCCGTCCGCCTTTCGGCGATCATGGGCCTGCCGGTGACCTACGTGTTCACGCACGACAGCTTCTACGTGGGCGAAGACGGCCCGACGCACGAGCCGATCGAGCATCTGGCGAGCTTCCGCTGCATGCCCAACGTGTCCGTGATCCGGCCGGGCGACGCCACCGAGACGGCGGCGGCCTGGCTGATGGCCATGAAGCACACCACCGGCCCGACGCTGCTGCTGCTCACGCGGCACAATCTGCCCGTGCTCGACCGCACCGTCTACCCGGCCGCCTCCTGCCTGGAGAAGGGCGCCTACACGCTGTGGCAGAGCGCGCCGGGCGTGCCGGCCCTGACGCTCATCGCCAGCGGCTCCGAAGTTTGTCTGGCGCTCGACGCTGCCAAGGTTCTGGCGGCCACAACGGCCGTGCGCGTGGTCAGCATGCCCTCCTGGGACCTGTTCGAAAAGCAGAGCCAGGCCTACAAGGATGAGGTTCTGCCGCCGGCCTGCACGGCACGGTTGGCCATCGAAGCCGGCGCGACCCTGGGCTGGCACAAGTACGTCGGCCCCAAGGGCGCCGTGCTGGGCGTGGACCATTTCGGCGCCTCGGCCCCGTATAAGGCCATCGCCGAGCACTTCGGTTTCACGCCGGCGAATGTGGTGAAGATGGCTCGGGAGCTTCTCGGGTAGTGTCACGCTTCATCATCAACGGCGGTCGGCGGCTGGGCGGGGTTTATACGCCCGCCGGCAACAAGAATGCCGTGCTACCGATGCTGGCCGCCTGCGTGCTGACCGACGAGCCGGTCACGCTGGAGAACCTGCCGCTCATCGACGATGTCCGCGCCATGTTGGCGATCCTGGACGGGCTCGGGGTGGCCGTGGACCTGCACGATCACACGGTGACCGTGTGCGCCCGCGGGTTGCGGCGCAGCCGGCTCGATCCCGAGCTGTGCCGGCGGGTGCGCTCGTCCATCCTCTTTGCCGGGCCGCTCACGGCGCGCCTGGGCCGGGCCACGCTGGCCCCGCCGGGCGGTGACGTGATCGGGCGCCGCCGGCTCGACACGCACTTTGACGGGCTGCGGGCCCTGGGGATCGAGACGGCCGGGGGGCGCCAGTTCACCTTTCGTAGACGCCGGCTCGAAGGGGCGGCGATCGTGCTCGACGAAGCCAGCGTTACCGCGACCGAGAACGTCCTCATGGCGGCCGTGCTGGCGAAAGGCCGCACCGTGATCTTCAATGCCGCGTGCGAACCGCACGTGCTCGACCTGGGCCTGCTGCTCAACAAGATGGGGGCCCGCATCGAGGGGTTGGGGACCAACCGGCTCGAGATCGAAGGCGTCGAGCGGCTGCTGGGGGCGACGCACGAGGTCCAGCCCGACACCATCGAAATCGGCAGTTTCGTGGCTGCGGCCGCGGCCACGGGCGGCGAACTGACCGTATCCGGCGTGCCATTCGAGCCCCTCTGGATCATCGGCAAGGCATTTCAGAAGCTCGGGATCAGGATCGATCTCGACGGGTACGCGTTGCGCGTGCCGCCGCGCCAGCACCTGCGGATCCGCCGCGATTTCGGGGCAGCCATCCCGAAGATCGATGACGGTCCCTGGCCCATGTTCCCGTCGGACCTGATGAGCGTGTCCATCGTGGCCGCGACCCAGGCCCACGGCAGCATCCTGTTCTTCGAGAAGATGTTCGAGAGCCGCATGTACTTCGTGGATTACCTGGCCGGGATGGGGGCGACGATCGTGGTCTGCGATCCGCACCGGGTCCTGGTCACGGGGCCTTCGCGGCTGCACGGCACGCACATGGCCAGCCCCGACATCCGGGCCGGCATGGCCCTGCTCATCGCGGCGCTGTGCGCGAAGGGGCAGAGCATCATCGACAACGCCCAGACCATCGACCGCGGCTACGAGGCCGTCGACGCCAAACTGCGAGCGCTCGGCGCCGACATTACGCGCCAAGACTGATCGGCCCCGGGGGAATTCAAGCAAGTAAGCCCCTCCATGAGCGAACCTGAGGCAAACCTGTTGCCTTCCTCTTCGACATCAACGGCGAATCAGGCACGACGAGGACCCATGACCACGCTGACTTGCGGAGAACGTGTTGTGCGGTGCCTGACGGGCGAGCCCGTCGATCGGGTGCCATTCGGCGTGGGCATCGGCTGGTTCCCGTGGTGGCAAACGCACCAGCGCTGGCAGACGGAAGCGAACAACGCCGGCCTCGATATCGGGCGCGAGCTGGGCTATGACGGAAGCTTCAGTTCACCACCTTGCCAGGCCGGCATATGGCCGCCCTTCGAGCGCCAGGTCCTTGAGGAAACCGCCGACACGATTACGGTGCGCAACGAGTCCGGCATCGTGCGCCGTGATCTCAAGAGCGGCCTTTCGATGCCCGAGTTCATCGGGTATCCGGTCAAGACGCCCGCAGACTGGGAGCGGGTCAAAACGGAACGGCTCGACCCGGCCGCACCGGGTCGCCTTGATGTCGACTGGGACGCCTACCGGGCGCGGCTCCGACAGACCGGCGAGGCTGTCCAGGTGGGTTGGTTTCCCTACGGGGTGTTCGGCTCGCCGCGCGAACTCATGGGCGCCGAGGAGGTGCTCATCGCTTTCTATGAGTATCCCGAAATGGTCCGGGACATGATGCAGCACATGACGACCCTCTGGCTTGACCTCTGGAGCCGGGTGGCCCGCGAGGTGCAGATCGACCACCTTCACATCTGGGAAGACATGTCCGGGCGGCAGGGCTCGCTCATCTCGCCCGCCATGGTCGAGGAGTTTATGATGCCCTGCTATGACCGGCTCGCCGCGTTTGCGCGGGCCCACGGGGTGCGCGTTGTGTCGGTGGATACGGACGGCGATTGTTCCGAACTCGTACCCGTCTTCATGCGTCACGGGGTCAATATGGTCCTGCCCTTTGAAGTCCAGGCGGGCAACGATATCCTGGAATTCAGGCACCAGTATCCGACCCTGGGAATCGTGGGCGGGCTGGACAAACGCGCCCTGGCGGGCACTCGCGCCGACATCGACCGTGAGGTGGCGAAGGCGGAGGCCATGCTCAAGGGCGGCCGCTACATCCCGGGGTTCGACCATCTCATACCGCCCGACGTGGGCTGGGAAAACTTCCGCTATGCCGCGCAGCGACTGCGCGAGGTGTGCCTCTCCTCCCGGTGAAGCTGCGACCGGCGTGTGCCCGGTGTCCGGTTGTCAGTGCTCTCCAAGTGTGGCAGTGTATGCGGCAATAACGCGGGGGAGGAGTAAGGTCATGGCAGCCAAGGGAAGAAAAGCGATCCGCCAGACGATTCACGATGCCTTCGATCAGGGCCGGGGGATCCTGCGCCTGATTCCGGTCTTTGTTCCGCGCCGGTTCAGCCAGCCGGGGCGCCGTCTGCGCCTGCACCCTGACGATTACTTTGCGCTGGGTACCGCGCGCGGGGCCATCAAGGAACGTTGGTTCGCGTCGACGATCGCGGCCATGAACGGGCCGCTGGCTCCCCCGGACGAAGGCATGAGCTATGTCGTGCCGACCACAAAGCGCCAGGAGGAAAAGTTCACGTTGCGGGCAGCGGTAGACGAACTCGGCGCCGAGCTCATCGGTGAAGGATTGAAGAAGACCTATGGCACCTGGCCGATCTACTCCAAGTTTTTCGACTACAAAGAGCCGCTCTTTCATCACCTGCACCTGAGGGACGCGGACGCCGCCCGCGTCGGGCGGATCGGCAAACCCGAATGCTATTACTACCCGCCGCAGATGAACAACTACCCGGGCACGTTCCCCCACACTTACTTCGGGTTCGATCCCGACGTGACCCGGGCGATGGTCCGCGAACGGCTCCTGCAGTACGAACGCGGAGACAATCGCATCACGGAGCTTTCGCGCGCCTACCGCATCGAGTTGGGCACCGGTTGGTATACGCCGACGGGCGTGGTGCACGCACCAGGCTCCTACCTGACGTACGAGCCGCAGTGGAACAGCGACGTCAACTCCGTGTACGAAAACGTCGCCTCGGGCGAAGTCTATCCTTACGACTTCCTCGTCGAGAACTGCCCGCCGGACAAGAAGCGCGACATTGACTATGTGATGAGCCTCATGGACTGGGAGGCGAATGTCGATCCGCACTACAAGAAGCATTATTTCCGTCCGCCCCTTCCGGCGGCGGAGCCCGACGCACGGTTCTCCGAAAAGTGGATCGCCTACGCGAACGACTATATCGGCGCCAAGGAACTGACCGTGCAACCCGGGCAAACCGTCACACTCAAGGACCCGATCGCCTTCGGGTGCATCCTGGTGCAGGGGCATGGAAAGATCGGCGTTCACGACGCGGAAACGGCGACCCTGTTGCGGTACGGGCAAATGAGCGCCGACGAGTTCTTTGTGAGCGAGGGCGCCTCGCGCGCCGGTGTGGCCTTTGCGAACAAGAGCGCGTGCGAGCCGATGGTGCTGCTGAAGCACTTCGGCCCGAATCATCCCGGCATGCCGCGGTAAGCGGCGCGGGCGGTCCCTGGAATGCAGTTTGAGGAGTGACACATGAAGAAGCAGAACTTCGAGATCAAGAACGAGCAGATTCGCAAGCAGTTCGCGGCGTTGAGGAAACGGTACCCGGGAAAGTTGAAGCAACGCTTGAACCTGTCCTGGAGCAACTGGGGATTTGGCCTTGAGCCGCTCTCCGCCTCGGCCAAGCGGTTGGCGGAGGCCGGCATTCGCTACATCGAACTGCACGGCAACCATTATGGTGCGGATCTCGGCTATCGGCCGACGGAGACGATGCGGATCCTGGCCGACCACAACATTGCCGTCGGGGGCATCTGCGGCATGTTCTCCCGGGAGAACGACCTGTCGAGCAACAGCGGCATCGCGCGCCAGCACGCGCTGGATTACCTGAAGAGAACCCTCGACTTCGCGGCCGCGGTGAAGGCGGGGTACATCCTCGTTGTGCCGGGCGCCGTGGGTCGGCCGACGGCGTATGACAATGCCGAGTTCGACCGGTCTGTCGCCACCTTACGTCTGGTCGCCGACGGTTTCGTCACGGCCGGGGTTAAGGCCGCTATCGAGCCGATCAGGGCCGCCGAAGTGAGCTTCTGTCGCAGCATCGCCGACGCCAAGGCATACATCGCCGCGGTCGGCCACAAGGGGGTGCAGCACATCAACGGCGACCTTTACCACATGCAAAGTGAGGAGAGCCATCTCGGCATGGCACTCTTGGAGGCCGGCCAGCAGCTTACCAACCTGCACTTGGCCGACAGCAATCGCTGCGCGCTGGGCGAGGGTTCGCTCGACATCGATACCGTCATCCGAGCCCTGTACCTAATTGGGTATAACCGCCCGGGCTGCTACGTCACTCCGGAACCTCTGGGGCCCGGCGGCGATCCTTATCCCGCGATGAACGGAAAGCCCGATCCATCCTCCCTCAAACACCTGGTCCAGCAGACCGCCCGCTATTTTCGCGAGCGCGAAGCCGCCGTCCTTCGGGGTGACTGACCATTTCGTCGCCCCGTGACCGTCCATCTTCGTTCCCGTGACCTCATGTCACGGGGCGTGAGAATATTGCGTTCCGTTGTCACAAGATATCCTCCCTCCTCACCACCGACCAACCTTGACGTTTCAGTCCCGACCTTCACTCAGGCAGCCCTGCTTAGTGCCGGTTCTCCCTCGACCTCCAGGTTGGATTCTTCCCAGGCGCGGAAACCGCCCTCAAGTTCCACGACCTTGAATCCCTTCTGCGCGAATAACAGGCAGGCATCCGTTGCCAAGTGGCATTGCTGGTTATAGCAGTAAACCACAGTCTGTTTCTCCAACTCCAACCCGGCGAGCGTCGGCCATTGCTCCCTGGGTAGGTTGATCGCGCGCGGAATATGGGACTTGGCGTAGTCCTCCGGGCGCCTCACGTCGACGATTACGATCTCTTCGTGCTCCTTGATCATGTGGTCCAGATCAAACGGACCAGCCGTGAACTCCAGTTTTTCGCGAAAATATCGAACCGCATCCCTGCGATGATACGTGCTCATGGTTCATCTTCCCCTTTCACTAGATTTCACCTTGGCCTTAAGCACAATTCGTTCCGGCGGGCTTCGGATCGTGGCTGAATTACGTGGGTGCCGTTCGGCTGCAAGGTGCAATCGGTTGCCTGGTAGCTTGTTGCGACAATCAACTGCAGGTCCGGCCCGTTTCTCGGTGGGGTCGGGCCGCGTGCCCGTCAGCGCCCGTCTCGCGGGACGTTGTATCACTGAGACATCACTTGCGCTTGCCTCGCCTGCCTCCCGGGCTTAGTGTGTGACATTCCGAGGGTGGCGGAAAATCGGTTGAGAGCAGCGGCTTCTCGCAGCATCGGAGGTCCTATGCAACGTAGGCAGTTGGCAGCGGGGCTCGTTTTCGTCGGTCTCCTCATCCTCACGGGGTGCGTCAAATCCAAGATCCTGATCTCCGTCAAACCTGACGGCAGCGGGCACGTCGTCCTGACTCAACTCACGCCGGGCCCGGAAGGCATGGCCTTCTCGCGTGGCGACTCGGATGATCTGGCCGAGAAGCTGCAGAAGGCCGCCGAGCGTTTCGGCGAGGGCGTGACGCTGGCCAAGAGCGAGGCCGTGAAGGGCAAGGGCTTTGCCGCCGTGTTTGCCTTCACCAACGTCGCCAGCCTGACGATACCCATCGTGGCGCTCGGTCCCCTGGCCGAGATGGGCGATGGCGACATGGACCACGCGCCGGCGTTCGTGCGCCAGAGCATTCAGTTCGAATTCGCGCGCACGAATGCCAGTTGCCTCACGGTGCACATGCCGGCCGCGCTAACGGCCGCGCTGGCGCAACCTGCGGAGACCAACGCCCCGGCCCGCTCGCGCCGCGCGGCGTCGGGCGATGGCATGCTGGAATCCGTGGCCGGCCTCGAAATCGAAGTGACCCTTGAGGTTAAGGGTCAGCTTCTCCAGCAGAATGCCGCGCACGCGGAGACGAACCGGCCGAACCGGTTCCTCCTGTTCCAACTCCGCGGCGACCGGCTGGCCGACAACCCCGCGGCCCTGGAGGCAATGTCCGGCGGTCCCGGCGAATCAGGCGACATGGATGCCATGATGGGCCGCCTTCTGCAGCTCAGCGGGGCCACGATCGAAACCAACCGTCCAATGATTCTGCGTTTCCAGTGAGGTGATCCGATGAATACTTCCACAGCTCGTCTTGGCATGGGGTTGGGATTGGCAGTGCTGGTGTTGGGGTTCTCCGCGTTGGCCGAGCCCGCGGCTCCGGCACCCGCGTTGCCGCCGATGGATTACGGCAAGGGGTTCCAGCGGCTCGCGGCCCTGGGCCTGCCGGACACCACCACCGGCACGTATGCCCGCCTGCAACTCAACGGCGTGCGCGACAGTTCCGTCTACGCCCTGGAATACGAAGTCAAGATGCAGGGCAACGGCTGGATCCTGCAGGCTCCCAGCAACGGCCCGGGCACGGTCGTCGCCGGCCAGGCCCGCGTCCTGACGATGTGGGATCCCAAGGCGCTCGCCAAATTGCAGCTGGCTGAGGCCCGTTCCAACGCCGCCGTCAAGGTCGCCACGCGTTCTCCCGAAGCGGAAATGGCGCGTCGCTTCGGCTTTGGGCAGCCATCCGATGGCCGCATCTCGGGCACTTGGAGGCCGGCCGATCTGACCAACGACCTGGCCCGGGTAATCGCCTACATCGAGAGCACCAACACCGCCTCCGAGACCGACAGCGAAAGCAGTCGCATCATCTACCGCCGCGGGGTCACAGAGTCCTTTTCTTCCTCCGGCCGGCATCGCCTCGACGAGCAACTCCAGGGGCCGCTGTTCCTGCTGGCCACGCATGCCTGGCGGCACGGCCGCACGAACGAGGCCAACCGCATCGCCGCCGGCCTCTTTGCGGCCGCCGGCGACCCGCGCAAGGTGATCCTGGCCGCCGTCAATCATCTGGCCGACGAACAATATGGGCAGGCTTTTGACCGGTTCAACGGCAGCCGCGACTGGGCCGCGTTCCAGGCTGACTTGGGTGCCCTCCTGCAACGTTTTCCCCAAGGGTGGAAGAAACGGGTGGGCGTTGCGATGCTCGCCAGCAACGTTGCCGCCCGCGCGACCGGTTCCGCCGCCGAAGTCGCCGGCGAAGGGCTGACCGACGCCGACAAGGCCCTGGCGCGCGACCTGGCGGCCGCGAAGAACGCGCCCGAGTGGGATGCATTCGGGTCGCTCTGGCTGCTCGACCCGCCCACGACCAATGCCGCGGCCGATGTCTTCGAGCGGCTGGCCGCGCGCAAGGCCGACGCCATCCCGTTGCTTGCGGCCCTCGTCGACGACGGCTGGCTGCTGCCGTTCGGTCGGGATTTCCTGCAGCGCTGGGGCGGGTACTCGGGGTACTGGGGCGGCGAAGAAGATGCCGACCAGAAGACGCGCCAGATTTACGATCAACTGAACCGGCCCGTGTCGCGCGGCGACATCGCGCTGAAACTGCTCCGCCAGATTGTCATCGCCGGCGATAATTCCTACGAGATCGCGCGCAAGTCGCCTGATGAGATCCGGGCACTGGCACTCGAGTTCTACAAGGCGCACCGGACCGACTCGCCGATCCAGTTAGCGCGCCTGTACTTCGCCGAGGGTTCGAGCGAGCAACGCCAGGCCGCCGCCGAGGGGTTGATGCAGTCAACCGATACGAACGACCTGGCCCTGGTTGAAGCCCGGTTGGCCGAGGCCGGCAAGGTATCCGAGAATTCGGCCCTGCTGCACCAGTACGTCACCGCGAGGGGCCCGGCAGCCCGGCCGTTGATCCAGGCCCTGGCCGCCGAACTGGGTGTGGAGACGAATGCGCCGGCCGTCAAACCGGGCGCCAAGCCCGCCGCCAATGCGGACGATTCGGCCCGGGAGGACCATGGCCGCGGCCAGTATGAACGCAGAGAGATCAAGGAGCTCCTGGCCCTGGTGTCGGATCAGTCGCTGGAATCGCTCCTGGCCGAGGTGGGGTCCGGCAAAGCCCAGTCAGAGGCGGCCCGCGGGCTGATCGCGCAGCGGCTCGGCCAGGGTGATCGCGAGGCCACGCTCGGCGAACTGCTAGGGGCGGCGAACAAGGCCACCAACGCCGCCACGCGTGTGATGCTCGTCGGCTACACGCGCTGGATGCGGCATACAGGCGGCAACATCTATATGGGCTCCATGATGCAGCGACAGGCGGCCGCCAAGCCCTGGCAGCCCGTGCTCGCGCGGCACCAGTCCCAATGGGCCGGGCTTCTGGCCGACGATCGCCGCGTCGAAGATGGAACCACGTCGTCCACCGTCGCCGAAGCGGCCGCCGAGGCGATCGAGGAACTCTATGCCGCGCCGCCCGCGCATCCCGGGGCTGCCGAAGCAACCACCGAAGAAGCGGCGGAACAGGCCGAGGCCGGGAACGATGAGGAGGATGAGGCACAGGTTGCATTTCACTCCGGCGGTTCCTCCTACATGATGGCGTACTACCAGCGCGAGCAATCGTCGGCACTGCTCACGGGCATGCTCGGCGCGCGCGGACGGGCCTTTGTACTCGCCCGGGCCAAGGCGCGTCTGGCCGGCACCGCGGAAACGGCGCTGGCCGCCTATCCCAGGGCCGACATGGTCAAGCCGCCGCGCCGCAAGGAACTGACGGCCCAGTTGATGGCGGCGACCGAGATGAACGTCGCCGGCGCCGTGGCCAAGGCGCTCGACACGCTGACGCTCGACGAACGGCTCTGGCTGGCATCGTCACTCGATCACAATACCAATCTCAACGCGAGGCTTGTGCCCGTGTCGCTGCAAATCGCGGACGTGGCCGGGCCGGACGGCGAGCCCGGGGTGGCGGCACTCGCGGCCACCTGGAAGGGGAAGACGCTTGAACGCAAGACAGTGCAGGCGTTGGTCGACTACGTCCAGACCTGCCTCAAGGCCGGCAAGCCCCGTTTCGTCTGGGTGCAGCGGCAGCCGAGTTTTGACGGTGTACGCATCCAGATCCAATCCGTTGCCGATGCGGACAAGAGCAATCCCGGCGAAATGCTGCTGAGACACTTTGCCAGTTCGGCCAAGGGATTGGCCCCGGCCGTGGTCGGCATCATGGAGGGAGCCACCGCCATTTGGCCGGTGGGCCCGGAAGCGGCCGTGGCGACGACGCCCGCGGCCGGCAAGGGCGTCTCGGAGGTCGATGCGCTGCTTGCCGAGGCGCTCGCCGACGTAAAGGCCGACGCCGCGCGCTCGGCGGTGCACCAGCAGGACCGTTTCTGGAAGATGGTCGATTCGCTCGGCGTCAGCAACGCCGCCGTGGGCCAGATGCTGCACCTCATGGGCGTCGAGTCGGCGCAGGTGCCCTCGGGCGATGATGACGAGGAAAACATGCACGTGGTGTATTGAGGTGGTTCGTGGGTAACGGGGACGGTGTATTGGGTAGGGCGAGGGCCTCCGGCCCCGCCGTGACCGTCACGCGACAGTCACGGCGCGGCGAGGACCCGCCACGGCGGGCAGGCAGCCGTCGCCCTACCAATTCCTGAACCCTGAAACCACGACCATTCGGGCGGACGCCCGGGAAAGCGAGTACGGCATGAGCACGGATGCGGCGCAATGGGACAAGGCCCAGGAACGCGTGGCGGCCTTCAAACGCGAGGTGGCCCGGATCATCGTAGGCCAGGATACGATCGTCGAGCACATGCTGGCGTCATTGCTGTGCCGGGGCCACGTCCTGATCGTCGGCGTGCCGGGTCTGGCCAAGACCCTGCTGGTGAGCACGCTCGGGCAGGTGCTCGGGCTCAGTTTCCGGCGCATCCAGTTCACGCCCGACCTGATGCCCACCGATATTCTTGGCAGCGAAATCCTGCAGGATGGCGGCGGCGGCCGGCGTCAGTTCGAGTTCGTCCCCGGCCCGGTCTTCGCCAACCTGATTCTTGCCGACGAGATCAACCGCACCCCGCCCAAGACGCAGGCCGCGTTGCTCGAAGCCATGCAGGAAAAGCAGGTGACGGTCTCGGGCCGCACCATGCCCCTGCGGGAGCCGTTCATTGTCTTTGCCACGCAGAACCCGATCGAGCACGAGGGCACGTACCCGCTGCCCGAAGCCCAGCTCGATCGATTCCTATTCAACCTGATCATCGACTACCCGTCGCCCGCCGAGGAGCGGCAGGTCGTGCTGCGCACAATCGGGTTCGAGGAGCCGCGCGCCGGACGCGTGTTGGAGGAGAAGGACCTGCTGGAGTTGCAGCATCTGGCCGTGCAAGTGCCGGTGCCTGAGCACGTGCTCGACTACGCGTTGCGCCTCGTGCAGGCGTCGCGCCCGGCCGGCGCCGATGCGGACGACTATGTGCGCAAGTACGTCGCCTGGGGCGCCGGGCCGCGCGCCTCGCAGAGCTTTGTCCGCGCCGCCCGCGCCCTGGCCTTGCTGCGCGGCCAGCCGGCCGCCTCGGCGCAGGAGATTCGCGATCTTGCCCTGCCGATCCTGCGCCACCGCATCATCCCCAACTACAACGCCACGGGCGAGGGGATCGCCGCGGATGCGCTCGTCACGCATCTGCTCGACACCGTGAAGACCGCCTGACGTCGGACACCCGGCATGAACTTCCGGTACCTGCGGCCCGAGGACATCCGCAAGCTCGACACCTTCGAGTTCGCGCCGCGGTGCGTCGTCGAGGGCTGGCTCGCGGGACGGCACCGCTCGTTTTCGGTCGGGTCATCCACCGAGTTCCGCGACTACCGGCCCTATGCGCCCGGCGACGATCTGCGCCTGGTGGATTGGCGCGTGTTCGCCCGCACCGACCGCTACTACCTCCGCACGCACAACCAGGAGACGAATACCGCCTGCCACATCCTGCTCGACAGCAGTGCTTCCATGGGTTTCGGCGATCCCGCCAAGATCGCCTACGCCTCGTTCTTCGCGGCGGCCGTCGCGTACCTCGTCACCCGCGGCGGTGACACGGTATCGTTGTTGACGTTCGATGATACGCTGCGCCGTTGGTTTGCGCCCGGCAGCACGACCGCGCACCTGCACAACCTCCTGCATGCGCTGGAGGATAACCGCGCCGGCCGGCCCACCTCGATCGCCGCCGCCCTGCAGAAGGCCGTTCCTCTCGTGCGCGGCCGCGGCACGATCGTCGTGCTGTCCGATTTTCTCGACGATCCCGGCGCCGTGTTCGCCGCGCTGAATCCATTCCTGCACCGTGGTTTCAACATTCACCTGTTCCACATCGTGGCGCCGGAGGAACTGGAGCTTCCCGACCGCGGACTGGTCTCGTTCCAGGATATGGAGACGAGCGCCCGGCTCACCGCCCACACCCATGTCATCCGGGACGGTTACGCCGCCGCCATGCGCGGCCACGTCGACGGCCTGCGCGACCTGGCCCGGCGCCGCCGCGTGGAGTACACCCTGGCCCGCACCGACACCTCGTGGTTCACTCTATTTGATCGATTCGTAGCATGAACCTGCTCTTCGCCAACGTCTGGTTGTGGCCGTTCGCGGCGGCGATTGCCGTGCCGATCCTGCTGCACTTGTTCGCCCGGGCCCGGCCGCCGGTGTTTCCGTTCAGTTCGCTCCTGTTTTTGCGCCGCGTCATTCGCGAACAACACCGCGTCCGCAAGCCGCGCGACTGGCTGTTGCTCGCGGTGCGCACGTTGCTGGTCGCCGGCCTGGTGGCGGCATTCCTGCAGCCGCTCTGGTTCGGCGGGCATCCCGCCCGGGCCGGGGCCGGCCGCAACGTGGTCGTAATTGTCGACGCCACGGCCTCCATGGCGTGCCGCGACGGCGCGCAGTCGCGTTTCGCCGCCGCGTGCGGCGAGGCGGCGGACGTTCTGTCCGGCCTGAGCGCCCGCGACCGCGCCAACCTGATCTGGCTGCGTACGCCGCCGCAGGCCGTGTTCCCGGGGTTGGGCGTGAACATCGGTTACCTGCGCGATTGCCTGCGCCAGGGCCGCGTCAGCACCGAGGCGGGCGATCCGGCTGCGGCGCTGCGACTGGCGTCGGACCTGCTGCGCGGCGTGGAGGGCCGTCGTGAGATCTGCATCGTGTCCGACTTCCAGCAGACCACCTGGCGCGAAATCGGGGCCGGCGTGGCGCACGGGATCGACGTCGTCACCGTTCCCGTCGCGCGGAGCCCGGCCGGCAACATGGCCATCACGCGTCTCTTCGCGCAGCCCGCGGCGCCGCTGGCCGGCGAGGACGCCACGGTCTTCGTCGAGGTGAGCAACTTCAGCGACGCGCCCCGGCAGACCGGTGTGCAGGCGGAAATCGGCGAACTGCGCGCGAGCCGAAACGTGCTGGTCCCGGCGTGGGGCAGGGCGACGGCAGCTTTTCGCGTACCGTGTCGGCAGGCGGGCGACTTCACGGCCGCCGCGACCATCGGCGAGGACGATTTTTCGGGCGACAACGCCGCGTGGCTTGTGGTGCCGGTGAAGCCGGGACTGCGCGTAGGCCTGCTGGCCGCCGAGTCCGGCACCGCGCCCTACTGGCGGCAGGCCCTGCGCGCCCTGCCATGGGCCCAGGGCGTCGATCTCGCGGCCGGAGGCTGGGAATCCGATGCCCAGCGCTGCGACGCGTTGCTTCTCTGCGGGTGGGACGGGACCCAGCCCGCGCCCGTGCGCGCCGCGCTGGCGGCGGGCAAGCCTGTGATCTGGTATCCGGCGCGCGGGGCGTCCGAGTCTGGGCTCGCGGCGCTGACCGGGCAACCCGTCGCCGCCACCGGTTTCGAGTGGCTGCAGCCGCGCGAGCCACTCGGGCTGCGGCTCGTCGATGCGGACGATCCAGCCCTGGCCATATTCGCCGGTGGCGAGCGGGGCAATCCGGCTGCCGGCATGTTTCGTGGCCGGTTATCCGTCCCGCCCCTGCCGGTCGATGCCCGTGTGCTGCTGAAGTATACCGATGGCACGCCGGCGGTGGCACGGCTCAAGGCCGGCGGCGGAACCCTGGTATTGTGGAACGTGGCCCTGGCGCCCGACTTGAGCGGGTGGGCGGCGCGCACGGAGTTCCTGCCGCTTTTTGCCGAGCTGATGCTCACCAGCCGCGGCGCGGGCACGGACACGGCGGGCGGCGCCGTACTGGCGGGGCAGGAGCTGGTCTTGCGCGCCGAGCGCGACCTGCTGCCGCAGGCCCTGCGCGTGGACGATCCCGAGGGACACTCACGCGCCGTGACGCGTCGCGAGTCGGCCAACGGCCCGGTCTACACGGCGGGCCGCGCCGAGCGGCCCGGGTTGTACACCTGGCGGATGGACCGCGACCTCATCGCCCAGACTGCCGTGAACTTCCCGCCCGAGGAATCCGACCTGCGCACCATACCGCCGCCCGCCATCGCCCGCTCCGGTTGGGCCGCGGTGTCCGGCGGCCGGGCCGCCCGCGAACGGCGTGACGGCGTACCGCTCTGGCCCTGGTGCCTCGGCCTGGCGCTCGTCTGCGGCCTGGCCGAAGCCGGCGCCGCACTGTGGGCCGCGAAAGCATGAACCCCATCCTCACCATAGATTTCCTGCTGCCGATCCTGGCCATTGGGATCGGGCTGGCCTTGTTCCTGGGCTGGCGGTCGTCCGCCTCCGTGGGCCGGCCGTTGCGCGTCGGGTTGCTGGCGCTGCGGGTCCTCGGGCTGGCCGGCCTCGTGGTGCTGGCGCTCAACCCCGGGCGCTGGACTGCTCCCGTCGAACGCACGGATAGCGACTGGGCCGTGCTCGTGGACCGGAGCGCCAGCATGGCGACCAAGGATGTCGCCGGCGGCGCTCGCTGGACCGAAGCCCTGCGCCTGGCGGGCAAAGCCGCCGGCCTGGCCGACGACGTGAAGCGCGTGCGCCCGTTCACCTTTGCCGAACGCCTCGACGAGGAGGCTGCCTCGCTCGACGCCGTGCGCCAGCGAGTCCAGTCGACTGGACTCGGGACGGACATCCCGGGCGCGCTTAACGAATTGTTCTCCCGCTACCAGGCCCGGCAGCGCCGGCTGGCCGGCGTGCTCGTGCTCTCTGACGGCCGCCAACGCGCGGTCCACGTCACCGACGAGGCAATCCGGCAGTCCCGCGCGCTCGGCGCCCCCGTGTATGCCGTGGCGCTTGGCGGCCCCGTGGCGACGCCCGATGCCTCCATCGAACCGGTCCACCCGTTCGAGGTGGGCTTCGCCGGGTCGCCCCTGCGGCTTACTGCCCGCGTCCGCAATGCCAACCTGGGACCGATCCGGCCGCGCGTGAAACTGCTTACCGCCGAGGGCAAGGACGCCGCACCCGCGGCTGTCGTTTCCGTTGAGCCCGGCGCGATGGCCGACGTGACGCTTTCCGTTAAGCCCGCCACCGGGTTTGTCGAATACGTCTGGGCGCTCGACGAAGTATCCGGCGACGCGATCCCGGATAACAACCGGGCCAGCGTCGGCGTGCTCGGGCTGCGCGAGCCGCTGCGCGTGCTGGTGGCCGAGGGCGTGCCGCACTGGGACAGCAAGTTCCTTGTGCAGTGGATGAGGAAGCAGCCACAGTTCGCGCTGACCACCGTGCACCGGCTTGCCAGCGAGCGGTTCTTCCGCATCGGCGGCGAGAGCGGCAACGAGGATGCCCTGACCCGCGAAGTCTTCCCGGACACGCTCGAGGCGCTGGGCGCCTATGATCTGGTCGTACTGGGCAAGGGCGCGGAATATTTCCTCACCGGTGACCGGCCCGCCGTGCTCCGGCGCTACGTGCGCGAACAGGGCGGCGGCTTGCTGTTCGCGCGGTCCAAGGCCTACCAGGGCGAGTTTCAGGCCCTGGCCGACCTGGAGCCTCTGACGTGGGCCGCGGCCCTGCCCGCTGATGCGGCGGCAACCGTGTGGCGGCCTACGGCCGAAGGCGAGGCCGCTGGCCTGTTCGGCGGGGCCCTGCCCGGCGCCGACGCCGCCGTCTGGAGCCGGCTGCCGAAAGTCACGCCGCAGTACCTGACGGGTCCGCTGCCGTCATTCGCGACCGTTCTGGTTGCCGGCGAGGGGCGCGGCAACGAGGCCACGCCGCTCGTTGCGGCCCGGCGCTACGGCAAGGGCCGCACGGCCGCGGTCAATGTCGAGGGCCTGTGGCGCTGGGATTTCTTCCCGGCGAACGACGAGTCGGGTCCGCTTTATAAAGCCTTCTGGCCCGAACTCGTGCAGTGGCTGGCCACGCATGGCGATTTCCTGCCGGGACGTTCGGTCTCGCTCCGCCTGAGCGCTGACCGTTGCCAGCCCGACGAGCCGGTGCAGGCGGTCATGCAGCGGCGCGGGGCCGCCGCCGCGGGCCAGGCCGCGCCCGTGCTGCGCGTCATGACGGCCGGCTTGCCGGCCCAGGAGATCCGCCCGCAGCGGCTGCCGGGCGACGACGGCTGGGCCACAGTTTTCACGCCGCCCGCTCCCGGCCTGTACCGCTTCGAGGCGACGCTGGAAGGGTCCGTGTCAACGGAAGGGCCCGCCATCGCCTTACTGCGCGTGCCGCGGCCGCCCGCCGAGGCCGACGAGGTGGGCGCCGATCCTGATTATCTTGCGAAGCTGGCCGAAGCTACGGGCGGGGCACTGATTCCGGCCGACGGCCTCGAACGGGCCGTGCGCGCCTTTGACGCCAAGGCGCCGGAGGCCATCGACGCGCCGCCCGTGTGGAAGCCCGCGTGGGACCGCGCCTGGCTCCTGGCCTTGATGGTAGGTGTGTTCGGGGCAGAGTGGTTCATGCGCCGGAGGAGCGGATTGCTATGACCGACGAGCCACTGACGACCGCGGCTCGCGAGGATGCTCGCCCTCCCGAAGGCGAACGCCAGGCGAATTCCATGGAGGGCGAGCGTCCTCGCGAGCCGCTCGCCGACTTGGCGCACGCCGCTTCGACCTATCGGGTGCTGCTGGCGCGGCGGCGTGCGGCGCACCGCGCGGCGCGCGCGGCGGCGGCTATTCTGCTTTGGCTGACGGCGGCCGCCATTCTGCTGGTCGGGCTGCTGGCGGCCGACTACGCGCTCGCGTTTGAGCCGGCCCGGCTGGCCGGAGTGGGGCGGAGCGCCCTGATCTGGCTGGGAGTCACACTCTCGTGGCTGCTGGTCCGCGCCGGCGGCATCACGTCCCGGCGGCTGGCTGCCGAGATCGACGCGCACCTCGGCGATCGGCGCCAGCCATGCCTGTCGGCCCTGGACCTGGCCGCCACTGAGCCGCACGGCGACGTGGCGGCCCTCCTCACGACGCGCGCTGTCGAGACGGCTTCCGAACGCTTGCGCGCCCTGCCGGCCACGGCCACGCTTCCGCTCGCGTTGCTCCGGCGTCGGGCCCTCGTGTGCGGCATCACGCTCGCCGCAGCGGCCGCGGCCGTGCTGCTGCCCCGCGACATCACGGATGTCATCCTGGCCCGCTACGCGCACCCTTACGACGACATCCCGCCCTACAGCCGCCTGACCTTTACGGTCCGGCCGGCCGCGCCCGTGGTCGTGTACGGCGACGATGCCGAGCTGACCGTGGAGATCGGCGGCCCGGAAACCCCGGCGGGCATCCTGCTGCTGACGCGCGTGGGCGACACCGTGCAACGCACGCCGTGCTTCAACGAGGGGTCGCGCCGTTTCGCGCAACGCATCGAGCGCGTTACGGCCCCGGTCGACTTCTGTTTTGCCGCCGGCCGCGCCCGGAGCCGGTGGCACCGGGTAATGGTGAACCTCGAACCGCGCATTGCCGTGGCGCGCGTCACGGTGACGCCACCCGCCTACAGCCGTCAGCCGGTCCGAACCTTCGTGGCGGGCGACGCGCCTTTGCAGGGGCTCGCGGGCAGTCGCGTGCGGCTGGAGGTGACCTGCAATCGGCCGCTCAAGGGCGGGGCGCTGACGCTTACCCCGGCCGGCGGTCCGCCGGCCCGCACGGTCGCCGGCCACCGATCCGGCCGGCACGTTGTGCGCTTCGAGTGGGATCTGCGCGATAACGCAGCGCTCGAGGTGACGGTCGCCGATGTGCAGGGCACGCCGAGCCGCACGCCCTACCGGCTCAAGCAGAGGCTCGTGCCCGATGCCCGGCCCGAGGCGGTCCTCACAGAGCCGCCGGCCTATGCGCTCGCCACGCCCGACGCCGTGCTCCGCCTGGCGGGCTTCGCGGAGGACGACCTGGGCTTGCGGCGCGTGGACCTGATTCGCGGGCTGAACGGCTACCATGACCGCGTGTGCAATCTCGGGCCGGCCGACGTCGTCGCGCGACTTGACGTTGCCCGGGCCCTCGATCTCGGCCGGCTGGGCGTGATCCCGGGCCAGACGCTGGAGTTCTTCCTCGAGGCCACCGATACGAATCCCGACGAGAGCGGGCGCACCGCCTCGGAGGTGGTGCGCGTTGAGATCGTGAGCGAAGAGGACTATGCGCAGATGCTGCGCGAGCGGCTCGATACCGAGCAGTTCATGGCGCGCTACGAAGCGGCCACGGCCGCGCTTCAAGCGGTCCGCGATGCGCTCAAGACCACGTCCGATGCGCTCGCCACGAACGCGGTGGCGGGCGATCTGGCGGCCCGACGGCGCGAACTCGCCGCGGCGCTCGACCGCGCGGAGACGCTGTATCGCGCCTTGGCCGCGGATGTCCCGATCTACGCCATGGAGAAGCAAGCGCGCGAGGTGTTCAAGAAGACGGCCGCCTCGCTCAGCGCCGCCCAGGCCGCGATCCAGCAGGCCGGCGACAAACGCGGGGATCTCGCGGCGGCCGTGGCGGAGGCCGCCCGGCAACTGGCCGAGCAGCAGAAGGCCGTGCAGGCCCAGGCCGACGAGGCCCGCTTCGTGGCGGCCATCGCGCGGGTGAAGGAACTGGAGCAAGCCTACCGCATGCTCGTGGCCGAGCAGGCCGAACTCGCCCGCCGCTACCAGCGTTACAGCGACCCCGCGCGCATCACGGACCCCGCGTTTTTCAAGTCGGTCGAAGATCGGCAGACCTTGATCCGGAAGGCGCTGGCCGAGCTGCAAACCGAATTGCGCGACCGGGCCAAAGAACTGCCGGACGATCCAGAGCTCACTGACCTGCGCAAGACGGCCCTGGCATTTGCCGCGGCCATTGACGGCATGCGCATTGCGGATGCCATGCTTGGCGCGGAGCAGTACGCCGCCGCGCGCGACGGTGTCCTTTCGCAGGAGCGGATCGAGCTGGCCCTGGACTTGATGCGGCAACTTCTCAAGAAGGAGTGCGACGGCAGCGGATTCTGTAAGGCGTGCTGCAAGCCCAAGTTCTGCCCGACGGAAGACGAGAATCAGACGCTCCGGCAGTTGGGCCAGTGCAAGCGGCCGGGCTTTGAACGGCGCATGGGCGTAGGTGCGGGCGGCGCGGGCGCCGGTGAGGACGTGGACGGCTATTCGGCCGGCATGGCCACGCCGCTCAACATCCCGATGATCGGTCCGCAGCGTACCGTCGTCCTCCCAGGTCGGGAGGGCACCGGGCCGGGCAAGTTTGCCGGGAGCGGGTCCGGGCCGACCGTGGCGCGCGAGCGGACGACGGAACGGGCGGCCGCGGCAGCCGGTCCGGCCGGCACGGAAGGCGCCGTGCGCCTTGATGACGTGCCGGACAAATATCGCGACGCCCTCAAGGTGTATTTCGGAACCCTGGAGAACCGACCATGAAACCACGTAGGACGTTCGTCACAGGACTGCTCGCGGCGGCCGTGTTCACGGCCTGCGCCGTCGCCGAGGATAAGCCGATCCAGTGCGCCAACCTCATCTACGGGGGCATGCACACCTCGCGTTGTTTCAGCGATGAGTTCCTGAACGCCGCGCAGAAGCAAACCACCGTCGCCACCGAACGGCGGTTCAGGAGCGTGAAACTCGATGCCGACGACCTGTTCAACTATCCCTTTGTGCTGATCACCGGCGAGGAGGACTTCATGTTCTCCAAGAAAGAGCGGGACAACCTCAAACGCTACTGCGAGAACGGCGGCTTCCTGCTGGCTTCGGCCGGTTGCTCCAGCAAGACGTTCGACCGGGCGTTTCGGCGCGAGCTCAAGGCGGTTTTCGGCGACGACGCGTTGAAGGAAATCCCCAAGGAGCACGCGATCTTCCGGACGGTCACCGAGGTCAAGGAGTTGCGGCTGCACCATGCCGATCCTACCGCGCGGCTGCTCGGACTGGAGAAGAACGGCAAGCTCGTGATTGTTTACTCGCCGCACGGGCTCAACGATACCGAGCACAGCGAAGGCTGCTGTTGTTGCGGCGGCAACGAGATCTCGAATTCCCTGGAAATCAACGTCAACATCCTTGTTTATGCGTTGTGTCATTAATGTTTTTGGACCCCCGCGACCTCGTGTCGCGGGTGAACTGATCGGTCGCCCCTGCCGCGCAAGGCGGCAGGGGGCGAGAGTCGCCACGCTGGGGTTGATTCTGGCTATGGCCGTGCTGCTCCCCCCAGTCTTCGCCATACCCGACCCGCGCGGCGCGGCGGCCGTGGGCCCGCAGACCACGCTGGCGTGGGAGGACTCGCTTGACGCGGCCGCGGCGCGCGCGGCGGCCGAAGGCCGGCCGATCCTGATCTATCTCACGATGCCCAACTGCAATATCTGCCGTCACCTGGAGGCAACCACGCTGGCCGACCCGGCCGTGCGACAGCGGTTGCGAGATTGGGTGTGCGTCCGAATTGATGTCACCGTCGATCGCGCGACCGCCGCGCGACTGGGTGTGGAAGGCACGCCGACGCTAGTGATGCTGGGGAGCGACGGCCGGTTCCAGAATCGGATCATGGGCTATCTGGCGCCGTTCGATTTCCTGGCGGCCTTGACTTCCGGCACGGGCGGACGCGGCGGGCAAGATGCGGTGGAGGAACGGCAGAGCCGCGAGGCGCTCGAGGCTGTGCGGAAAGGCCCGGTTCCGGCCGGGCGCTGGCCCGCTATTCTCCAGGCCCTGCGCTATGTGCCCGGCCGGGCTGACCTGGTCGCGGCCGCGCTCACGCTGGATCCCTTTCCGCGCGCCGACCTCGTGGCCGCCTTGACCGACCCGCAACTGGCCGTGCGGCTCGGCGCATTGGAAGTGCTCGAGCAGGCGGCGGGCGATGATTACGGATTCGACCCTTGGGAAGGCCTACCCGAAACCAACGCGCCGCCCCCGGCCGCCCTGGCGCGCTGGCAGGCCTGGGCGGCGGCCACGAATGTCGTCCTGGCCGCGCGGTTCTCTTCGCTTACGCGTGAGCAGGTTGGGGCGCGGCTGCGCGACCTGCTCTCAGGCGACCGCGACCGGGTACAGCGCGCGCGCCGCCAACTCATCGACGGCGGGGCCGCAGTTGCCGAGCCGGCCGCCGACTTCCTGGCGCGCCATTCCGACCTGCCCGCCGGGCTGGCCGATCGCGTGCGCGAAGTCCGCTACGCCACGCTGCTGCCTGCCCGGCCGGGCTTCGATCCTGCCCTGCAGGCCCAACGCCTGGTGTTTGGCACCCTGGACGTGCAGTTGCAGGCCCTGCGTGATATTCGCGTACAAAAGACGGCCGCGATTCCCGTGGCCCTGGACTATCTGCGGCACCCGAACCCGTTGGTGCGCGAAACGGCCGTGGAAACGTTGATCGCCGTGGCCCGCCGCGATGCCATGCCGGCCCTGCGCGACCTGCTGACCCGCGAGTCGAATCGCGAGGTAATCGTGGCTGTGGCCCGCGGCCTGGCCGGTGTGCGCGGCAAGAGCGCGGCCGGGGTGCTGGCCGGCCTGCTGGGGCGCGACGATGAGGATGTCGTCATTACGGCCCTCCGGAGCCTGGCGAAGAGTGAATCCGACGCCCCGGTTGACGCGGTACGCGAACGGCTGGTCGACCCTCGATGGCGGGTTCGCGTGGCAGCCCTGCAGACCGTGAGCGAGCTGCGTTCGCACGAGGCGGCCGACGCCGTCGAGCGACTCGTCAACGACCCGGACGCCTTTGTCCGGTTTACCGCCATCATCACGTTGTCCAAGGTCTGCCCGGCCGACCGCGCCGCCAAACGGCTGGAGAAGGCGTTTCTCGCCAGCGACGAGTATAAGGCGCCCGTCCTGGCGGCCTTCGGGGCCATGGAGCGGCCTTTGCCGGCATCATTCGTCAATGCTTCGACCGGCAAGACGGCCGAGGTGCTGTTGCCGATGCTGGAAGCCCTCACGAAGTGTGGAAAACACGGCGTCCCCCTGGCCACCGCCCTGGCGGGCCACCCGGATGGCGACGTGGCGTGCGCGGCCCTGAACGTGCTGGCGCACAACAGCGTGAAGTCGGCGAATGCCCCACTGGTCGAGGCCCTGCGGCGCGGCAGCCGGGGGCAGGCGGTCATCGTGCTCGAAGCTTTGCAGGAGGAAAATGAGGAGGAGTCGCACAGTAGTCGCTCGTCCGACGACTCGAGTTTTGACGATGTCCTGGCCGAAATGAGCGACAGCCGGGCGGAGGACGGCGCCGGCGCCGCGACGGCGGAAGGCGCTTCGCCGGTTGCAGATCTGCTCGATGCTTTCCTGGCGCCGGACAAGGCTGCCGCGGCCGCGACTCCGGCGAAGCCGGCAGCACCGCCCCCGGGCCTGACGGATTTGTTCGACGCGTTTGACGCCACCCAGGCCGTGGCCGGGGCGCAGGCGCCGGGTGCGGTTTCTGCCGCGGCTGGCAGTCCCGCGGCAACGGCCTCAGCCAAGGATCTGGCCGAGGCGGTCCGTACCTGCCGCGGCCGATTCCCGGCCGACCGCGCTGTTCAGAACGCCGCCCTCGTGGCACTGGTCAGGCTGGGTGACACGAACGCCGTCGCCGAAATGGCGGGCGCGCTTGACGGCCTATCGGACGAGTATCGGGCGGCCGTTGCGTCGGCGCTCAAGGGCGTCGCGAGCCCGGAGGCCTTGGCGTTACTTCGGCGACTGGCGAGGGACGCTGACTCCGCGACGCGCAAGGCGGCCGCGGAACGGCTTGCCGCCCAGGCGGAGAAACCCGAGTGGTGCAACGCCCTGTTTGAAGAGGCGGAGCGCGAAGGCACGCCGCTGCTCCTCGACGAAGCCTTCGAGAGTGTCCTGCGTTCGGATTTCAAGAAAGTGGCGGCGCTTGCCAATGTCCGGCTGTGGGCGGACCGGTTCTTCGAGAAGCCGCCCAGGCCGGCTTTCAAGGTGCTGGCCGTTGTGTTCTACGAGAAACTCAACCGCCGACAGGAGACCGCGCGGCTCACGCCTCTGCTGGTTTCGCCCGACCCGCTGCTGCGCCGGGCGGCGTACCGCACACTGGCCAAGCTCGACACGGCCAATCGCGGCCCGCTCTTGCAGCAGGCGGCGGCCGACACGGTGGAGGACGTCCGGGCCGTGGTGCCGGCGCTGCTCGGGACAGGATCGGGCGCGTGGGTGAACAAGTTTGACGACAAGGAGTCCCTCAGCAGTTGGCAGTGGACTTCCGATGACCGCCGGCTCAAGGAGAGCGAGCGGCTGGCTTTGCACCGCCTCGCCGCCGATCCTGTGCCGGAACTGCGTGCCGAGAGCCTGATCGCCCTCATGTCGGTGGGCGACCCGTTCGAGCCAGCCGATTTGATGTCGGCCCTTGAACAGTGCCGCGACAGCGCGGCCATGAGCCGCCGCGCCGCGGACGTGCTCGAATCCAACTACGAGAAGCTGAGTGGCCGGTATGCGGCGCTGCTTCCCTTGTTGGATGCCGGGCGCATTTCCGACGACAGGCGCGAGTCCATTATGAAGCGCCTGACAGGTCCGGCTGGGACCGCAGCGGGCCAGGTCCTGGTGCTGCGGGAGGCGGTCGCGGCACCGGCCGTGGCGGCGGGCGGGGCCCCTACGGGAACGGCGGTCGCGGTGGTCGCGCCGGCCGTCACCAATGCGTTGCGCGTCGTGTTTTTCCGCGAGACTGGTTGTGAAGATTGCGAGACGGCCCGGGCGTATCTCAAGGCGCTGGGCGATGCGTTCCCGGAGATGCATATCGAGGAGCACGAAATGGGGGCCGAGGGAAGCCTCGCGCTCAACAAGGCGCTGGCCGAGAAGTTCCACATGCCGGATCGTCAGCGCGGCCGCACGCCCACGGTGGTCGCCGCGGCCGGCACATTGGTCGGCTCCGAGATCACCTTTGACAGCCTGGCCGACCTGCTTGCCCGGTCGCTCGGCACGGCATGGTAACTACGCCCGGACGTCAGCGACGTCGCTGACGTCCGGCCGAGGTTCCCGGGCATCGCCTTGATGAAGTCACGAATTTCGTCGCGGACCCGGCGGTAATGGGGAAGCCGCTCGGTATCCGTTGTCGCCCCCTTGGCCAGCGCCGGCGGATCGTCGAAGCCAACGTGGACGACCCTGGCCTTGCTGCTCAACCACGTGGGGCAGGTTTCGTTAGCGTGGCCGCACACCGTCACGACAACGTCGAACGGTACGTCCTTGACTGCATTCACGGACTTCGATTGTTGCAGGATCTTCGTCTTCATGGTTACGCCTTTGCAAACCAATGCCGGGTGCGGTTGCACGCCTTGCAGACCGAGAGCATCACCGGCACTTCCACGAGCACGCCGACGACCGTGGCCAGCGCGGCGCCTGACTGTGCGCCGAACAAGGTTATAGCAACCGCGACCGCCAACTCGAAGAAATTGCTCGCGCCGATCAGCGCGCCCGGCGCGGCAATGCTGTGGGGCACGCGGAACCATTTCATCAGGCCGTAGGTCAGCGAGGAGTTGAAATAGACCTGAATCGTGATGGGGATGGCTATCAGGAGCACGTGCGTCCAGGTGCGCGTGATGTTGTCGGCCTGGAAGGCGAAGATCAGCACCAAGGTGGCCAGCAAGGCCAGGATGGTGATCGGGTGGAAGAAGGGCAGGTACTTCATCTCGAACCAGGCTCGGCCCTTCCATTTCAGCAGCCAGGCGCGGCTGAGGCCGCCCAGTACCAGGGGGATCACGATGAACGCCACCACGCTGTAGAAGAGCACGGGATAGGGAACCGTGAGATTGCTGGCGCCGCTCACGAGCAGGCCGACGATCGGCACGAAGGCGACTAGCATGATGAGGTCGTTCAGCGCAACCTGCACCAGCGTGTAGGCCGGGTCGCCATCCGTCAGGTACGACCACACGAAGACCATGGCGGTGCAGGGCGCGGCCGCCAGGATGATGCAGCCGGCCAGGTACTGGTCGGCCAGTTCGGCCCCGATCCAGGGGAGGAGGAGATGCTTGAAGAAGACCCAGCCCAACAGCGTCATCGACAGCGGCTTGACGATCCAGTTGACGATGAGCACGATCAGCAGCCCCTTGGGCCGCTTGCGAACGCCGAGGATACTGCCGAAGTCGATCTTCAGCATCATGGGGTAGATCATGAGCCAGATCAGGACCGCAATGGGCAGGTTGATCTGGCTATGGCGGCCAAATTCGACGTTCCGCACGGCGCCGACGAAACTGGGGAACAGTTTACCCAGGGCCACGCCGACTCCCATGCAGAGCGCGACCCACACGGTCAGGTAGCGCTCAAACACACTCGTCAATTTCCGCTCGCTGGCGGAATGGTCATTCTGGCTTGCGTTCATGATTTTCGCGTCACGAAATGCTCACGTTTTACGTCCGTCCGAGCGCGTGCCTGCCTCGCCGGGGAGCGGCGCGGCTTCCCGCGCCGGCCGGAGCCGGAAGCGGCTCCGCTCCGCAGCGGCAATAAGGATTGCGAGAAGAAGGTCACTCCTCGCGCACCCGTTGCCGGTCGGCCAGCGCCTTCGTGACGCGCAAGGTTGCCCGCATGGCGTCGCTATTCATCGGAAGCCGGCCTTTCTATACTTCGTCATGTGACGAAATATAATACTTATCGGCTGGCGTGTCGAGGAACGATTCACGTCGAACCTTTTGGTGGGCGGGGCCAACTGTTCACTGTTCACTGTTTACCGTTTACGGTTCACTTTCCCCGCAGCCCCTGATTGCGCCGGGCACGGCGGCATGATATAGACGCCTCCCGGAGACTTCACGGAGGGCGGGGACATGGGTGCAGGTCTATATCTCGGCGAGTGGACGATTGCGCTCGGGGGCAGCCGATTCGACTTGTTCGATCTGGTCTGGCGGGCCGCGACGCTGCTGGCGCTCTACGCCGGGTTCACCGTGCTGCAGCGCTCCCTCAAGCGCGTCACGATGCTGCGGCGCGCGCGGCTGCAGATCAACCTGCTCGTGCTGAGCCTGCTGTTCCTCCTGCTGCTCACGCCACAACTGGGCCAACTGCCCCATCACATTCTCACCGGCGTCACGGTGGCCGCGGTGTTCCTGACGGTCTCGGTCGGCCTGCAGTTCCTGGACATCGTGGCATTCGACTGGACGGCCCGCTGGCAGAGGACCCCGCCGATGCCGCTGGTCATACGCGATATCGGCCGTTGGCTGCTGACGCTGCTCGTGCTTGCCCTGCTTGTGCGCTACTATTTCCCGGGAGTAAACTTCAATGTGCTGGCCGTGTCGTCGCTGGTCGTCGGCTACGTGGTCGCCAATGCCACGCAGGATACGCTGGGAAACCTGATCGCCGGCGTGGCGTTAAACGCCGAGCGGCCGTTCCATATCGGCGACTGGGTTACGATGAGCGGCCATACCGGCGTGGTGGTCGACACCACGTGGCGCGCCACGCGGCTGCGAACGCGTACGGACGACTACGTCGTGATCCCGAACAGCGCAATCGCCAAGGATGCTATTATCAATTTCTCCCGGCCGACCAGCTGCCACGGGTGCCAGGTGGAGTTCGGCGTCAGTTACGACACGCCGCCCAACAAGGTGCGCGAAACGATCTGCGCCGCGCTGGCCGGCATCGCCGAGGTTCGCCGGGACCCGCCGCCGCAAATCTTCCTGAAGGCGTACGGCGACTCGTCCATCAATTTCATGGTCAGGTGCTTCATCGACGACTACGCGCACCTGGAGGTGGTTCACAGTCTGGTCATGGACCGTATCTGGTATGCCTTCAAACGGGACGGGATCAACATCCCGTTCCCGATCCGCGATGTCCGCTGGCGTGACGCGCGCCTCGACGAGGCGCAACAGGCGGCCGCCGAACTGGCCGCGAAACGACAGTTGCTGGAGAGTTCCGATCTGCTGCAGTCCCTGTCGCCGGACGAGATGGGGCGGCTGGCAGCCGAGGTATCGGATGTCCCGTACGCCGCCGGCGAGACGTTGTTCCGGCAAGGGGACCCGGGCGATACGTTCTATCTGGTGCGTCGCGGTCTTGTCGAGGTCCTGGCTATGCAGGATGCAGGGACCGAGGTGCCGGTGGCGCACCTGGGGCCGGGCGCGTTCTTCGGCGAGATGTCGCTGCTGACGGGCGAGCCCCGATCGGCGACGATCCGGGCGGAGACCGACGCCTTGGTGTTGGCGGTCGGCAAGGGCCAGTTCTCGAATTTGCTGCAAAGTGATCCGGGTCTGGCGGCGCGCCTGGCGGCCGTCATTGAGGCCCGCCACGCCGATCGCCAGGCCAAGGTGACGGCCCAAGCCGTGGCGGACGCGGCTGTTCTGGCCCGCGAACCGCTGCTGGATCGCATCCGGCGATTCTTTGGCATGGCGTGAGCCGCTTCAGAACAGCAGGTTGATTGCACCGGCCGCGGCCAGGATCTGGACCAGCCAGGCGAATGCCTTTTCCGGGATGCGCTTGGCGAACCGGATGCCGAGCCAGCCGCCCACGAGAATGAACGGCGCCAGCATGGCGTTGAATTCCAGGGAGGCGGACGTGATGAGCCCTAGATGGGCGCTGAACGGCACCTTGAACACGTTGAACAATAAGAAGAACCAGGCGCTGGTGCCGAGGAAGACGTTCTTGGGCAGGCGCATCATCAGCAGGTAAATCACCATGACGGGGCCGGCCGCATTGGCCACCATCGTCGTGAAACCGGCCATTAACCCCACGACGGCCGCGAACCGGCGGGACTCCGGAAGCGCCTCCAGGAACGCGGGCTTGAGCGAGCGCCAGATGCTGAGCGCCAGCATGGCCAGCACGATGATGCCGATCAGGGGTCGAATGTGTGCATCGTCCAGGCGACCCAGGGCCATCCAGCCGAGTACGATGCCGGCCATGGTCCAGGGCGCCAATCGGAAGAGGTGCTTCCATGACGCGTGATGGTGGTAGTACGCAACACCCAGGATATCGCCGACGATCAACATCGGCAGAATCAGCCCGGTGGATTGCTTGGCCGGGATCACGGTCGCCACGAGCAGGATTGCCAGCATGCCGACGCCGGGCAGGCCCGTCTTCGACAGGCCGATAACGAGCGCACCGACTGCGAGCACAACCCATTGACATCCATGCACGTCCAGCATGACAATAGTCTCCTGAAAAAGAACAGTTGATTAGACTGGACGCGGGTGCGCCTGTCAAGCGACGCGCCACGGGTGAGGCAGCATGGGTTGCAGCATGAAGAGCAGAAGAGAGAACCTCGGAGCAGGAATCCTGCGGTTCGTCGCGGCTTTGTTCTTCGGCCTTGCGGCGACGATCCAGGCCCAGCCGACCAACGCCCCGATCGACTGGGACAAGGCGCGCGTCTTGGGTCACCGCTACGAACGGGGCGAGCACCTGACCGACGACGAACTGGCCCTCCTCCAAGCCTCGCGCGATGAGCGGGCGCGGCGCCTGGGCGAGGGCGCGCCGCCCGTGACCGACATCTTCACCAACAGAAACCGTAGCCTGATCTCGCTCATTCCGCTCACCGTCCTCGCCCAGGGCGAGACGTACAAGGGGGCCGACGGCGGCCTTTACGGGCAGGGCCGCAACACGCCGCCGCCGGAGCTGGAGGCGGCCATGCGCAAGGCGCTCGGCACGGTGGCGCCGCGCGACATCGACGGGCGTCCCGACAAGTCCGGCCTGATCGTCCTGCTCTCCATCGGGATGTCCAACACCACCCAGGAATTTGAGCGTTTCAAGGAACTCGCCGAGGGTGATCGCGCCAAATCCGATGCCTTGATCATCGTCGACGGCGCCCAGTCCGGGTGTGACGCCGGGACTTGGGATCCCGCCAATCCCGAGTCGTTCGAAATCTGGCGCGAGCTGGAGCGACGGCTGAAGATGTCGGGGGTTACGGCGCCGCAAGTGCAGGTGCTCTGGCTCAAACAGGCCCGCCAGCAGCCGGCCCTGTACGGCGAGTTCCCCGGACATGTTGACGAGCTTAAGGAGCATCTCATCGCCATCCTGCAGGAGGCGCGCCGCCGGTTTCCAAATCTGCAAATCGCCTATCTTTCGAGCCGCACGTATGCGGGCTATGCCAAGACTACGCTCAGCCCCGAGCCCTACGCGTACGAAAGCGCGTTCGCCGTGCGGGGTGTCATTCTCGACCAGATGCGGGGCGACAAGAAATTGAACCTCGATCCCGAGCAGGGACCGATCCGGGCACCGGTCGTGATGTGGGGCCCGTATCTGTGGACGGACGGCGCCAAGGCGCGCGAGGATGGTCTGACGTGGCTACCCCGGGACGTGGAACGCGACGGCGTGCATCCCTCGGCGTCGGGCCGTGACAAGGTCGCCCACCTGTTACTCGACTTCTTCAAGACGAATCCGCTGGCGATGCCGTGGTTCACGGGCCGGGGACTGGACCTCCAGCCCGCCGAATCGATCCAGCCGCACAAGCCGGTGTCCCCGGAAGCGCTCTAAGTGTGAATAATCCGCTCTTCCGTCCGCCCGCCGAGGCCGACAGCCTGATTCTTCAAGTAGACCAGGGGTGCCCGTACAATCGGTGCACCTTTTGCGGCATGTACCGCGGCGTCCAGTACCGGCGACTCGACACAACCGAGATTCGCCGCCTGCTGGATGGCGCGGCGCGCCACGCCGCCGGGGTCCGGCGCATCTTCTTGGCCGACGGCGACGTCATGCGCCGGCCGTTCGCGGAATTGCGCGCGATCCTGGCCGAACTGGCCGTCCGCTTCTCTGATTTAGCGCGCGTCAATACATACGCTACCGGAAGCGCCATTGCCGCCAAGACGGACGGCGAACTGGCGGAATTGCGGGCGCTCAAGCTGCACACGCTTTATCTGGGACTGGAAAGCGGCGACGCGGAAACCCTGCGGCGCGTTCGCAAGGGCGAAGAGATCGAAACCATGATTGGCGCGGCCGCCCGCGCCCAGGCGGCCGGGCTACGGTTGTCCGTCATGGTGCTGCTCGGGTTGGGCGGCCGGGAGCGGACGCGCGAGCATGCGGCGGCCACGGCCGACGCGCTCAACCGCATGCAGCCGCGCCTGCTGTCGGCCCTGCGCGCGATTCCCGTGCCTGGCACCGAGTTGTACGACGACGTCCGTGCCGGACGTTTTGCCCAGGTTTCCGAGCGGGGCGCGGTTGAGGAGCTCCGGCTGATGGTCGGGCGCCTGGAACTGACCAATACGGTCTTCCGCGCCAATCATACCTCGAACGTCGTTCCGCTCGAAGCGCGCTTTCCGCGCGACAAGGCGGTCTTGCTGGAGCAACTCGACGCCGTGTTGGCGGCAGGCGGGCTTGACGCCGCGGGTCCCGGCCCGCAGCCGCTCTGGCTGTGAGACAAGGCGCCGCCTCATGCCAACATCTCGAACAGCGGCGACAATTCGATGTCGCGACCGGGGCGGGCCCACGGGGTGCCAATTTCCGTCGGCAGGGCCATTTGATCGTAACAGCGCTGCAACACGTCCGCCAACCCGTCGACATGCACCAGGGCGCTGTCGCCACGCGGGCTCGTGTGAACCAGCGACGCGGGGAAATTCGTCACCGCCGTCGATTCCTGGGCCGCCAGAACGCAGGCGGTATGTGAGGACGCCGCCTCGATACCGCACGGCCCGGGTACGCCGGAGCGCGCGCCGGCAATCGCCGTCCAGAGTTTCGTCTCGTGTCCCTCCGGCGAGCCGTAGTCCTTGACCTCACCATTCGTGAAGGTCGCCACAAAGCGCTCGCCGTCCACGCCGCCGAAGGTGACGACGGCATTCTCGAATTCGAAGCGGCAGATAGGATTGACGTTTGTCTCCACGGCGTGGGATACGGTGAAGAACACTTCCGCGCCCTGGGCACATTGAAGCCGGATCAGGGCGGTGTCGTAAGTCTCGATGGCGTTGGCCCGGTAGAGTTCGGCCGTGAGCGTGTCGGGCTGAAGACTGCGATCCATCCGTTCGCCGAGCAGGAACAGCATGTTGTGGAGGTAGTGCGCGGCGGCGTTGTTGACGGGCGAATCGAGCACCCACCGGCCCTGGTCGTCGTGCAGGCGGCCGGCCCAGTGGTTGCGGCCATAATAGGCCAGGTCGCGCGGCCACTGGACGATCGTCTTGAGGCGGAGCGGCGCGCCCAGGCGGCCGGCGAGGATGTCGCGCTTGAGGGCGAGCACGGCTTCGCTGTACGACCACTGGTACCCGACTGAGACCTGGCGGCCGGCGCGCTCGCGGGCGGCGAGCATGGCGCGTAGGTCGGTTGCGCTGGCGCAGAGGGGCTTCTCGCAAAGCACGTGGGCGCCACGCGCCAGGGCGGCGCACGAGTGCGGGGCGTGGAGCGAGATCGGCGTGGAGAGCACGACGAGGTCGGCCGGAATTGTGGCCACGGCCTCGTCGAACGAGGCCAGGACGGGAATGCCCCGGGCCTTGAGTTCTTCCAGTCGCTGGCACGACTGCGGCGCCGGGTCGGCGGCGCCCACAAGTTCCGCGCCATACCCGGCACCGTGGTCCAGCATGGCATGCACGTACATGTTGCCGTACCCGCCGATGCCGCCCAGCAGCACGCGAACGGGCTTTGGATCTGCACTCATGGAGCTTCCTTTCAAAAACGTGTCAGCATAGCGCAGGCGGTTGGATGGCCGCACGCATGTTCTTGGGAGGTAACGCCTGCCCGCGCACACATTCAACAGACCCCAACGCACCCTGTCGCGTCTCACGACCAGGTCGGCGGCGCTTCGGTCTGGACCACGGCCTTGCCAGACAGCGGTGCACCCCGGCGTGCGCCAGGCAGTCGCGCCGTTCCGCTGGCCCCGGAAGGCAGTTGCGGGTGCGCGGCAGAATGGCTAGATTATTAATTATGTTTCTTAAAGGAATGGGACGCACATCCATCAACTGGCGGCAGCTTACTGCCGGGCGAAGATGCGTGCGGCAGCGCCGCAAACGGGACAGCAGGGACTGGAGGCAGAATGAACCCGCACACTTCACGGACCGCAGTGAAATTGGACAACAGAAAGGCCGAGGGTGGTCTATATCAGCGCATCCGGCTGATATTGGAGTCAGCGAGGATTTCCGTATCCCGGTCGGTTAACACGACCCAGGTAGCGGCAAATTGGTTGATTGGACAGGAAATTGTCGAAGACGAGCAGAGCGGAAGTTGGCGGGCAGAGTATGGCAAGAAGGTCCTGAAAGAACTCTCCAGCCGTCTGCGCAGGGAGTATGGCAACGGCTATTCGGTCGACAACTTGGAGCTCTTTCGGCGGTTCTACCGTGAGTACCCCAGCTTGAATTCCGACGCACTGCGTCGGAATTCGGCTACCCGCAGGAAATCCGACGCACTGCGTCGGAAATTGATTCGCCAGGCCTCAGCCTCGGGGCCGGCGCCGAGGCAGCTCGACGTGGAAGGCAACTCCTGGAAGCCCGGCCAGCTTCATCCGAATTTGTCCTGGACTCACTACCGGACGCTTCTTCGTGTGGACAAACCGCAGGCGCGGGCGTTCTATGAGATCGAGGCGACCAAGAACAACTGGGCGGCACGCGAACTGGAGCGGCAGATAAGCAGTCTGCTCTATGAGCGGCTGGCAATGAGTCGAGACAAGAAGGGCCTCATGCATTTGGCCACGAAGGGACACGTGGTCCAGAAGCCGACCGATGTGTTCAAGGATCCCGTGGTTATCGAGTTCTTGGGGCTGCCCGAATCGCACAAGATTGTGGAGAGCCATTTGGAAAGGGCTCTAATCAGCAATATGCAGGCATTCTTGCTCGAACTAGGCAAGGGGTTCGCCTTCGTGGCACGGCAGGAACGCATCACGTTGGACGGCGACCATTTCTATGCCGACCTCGTTTTCTACCATACGATTCTCAAGTGTTACGTGATCGTGGACCTCAAGACCGGTAAACTCACGCATCAGGACTTGGGCCAGATGCAGTTGTACGTCCACTATTACGATCGCGAGCGACGTACGCCGGGAGACAACCCCACGCTGGGTCTGCTCCTCTGCGCTGAGAAGAATGACGCTGTCGTGCGATATACGCTTGGCGAGGAGCAAGAAAGGCGGATCTTCGCAGGCCGCTACAGAACATTACTGCCAACCGAAACTGAACTCCGAGCCAGGATGCGGCGCGAAGTCAGAGCCCTGAGTGGACCATCAAGAGATGGAGATACGCCGTAAGCCCAGGCCGGAGCAAGGTCCAGCGGTGAACGCAGTCTCCGTCCATCTCACGGAGTAACCTGCACCACCCGCCCAACCCTCGTGAACAACAGCACGCTTTTCACGGCCGTGGGTCGAAGACCTAGCAACTGGGCGGTGACGTGCATGTAATCGCGCATTTGGGCCGTGTGGCTGGCGGCGCGGGCGCGCAAGTCGGTATCCGTCTCGACGCGATCGCTCTTGAAATCCACCACGGTGGCGCCTGCGGGGCGTCCGGCGGCGTCGCGTTCGACGACCAGTCGATCGAACCGGCCGGACACGATTCGGCGCTCGTTGTCGCGCGTTACGACCAGGTCGAAAGGCGCTTCCGTCCACACCACGGCCTCACCGGACGGTCGCGCCAGGCAGCGGCGAACCTCCTCGCGCTTGAGGCAGTCTCGGAACTGCTGTTCCACGTCGCGCAGGACGGCCGGGCTCCCCGCCGTCGTGGCCCGCCACGCGGCAACCAACGCGTCAACATCGGCCGTCTCGATCCACTCGATGCGCTGGAACAGGCCGTGTAGCGCGGAACCGAACGCGCGGACGTCGCCGGATTCGAGAGTGAACATCCATTGGGCCGGTAGGGTGCGCGCGGCACCCAACTCCTTGGACGGCTCGTGCCGCGCGAGGCGCGTCGCGTAGTCTACGCTCACCGGCGCGACCGCCGTAGCGGGTGTCGACTCGGGCCGGACCGCGGCCTTGGCGAACCATTCCGGATCGCCGTGCGCGAAAAGCTCGTGCAGGCCGTCCGGTCCGGCGTCCGCACCGGCGCCGCCTGTGAGCCGGTCACGCAATAGGTCAGCTTCGCGTACGGCCGAGGAACTCTTGGCGGCCTTGGGCACGAGCATGTATAACGCCCGCTTGGCACGGGTCAGGGCGACGTACAAGACACAGAGTTGGCTGAAGTTGGCCTGGGAGCGGGCCGCCTCGACGGCATCGAGCGGTGGACCGCCCGTGGCCTCAATCACGGCCTTGACGGGTGGCTTGAGGACCCAGTCTGAGGCCGCCAGGAACTCGGGATCCCCGGGCGCGCCGAAACTCCGGCTGCGGGTCGAGAACGGGACGACGACCAGATCGAAGCCCAGCCCCTTTGACTGGTGGACGGTCATGACGCGCACCACGCCGGCTGCCGCGAAGTTCTTCAGCCGGGCCTCCTCCACGCACGCACAGAACGCGTCGGCGTCGCGTGAGCCGGTGGCGTCGAACTGCTCGGCCACGCCGCAGAGTTCCGCCAGCCGTTGCTTGCCGAATGAGTCGAGTGCGCCTAGTCTCGCGCCCCAGTGGCGCAGCATGACGGCAAAGCCGTTGTTCTGGATGCCGGACAGGAATTCGCCGGGGAGAGCGTCCCAGTCGACAGGGGTGGATGGTGGAGGGTTGGGGGTCGGGGGTCGAGGGTCGGCGCCGAGCGGACTCATTTGCAGATGGCGTTTGACGACTGTATCGCCGGGGTGGGCGCAGTAGCGCACGAGGGCCAGGAGCGCGGTAACGACCGGGCTATCCACAATGCCGCCCGTGCCTTCGTGTACGACCGGGACGGCCGGCAGCGTGCGGCGGAGCGTGTCGACACACTGGCGTCCGGCCTCGTTGCTGCGGACCAGCACGGCCGCGGAAAGTCCGTGCCGAAGCGGTTCCACGGTGCGCAGGATTTCGGCCACGGCCTCGAATTCCGCGGGATCGTCGAACGCCTCCTCGTCCTCCGCCGGGGACTCACCTTTCTGCTTCGGTTCGTATTCCAACAGGGACGTAAAGCCGGCGTGGTCATCGGGGTGGGCGCTTTCATGTTTGCCCCACTGCGACCTGAAATCGGAAACCGCCGCGGTGCGCAAGCCGGCCGTCTCGCCGTTGGCGGGTGTCCAGCCGGCCAGGCCGTCGAATACGCGGTTGACGGTATCGATAATCGCGGGCACGGAACGGTGGCACACGATCATGGGCTCGCCCCTGGCGATGCCGCCCCCGGCTTCGTCGAGGACCTGGCCGAACAGCCGGTGGTTGCCGCCGCGCCAGCCGTAGATGGACTGCTTGGTATCGCCCACGTAAAAGAACGAGCGGTGCGGATCCTGAACGACTTCGTCGATCAGGTTGCGGATCGCGGCCCACTGCATGTTGCTGGTGTCCTGGAACTCGTCGAGCAGCCAGTGGTCCAGGTCGCCATCGAGCCGGTAGTCGATGTAGAGGCGGTCGGCGGCACCGGCCTGGCGGCTCGGGAGATGCTGCGGATCGCCGAGGAGGCGGGCGAGGTCTTCGAACGTGTAACGGCCGTCGGCGCGCTGGGCGTCGCGGTACAGGCTGTCGTAAAGACTGAGCAGGCGGTGGCGGCCGGCGGTGGCGCGGCAGGCGCGCTCGACTTCGACGCGGAACAGGTTGGCGAGCGCGGCGCGCAGGGGCTGCCAGAGCGCGTCGGGCAGCCGGTAGCCCTTGTTATAGTACGACACCGAGACCGCGGGTGACCCAAGTCGCGCGGCATCGCACAGTTGTGCGAACACGCTGGTCCCGGTGATTTCGGCCGGCCAGGGTTTGTCGGGCGCGTGGGCTCGAGCGACCTCCGCAATATGGGAACAGGTCCGGCCGAGCTGCAGAGGGCGGCCAACCGAGCCGAAGGAAGTGAGCAGGTCCCCGGGGAGCGTGTCGGGAATGGCCGTCTGCGCGGCTGCCCACCACTGGGTGGCGGGCGGCCAGATGCGATCGAGTTCACCCCAGGCGATGGGCGGCGCGCCGTGATCCAGGAAGAAGCCGTAGTCCTCGGCGATGATGCCGTCGACATTACGGCTTAGCGTCTTGGTGGCACGACCAAACTGGGCTTGGCGAAGGGCGTCGAGCAGCGTGGTGCGCGCCTGTTCGCCCGCGGGGCCGGGCCGGTGCGTGGGGTCGAGCAGTCGCAGAAGCAACGCCTGACGTTGCGTCTGCGCTTCCCCCCCGTCACCATCCATGGGTTGTACGTCGGGCGGCACCCCGAGTTCGAAGGGGAAGGTGCGGACGATGCTCAGCAGGAAACTGTCAAGTGTGCCGATGCGCAGGCGGTGCTGGCTGTCGATCAGGGCGCGGAGGAGCGCGAGCCAGGCGGCGGGTGTGTCGGCCGGCGTTGCGCCGAGCGACTCGCGCCGAAGCCCGGCGGCAATCTCGGCGCGGCCGGCGGGCGAGCCGGCGGCGCGGCACAACTGCTCCACGATCTTGTCCAGGATCTCGCCGGCGGCTTTGCGCGAGAAGGTGAGTGCACAGATGCGGTCGGGCGGAACGCCGGCGGCCATGAGGGCGAGATAGCGCAGGGCGAGGCGGTATGTTTTGCCCGTGCCAGCCGAGGCGGAGAGCGCGATGTTCTTGACCGGCCGCCCGCGGCCGGAGGCTGTAGGCTGTAGTCCGCCGAGGGTCATGTCGGGTTCAACTCCGGCCTCGCGATGGTCGTTACGGGGTCGGCCAGCAGCAGGCCGGCGAACTCGTCGTTGCCGCGCGCGTCACCAGGCGGCCAGAAGACGCCCTCCCGGATCCGTCGCACTACGGCCTCGGCGCACGCCAGGGCACTTTCGTGCAGCGCGTCCGAATAGTCATTCCAGACTTTGAACCCTGTGTCGCCTTGTGACGTTCCGAGGCAGATATAGCCGAGGCTTACGGCGGCGCCGGCCTCGGCCCGCAGCATCTCGCGATAGAGCGGCAACTGGAGGTCGGTCCAGCGGCGGTCGCGCTTGGACTGGGCTGTTTGCGCGGGGACCACCGATTCGGGCAGGGTTTCGTCGACGCGAGCGGCGCGCAGATGCGTGGCACTGGGAGGCTCGGCTTTCTCGGACGTTTTATAGTCGAGCACGCAAAGCTCGCCGGACGGCTTGCGATCGATGCGGTCGATGCGGCCGATGACGCGCAGGCCCCCGATCACGCACGCCTTGTCGATCTCGCCCTGGTCTTCCGCGATCAGCCACCCCTCCGCGTGCCAGGCCACCTGGCATTTCGCAAAGGCCCGGAGCCGCTGGACGGCGGCCTCGCGGGCCAGCTCTACGCCCAGCCAGGGATGCGGGCCGTAGAGCCCCTTCGCGCGGCGAGTCAGGCTGTCCTCGAGCCATTGCGCCAGCAGAGTTGCGTCGCCACAAGCCCACGGTCGATCCGGGGCTATCGCCATGTCGCGCAGCACGTCGTGGACGAGATTCCCGAACGCCAGGGCATCGGGTTCACGGGCAAGGTCATCGCGCGGCGTCATCTTCAGGACGCGTTTCAGGTAGAAGCGGAGCGGGCATTGCAGGTAATCGCGGAAGGCGGTCGGACTCAGGTGCTCGAGTGCCGTCCGGGAGCGTTCAGCGGTGGGCACGTGCGAGGGCTGCAACTTGAAGCTGGTCGTGAAAGCCGAGGCGCTGCGCGAGGGCGGGACGTCCCGGTAGAGTGCCATGACGCGCGGGGCGAGCCGGTCGTCCGGGCAGCGGAAGAGCAGGCGAGAGGGACGCAACGGGTCGCCGGCGAGAGACGTGCGGCCAGCCAGAAGAATAACGCGACCGCCTTGTCGACGCTGGGCCACGAGGGCGCTGAGCAGGTAAGCGTCACGGGCCATGCGCTGCCGATCGTCGCGCAGGCTCAGCTCGCGGCGCAAGGTGTCGGGCAGGAAGACATCGGCGATGCGGCCGTCGGGAACGAGTCCCTCGTTCATGCCGGTCACGAAGAGGAGCGGAGCCGGGTTCCAGGCCAGTTCGAGCCAGCCTTCGAGGTCCAGGTCCTCGTCCTGTCGTTCGGGTTTGAGCGAGGCGCCCTGCAGCCGCGCCAGCAGGGCATCGGCGACTTCGTCGCCGGCATGGGCGGTTTCCTCGAGTTCACGCAAGGCGGAGTCGAGGCAATCGATGCTCTGCCGAAACGCGTCGTCATCGCGGTCGCCCACGGTCAACTGGCGTTGCGCGTAGATGGCCTGGAAGATCACCCGCAGGGCCGCGGCCAGGGGTGTGCCTCGCAACGCCTCACGCCACGCGGCGCACTGCCGCAGTGCGCCGCCGAGCGGGCGGTTGCGGGCGTGGGCGAGCAGGTTGTCGAGCGTGACGGGCAGGAATTCGGCCTGGGTGGCGTCCAGGTCCCGAAGCAGGTCGGCGCCCTGTCCGAAGGCCGCCAGCACATCGGGGTGGCGCAGCAGGGCGGCGGTCTCGGCGTAGCCCGCGCGTTTGCGCAGGTCCAGGAGCGCCTGGAGCAGCCGGAACAGGCGCGTGTCGGCAAAGAGGCGGTTTTGTGGGTTGAAGACGGCGAGGCCGCGGCCCTCGAGTTCGCGCTGCAGCGGGGCGATGGTTTCGTTGTCCGGCGCGCCGATGGCGATGAGCGGGCGTTCTCCAGTGGGATGCGGCGGCGCGGCCTTGAGGGCGTCATCGATGAGTTCGGCGACGCGGCTCGCCTGGTCTTCGGGGGTGGCGAGGAGGTGGAGATCGTCGTCGGCCAGGTCAATGGGACGTGGAGTCCAGTTGACTGGACTCGGACAACCCCACGGATCGAAGAGCTCGTGCGGCGCGACGGGACTATCAGAATTCCCCGCTGGCGCGGGGGCGGCGATGAGCACGGTGACTTGCAGGCTGCCGGCTGCCCAGCGTTCGAGCATGCGGAGCAGCAGACGGGGCGGGTCCGGCACACAGGCGAGGACAATATGGCGCAGGCCGGCGGGCGGGTTGCCGGCCCGGGCATAGGCGATGGTGGCGGCGGTTGCGTCCTGGAAATGCCAGTCGGCGAGTTGCGTCGTGTAGCGGCGTTCCAGGTCCGCCATGGCGGACCAGCGGTCGGCCTCCACCAGTTGGGTGCCGCGGGCCGCGACTTCGGCGACGGTCAGGCCGCCATCGGCCAGTTCCTGGCGCAGGGCCTGAAGGCGGCGGGCGGTCTGCAGGGCCCAGCCGGTGTTGGCGGGATCGTTCTGGCGGGAGCCGAGGAAAGCCTCGCACTCGCCGGGTTGGACGGCCCTGAGCACGGCGCACCAGGCCAGCAGGCTCTGCAGGTCGCTGGCGATGCGCGCGTCCGTGACGGGCGGCGCGAGCAGGATCGGGGCGCTGACGATGGCGGGGCTGAGCAGCGCGGTGCCGCGGGCATCGGCGGCCACGGGCAGGGCACCGCGCAGGCGCCAGCCGGATTGGCGCGTGGGCACGACGAGGGTCGTGTCGCGCAGGTCGGTCAGGCCGCGCGCGCCGGCCAGCAGCCACTCCGGCACCGTTTCACACAGCGGCCGGGTCCAATCCAGAAAAACGCGCGCGACAGGCATAGGCGGTTCATCCATCCCCTTGATGCACGTCGCGTAGTGTAGCGGTTCGGCCGGCGAAAGCAGGTGTTTTCGGCAGTTGACCCCCGCGATAGGGCAGAACGATTTGTGGCCGACTTGGACTTGAAACGGAGCGGGATGATGCGCATCATGGTGCACCGCGAAGAGGTAATGCCATGAAGACATTGATTGTATTCTACTCGCGCACCGGATGCACACGCACGGCGGCGCAGGCGTTGGCCGCGCAACTGGGCGCCGACCTGGAGGAACTGAAGGAGACGGCCGATCGCAGCGGCCCCATGGGGTATGTGTCGGCGGGGCGGGATGCCATGACGAAACGTCCCTCCGTGCTGCTGCCTACCACGCGGCAGCCGGCCGACTACGACCTCGTGATCGTCGGGACGCCGGTGTGGGCCTTCACGATGTGCCCCGCGATCCGCACGTGGTTGTCGCGTGAGGCTGCGCAAATACGGCGGGCGGCCTTCTTCTGCACGCAGGGCGGCAGCGGCGCGGAACGTACGATGCAGCACATGGAGCAACTAATCGGCCGGCCGCCGGTCGCGCGGCTGACGCTGTGCGACAAGGATATCCGGGCTCAGGCCTGCGCCGACGCGTTGGCCGCGTTTGCCGCGGCGTGCGGGAAGTTGTAGTGGTTTAGACGAATGCATTTGATGGCAAACTGCTTGTCGCCTGCCCGCCTCGTTCGTATCATAGGAATATGAAGAACCGAATCGAGGTGAGTTCCGGGGTTCATTTCGGGAAACCCTGTGTCGCCGGCACTAGGATACCTGTCCAGGATGTGCTGGAACTGGTCAGGGATGGCGTCCCCTTTGGCGCCATCGTTCACGACTACTACCCGGATCTGACCGTTGACGACGTCCAAGCCTGTATTCAGTACGCCATGGATATCGTTGCGGTTGAGGATGTCCACGTCAGTCTGGTCCCGGCATGAGGGTCTTCTTGGACCAGGACGTTTACGCCGTCACGGCTCGTTTCCTGGCCGAGCTGGGGCACGATGTTGTGACGGCCTCGATCGCAGGATTGGCGACCGCCGCCGACTCGGAGTTGTTGGATCGTGCACAGTCCGAGGGGCGAATCTTTGTGACCCGCGATCGGGACTTCGGCGGCCTCGTTTTCGTGAAGGGCTGCGGTCCTGGCATTGTGTACTTGCGAGTGACGCCGGCGACAGTTGAATCGGTGCATCGGGAATTGCGGTCGGTTCTTGAATGCTACTCGGAATCCGACCTGCAGAAGTCGTTTGTCGTTGTCGAGCCCGGCCGCCATCGCCATCGGCACGTTCCGGCGTGACGATCTGGGTCTTGTGCCGCCAGGGTTGGGTGATCTGCTTACGCTCCACGCGCCAGCATCGGCCGCAATCGACACCGACCTCATCGCGAGTTGTGGAGAAGTCGGCAAGGTGCATGGGAATGGGTTTCCGGCAGTTTGCGCATTCTTCTGAGTAGCAGTCACGCATGGTTCCCTCTAGTCGTGGTCCCGCCTCAGACCAACGTTGCCTTCGCGATTGCCTGTCTTACGGACTCGGTCAGGCGTAGGCCTTCGGCTGTCAGTGCGGCGGGGACTGCGGTCGGTTGATCCTGAGCTGTCGCGGCGGCCCGCAGGCGCGTGACGAAGTCGGCCGTGGTGGGCGGCAACGGGCTTTCGGCGAGCGACTCGGCCGTCAGTGCATCGAGGGGGAACGGCGTCGCGCGCGCTTCGCCGTCCCGGCCGGCCAGGTGCAATGCGGCTCTCACGGCGCCCTCGACGGCGGCAAGTAGCGGGGCCACGGCCTCGAACTGGAATCCGCCCTCGCGCAGCAACGCGCTCATGCGTTCCTTGCGATCCGTTTCCGCCATAACCTTGCGGGCTTCGGATAGACGTCGTTCGCGAACGGTACGCTCGGTTTCCGAGGTCGGTTCCCCGCCGTGGAGCACGCGGGCCGTCGTTGTCGGCTTCAAGACGCCGCGCTCGATCAGACGGTGAATCGTGTCGAACATGGCACGATCCAGAACTTCCAGTTCCGGTCCGGCAGCGGAACCGAAAGCGTCGCGCAGCAGCCGCTCGGCAAGAGGACGCGACTGCTCGACCGGTCCCTCGACGACCGCCACAAACAATCCGCGCCCTTCGGCGCCAGTCCGGGCTTCGAGCGCGACGAGGCGCGGTCCCAGACGCGCCAAGAGATCCTGGCGGAACGCCGTCTCCGGAGACACGGTCGGCGTCGGCGCGATTACGGGAGTCGCCCCAGCCACGGGCGCGCCGACCTTGCCGCCCATGAGCGACTGCAGCTTCTCCATGAACGCGGCCCGCCCGCTGGGCAGTTTGATGTTTTGCAGGTCGCCCCGGCCGTCCAGCACGCCGTCGGCCAACTGCTGCTTCTGCGCCAGTGTGCTCAGCATGCGATGCTCGATGGAGTCCTCGCACACCAAGTTGATCACCTGTACGGCCTTGGTCTGGTGCTTGCGCCAAGCGCGCGCAATGCGCTGTTCGAGTTTGGCGGGGTTCCACGGCAGATCGAGGTTGATCACCACGTTGGCCGCCTGGAGGTTAAGTCCCGTGGCACCTGAATCGGTGGAAAGGAACAGGCGGCACGCCGGGTCTTGCTTGAACCGGTTGATGTCGCCCCGCCGCTTTTGCTGCGGTACCGAGCCCGTGTGCCAGGCATAGTCCAGTTTCAACTCGTCGGCGAGGTCACGGACCAATTCCAACATGCGTTCCCATTCGGAGAAGACGATGATCTTGCTGTCGCCGCTGGCCAGGGTGTCGCTCAGGATTTCGGCCAGTTCCTCCAGCTTCGGACAGACCCGGCATTCGTTGTCGAGAATGTACGGCGTGTCGCAGATCATCCGCATGCAGGCGAGCCAGCGCTGCATCTTCTCCATTTCGTCCGGCATGAGCGGGCGGCGCTGGGCGATGGCGACCAGTTTGGCCACTTTCGTCTCGAACTCCTCATAGCGCGCGCGTTGTTCGTCGTCCATGCCGACGAAGTAGTTCTTCACCGTCCGCTCCGGCAACTGCTCCTCGACCTGGTCCTTACGGCGGCGCAGCATGATGGGCTGCAGACGGCGGTGCAATTCCGGCAGGTTCTTGAGTCCTATGGGCCGGCCCTTGTCGTCGAGATTGTAGAACTCGCGATTGAACCGGAAGAGTGGTCCGAACACGGCTGGGTCCAGGAATTGCGCGATGGAGTACACCTCGTCGATCCTATTCTCCAGCGGGGTACCGGTGAGTACAAAGGCGTAGGGGCTGGACAGTTGTTTGATGGTCTGTGCCGTTTTCGTCTGCCAGTTCTTGATGCGCTGGGCCTCGTCGAGGATGACAACATCGGGAGCGATCAATGCGTTTACGTCCGCCAAGTCGGCACGAGCCTGCTCGTAGTTCGTGAGATAGAAGAACGATTTTTCGCGATAGGCCTTCAGGCGATCCTGCCGTTTTCCCCAGACGACCTTGGTTTGCAGCCCTGTGAATTTGGCGATCTGCTCCTCCCACTCTGCCTTAAGGGATGCGGGCGAAACCACCAGCACCCGCTCAATGCCGCGAAGACGCCGCAGGAGTTCACACGCGGCCACGGCTTGAACGGTCTTGCCCAGTCCCATTTCGTCCGCCAGCAGCACGCGTTCGCCGAACGCCAGGTGCAGCATGCCTTCTTCCTGGTAGGGGTAGAGTTTGTGTCGGACCAAATCCAACGATCGCTTGCCGGCTTTGACATCGTTCAGGAAATCCGCGCGCGCCTGGACGCGCGCCGCGCGGCGGACCAAGTCAGCGCTCCAGTCCTCGACGTCGGCCGAGACACGCGCCGCGCGGCGGACGGGCTCCGGCGCCTGCTTCCAGGCCCGGACCAGGGCCGGTACGGCGGAAGCCGGCTCGGCCAACAGGCGACCGTCTGCGCCAAAGAAAGGACTGAAAAAGGCGCGGACCGATCTTGGCGTTTGTGTCGGTAGCAACAGGCGGATTTCCGGTTGGCCATGGCGGGAAAGATAGGCTTCCGCGCAGGAAGGGCCGGCCACGGCGGCGTTCCGGAAAGCCTTGGCGCCCCGGCGGCGCAGCCGTTCCAGAACGGCTTCCACGTGTTTGCAGGTGCCGAGCCCGTTGACACGGAAGTCCGGACACGTGCAAGAATTTTCGTGGGCATCGAGCGATCGGATTTCGACGCGATACGGATTGAGAGTCGTCTTGGCCCGAATGGCGAAAGCGCCATAATAGACGTCGCCCTTGTCGAGCGGTCGGATGTCCGAAGGTTCCGCGGCGGCCCGCGCCTGGCGCAAGCGAATCTCGTCGTCGTCGGTCGTCAGCCACCCACGCGCGGGTGGCGCTTTATCCAAGGTCTTGCGGGCGGCATTTCGAGCGGCAGTCTTCATGGCATTCCCCCAAGGGCGGTCAGAAACTCGGCGATTGTCGCCAAAAGGGCAGGGGGTGCAAGCCGTTTCGGTGTCCGGTATCCTCGCACCCTCGCCAACCTCAGCCGGGCGCTTCGCGAGTTGCCGCATGTTTACGTGTTCGACAACGGCGACCTACGGACGCCCTTCCGCAGGGCCGCGGTCTTCGAGGACGGAAAACCGGTGTACCTGTCTCCAACCATTCCCAGGTGGCTGGCGCCGCTATTGGGTTCTGGGGTAGCAATCAAGAATCGGCGACGATAGCCCCGCCGGCGCGGGAGAAATGGACCCGTCCGCGGGCGATCCGGGGGAAGCTCAGGGTCGGCCAACGTGTTAGCGCGGTTGAGTATTTTCTTCCTTTCGACGCGGGCGTATGATGCGAATTTTACGGCGTAGTCACGATGACGAGGAGACAGGCTTGAATATGGCGGTCAACGGGAACGCTGGTACTGTCCGGGTTCGTTCGATAGGTGCAAATTCAAGTGGTATAGGAGGTGAGCCGATGCAAAATCCGACGCAGAGACCGGGCGAGAAAGTGCTGGAGTGCATGGGGCTCGGCAAGAATTTCGGCGCGCTCGCGGCGGTTCGGAATGTCGACCTGACGTTAAGCCGCGGTCAGATACTCGGCCTCGTGGGGCCCAACGGCGCGGGCAAGACCACGCTCATGCGCATGCTCGCGACGCTCCTATCCCCGACGCAGGGCGAGGTGCGAATCGGGGGACAGGATCCGCGACGGGACCTTCAGGCCGTGCGCCGTCGGATCGGCTACCTGCCGGATTTCTTCAATCTCCACCGCGATCTCAAACTCCGGGAATGCCTCACGTTCTACGCCCATGCCTATTCGATCGCCGCCGGCGAGATTCCGGGTCGGGTGCGCCAGTCGTTGGCGGCGACCGGCCTGCTGGAAAAGGAGGATGATTACGTCCGGCACCTCTCTCGCGGCATGGTTCAGCGATTGGGTATGGCGATGCTGATGACCCGGGATGCGGAGATACTCATCCTCGACGAACCTGCCTCCGGACTCGATCCCAACTCCAGGGTCAATCTTCGCCTTCTCCTCAAGGAACTCGGCGACCAGGGTAAGGCGGTCCTGATCTCGTCGCACATACTGAACGAGTTGGAGGAGGCCTGCACGCATGTGGCCATCATGGATCGTGGCCGGATTCTCATGAGCGGCACGGTCGGCGAGATTCGCGGCCGTGTGTTCGCAGGGCTTCGCTACCGGATTCGCGTTCTCGGTGACGCAGAGGCCGTATTGCCGCTGCTCCTTGCGGCCGGCGCGCCTGGCGCGACGGTTAAGGATGGCGCCCTAGTGGTGGACGTATCCGGCGAAGAGGACATCGCGCGGATCAACACGCAACTGGCGGCCCAGGGAATCCGCGTGGCGGAATTGCGGCTGCTCTCCAATCTGGAAGACGCATTTATGAAGATCACGACGACCACGGAGGTGCTCCATGACGCTCGCTGAGAGACTGGTCAGCCGCAACGCCCTGCTGGGGCGTTACGCCTTTCCCCAACTCAGGCCCATGGCCTGCTCGATCTCTGTGGGGATCTATCTCACCGTCGCCATTCTGGTCCTCACTCTCGGGTACGCCGCCAATTACAGGCAGGGCCATCTCTATGCCTCGGATTTCTGGCACACCATGTTTATCAGCTTTGCCGTCCTGCAGGTTTTCATGCTGTGGATTCTCGGCATGTACCATGCGGGCTCGGCGGTGCAACAGGAGGTGGCCGAGAAGAGCATGGATTTCTTCCGCCTGTTGCCATTGTCGCCGGCCCAGAAGATCATCGGCGTTCTGGTTGGGCGGAACTTGGTGGTTCTTGCCTTGGCGGTGGTTAATACGCTGATTCTCGGCGTATGCGGCATGGCCAGCGGCGTGGCGGGGACAGTGTTGGCGGAGTTCGTTCTTTTCTCGTGGGTGGCGTCCGTGGCGGCCATGCTGTCGTCCTTCCTGTCCGCCACCTTTGAGACCCGGGGGCGGTTGACATCCGGCCCCCTGGTGGTTCTGGTGCTGTCGATGTTCTTCCTGCCTTACGCGATCGGGATGGCGGCCAACTGGCACGACCTATTTCCGCAAGGCGCTTTTGTCAGCTTCTTCCATTGGCGCGTGGATTTGTTTGCCTTTCTGACGGTGTTCGCCCTGTATGCCTGCGTGTGGTTTGTGTCGGGGTTGGTCCGGCGGTTTACCAAAGAACGAGAGGCCCTGTTCACGGCCCGGGGGGCGGTGCTGTGTCTGGTCGGGGCGCTCGTGATCGCCGCCGGCCTCGGATGCGAATTTCTCAAGGAAACGGTAGCCGTCGCGGTTTGCTGGCTCGGCACCGGACTTGTTACGCTCATTATCACCCTCGGTTCGCTTCGCGGGTGGGACGCGTATGTTGAAAGCGTGGGGATGACGTTGACGCGGCCCGGCTTGAGAGCGGCGAATCTTTCGAACCTGGCGTTGGCGTCGGCGTTGATCCTGATCTGGGGTGCGTTCGCCGCCATCATGGACCTGCTCGCCGGCCGGCCCATTCCGCTCGGCGCCGTCCCGGTTCTCATGACGTTCGGGCTGGTCCTCGCTGCCTTGATGGAGTTCAGCGTCACGCACGCGGCGCTGACGCCCCGAGTGTACCTGTTGGGGGGATTTGCCGCCGGACTCTACTGCATTCTTCCGTTGGTCGTGGCCGCCGTCATGGACTCCATGGCGCCCATGCGCTTCAGTCCGTTCGGCTACGTCACGCAGCTGGGCGATCGCGGGGGGGGGTCGTGGGACCCGGCTTGGCTGAACATCGCGCTGCTGCTGTTGCTCGGATTCCTCATCCGCCGTCGCTACCGATCGATCTGACCGACCCATGCGGCCTTTGCGGTCGTGAACCATGGACGATTCTGCGCCTTTGGGAGAGAAGAAGATGAAGGCAACGACGATCGTGATGCTGTGCGTGGTCTGCACGATCATCACGGCCATCGTTCTGATAGGCCGGGATATCCCCGTCCCCGATACCTCCGATCTGTCGGTCGACCGGCCCGTGGTTGCGGCGGAGCAGAACGCCTACACTTACTTCCTGTCCGCGACGAATGTCTTTCACGCACCCACCAACAGGCTTTTCGCCACCGACTACCTGGAAGGCAAGCCGGCGGATGAGGGAGCGGTTGAACAGCTCATTGCGACGAATGGAGAGGCCATGGCGTTGATCGAACAGGGACTCGCCTGCCCGGTGTGCGTTGTGCCGGAAGTGACGAGTCTTGACACGCCGCTCGACTTTCTGAGCCCCTGGAAGAACATGGGACGGATCATGGCGCTCAAGACCCGGCATGATCGTCTTGCCGGACGGTACGTTCAGGCAACGGACACCTGCATCGCGTTACTGAAGTTTGGCAACATGGTTGAGGCAGACGCGGGCTGCATACTCAATTATCTGGTCGGGATTGCCATTCTGGGCCTCGGCCAGGAGCAAGCGCAGGATCTCGCGCGCGACAGAGGCTTTCCACCTGAGCAGTTGAAGCGACTCTCGAACTGCCTCACCGGTCCCGAGCCGTATGTTCCCGGCCTGATTCGCGCCATCAAAGCGGAGTATTGGATCGACGCCAACACACTGGACCAGTTCCGGGATGGTAAACTCGGGATGAACGAAATCATCGGCGACGCCCCGATCCGCCTGGTGAAGCGTAGATGGATTCCCGGTTACCTCTTCCAGGCCAATGCAACGAAGCTGATGTTCGCGGACTGCTACGGACAGATGATCAAAGATGCGCCCCTCCGCTATGCCGACATGAAACACCCCTGCTTGGGGGCCTCGGAGTTGAACAGGCCGGCCAGCCTCATCACACGACCCAATGCCGTGGGGAAGATCCTGTATGGCATGTTGGTCCCGGCCTTCGACAGCCTTCTCGAAAAGAAATGCCGGGCGGAAACCAGCCTTGCGGCCACGCGGCTCATTGTCGCCTGCAACGCGTGCCGGAAACAGCAAGGCAAACTGCCCGAGGATCTGCAAGCCCTCGTGCCGACGTATCTGGCTGTCGTGCCGGCCGACCCATACGACGGCAAGGCGTTCCGCTATGTGCCGGCAAAGGGAATTATCTACTCCGTCGGGAAGGACCTGAAGGACTCTGGCGGATCAACCCGCGTGCCCGGCGGCGAGAGAATGTACTCGCAGGCTGAGTTGCGTTGGCTGGCGGAAGACGTTGTGTTCCAGGTCGAAGAACCGACTCTCGCCCCGCCTACCGCAGCAGTCCCACTTCCTTGAGACACTCCGCGGTCTTCTTCCTATTCGCGACGTCTACCACAGGTGCAGGTAAATGTGCGCGGTACTTTTGTATAGACTGCCAGCATATTTACCGTCGTTATGCTGCCCCTGAAACGGTTTCTGAAGGCATTGACCGCAGGGGATGTGATCGGCTGAATGCGGCTGTCAAGCCGGAGGCGTCGGCGTCAGGAGAGTCTTCAGGGACGGGAATTCTGTCTCGATGGCGTCGCGCAGGCCGGCCCACAGGTCGCCGCCCGACGCCAGCATGACACCCAGATACAGCGCGACTTCGCGCGGCGGGAACTGGTCGCGAATGGCGCGAACGGCCTTCTTGACGGTCTCCGTATCGGGCGGTTGCACGTCGTCGGCGACGATGCCGCCGGAATGCTTCAAGCCCTGGGCTTCGACGAAACACACCAGCAGCGCGTTCTTGCGAATCACCATCCACGAACGCAGGATGTGATCGCGGACATGCCGCAAGACGGGGCCATCGGCCTTCCACCGCAAATAACGGGCCTTGTCCGCAACCGGCAGGCGTTTCAAGGCGGCTTCCCGAAGATTCAGGGCGGCGGCGAGTTCCCTGAGCACCTGCGGCTGCAGGTCCTGGGCGAACGCGCTCTTCTCCCAGAACGACAGGCAGGCGTCCTCCTTTTCACTTGGAGTGAGCGCCGCCCAGACTTCTTTCACGGTGATGTCGATCATGTTTCCTTTGGAGTTGTAAGGGATGTGTTCGTTACGGCAATACCATCGACCTGGCCAGGGCGTCGGCCTTGGAGGCGCCATCCACCAGCCGCACCATCGCGAGGGCGAACTCGAACGAGGTGCCGGGGCCCTGGCTGGTGACGAGGCGTCCGTCGACGACCACGCGTTCGGTGAGCCGCGGCGTGACGGTCAGGCGTTCGGCGACCCCGGGATGGCAGGTGACTTTGCGACCCGCCAGTATGCCGGCTGCCTGAAGCACCAGCGGTCCGGCGCAGACCGCGCCGATCCGCTTGCCGGCCCGATCGAAGGCGCGCACGGCGTCAAGCACGCGGGCATCCGCCAGCAGGCGATCGACCCCGCCGTTGCCGCCGGGGATCATGAGGATATCGAAGTCGGCCGGAACGATGGCGCTCCACGGCTTGTCCGGTACGAGCCGGACGCCCCGCGATGCCGTGAGGGTGCCTTCGTCCACGCCAGCCGCTGTAACGGACCATTGGGCCCGGCGCAGCACGTCGACGATGATGACGGCCTCCATTTCTTCGAAGCCGTTGGCAAGGGGAACGAGGACAGTAGGCATGGGCGGCACCTTAGTCCCTCCGCCCGCCGCCAAGCACGCCGGCGCGGATCAGGTAATACAGCAGCATCAGCAAGGCGGTGACGGCCGAGGCCACGTAGGTCATGAACGCGGCGTTCAACACTTTGGCGGCGTCCTGCTGTTCGTTGTACGAGACGATGCCCGACCACGCCATGAGGCGTTTGGCCCGCGCGCTGGCGTCCCATTCCACCGGCAGGGTGACGATCGAGAAGACGACGGTCACGGAGAAGAGAACTGCGCCGATCAGGATGAGGCCCGGGAAACGCATGAACATGCCCAGCATGATGAAGATGTAGGAGCCGGTGCTCCCGAACTGGGTGGCGGGAACCAGGGCCGTGCGCATGCCGAGCCACGCGTAGCCCTGCGCGTGCTGGAGGGCATGCCCGGCCTCGTGACAGGCGACGCCGATGGCGGACAGTGACTGCGAGCCGTAGACGTCCGGCGACAACCGCAGAGTCTTGGTTCTCGGGTCGTAGTGATCGCTCAGGAAACCGTCCACCTGCTCGATGGTCACGTCATTGACGCCTTGACCGGCGAGCAGACGCTGGGCCGCCTCGGCTCCGGTCAGATGCGTGCTGGCCGCGACCTTGGAGTACTTGGCGAAGGTCATGCGGGTCAGCACGCTGGCAATGATCGCCAGGATCAGGCCTGGCGCCGCGAACAACAGATAGAGCGGATCGAAGAACATGATCTTTGCCTCAGCTACGGTCGTCTCAACTCAATTTGACCTGGTTTCAGTGTTCGGCGTTCAGGAGGGGACCTCCGACAGACAGACGAACTGCCCGTCGAGTGCGAATTAAACCAAATGCCGGCAGGATTGGCAATATGGGGCCAGTTGCAGCGGGCGCATTCCCCATCCTGCGCGCCCCGCGTCCCCATGCCGTTGGTGCGGTCCATTTCGGCGTCCCGCGACGCAAGGTCGCGGGGACGCAACGCATCCAACAACCCGATTCCCCAATCCGCGCCGATCCAGTAAGCTATTCCCCGTCATGTCCCTTGAATCCCAGATCCGCGACCTGGCCCGTTCGGTCGGCTATGCCGTGTGCCGGTTCACGACGGCGGCGCCCTTTGAGGACTATCGGCAGGCGTTGGAGGACCGCAGGCGGCAGTTTCCCGAGGCGGCCGATCTCTATGCCGCCATGCGGGGCCGGGTCGACCCGCGCGGCAACGCGCCGTGGGTCAGGTCCATCATCGTGGCCGTCCGCGACTACGGGAAGTACGCCTTGCCGGCGGGACTGGCCGGGCATATCGGGCGTAACTACCTGGCGGATCGGCGTATCGCGGCCTGCCCGGACAGCACCATGCCCAAGCGCATGAAGGAAGGACTCATCGCTCTGGGCTGCCGTGTCAAGGCCGGCGGGGTCCCGTGCCGGGCCGCAGCCTTGCGGGCCGGGGCCGTCCGAATTGGGCGCAATGGTTTTGCCTTCACCCGCGAGCACGGGTCCTGGATCAACGTTGAGGCGTGGCGGGTCGATGCCGTGCTGGCGCCTGACGAACCCGATCCGGAGCCGTTGTGTCCCCCGGACTGCCGGGCATGTCAGGATGCCTGCCCGACGCGGGCCCTGATCGCGCCCTACGTCACGCGCATGGATCAGTGCGTGGCCTACCTAACGTATGGCGCTTCCGAACCCGTGGAGGCCGGCTTGGCCGCCAAGATGGGAGGGTGGGTCTATGGGTGCGATGCCTGCCAGGACGTTTGTCCCTTGAATGCCGGCCGGTGGCGTGACGAACAGCAGGCACCATGGTTGGAGGCGGCGGCCGATCGGCTCACGCCCGAGGCGCTCGCCGGCATGGACGAGTCCACATACCGGAATGTGGTGCGTCCGTTGTTCTGGTACATCCCCGACACGGCCGAGGGGCTGGCGCGCTGGCAGGCCAATGCGCGCCGGGCCTGTGGAGTCTGCGCGGTCGGCGTGGCCGAAGAAAGAGCTTGAGCGGGCGGGAGACGGGTTCTAGCATATCCCGCATCTTCACGGAGACGAGTCATGCTGACGATCAAGAAGAAAAGGCCGGAAGCCGAGGTGGTGGGTTCGGAAGCCGCGACAATCGTGGCGGCCCCGCCGCCGGCGTCAGATGCTCCTCCGGGGCTTGAGCCGATAGCGGCCGCGCCCGTAACAGGCGGGGCTTCAGCGAAGTCCTACACCGTGTTTGCCATCCTCGGGCTCGTGCTCACGCTCTGCGTGATTGCCGTGATTGCCTTGCAGTACACGGAATACGCCTTCTACCAGGCCGCGCCCTCGGTCTGGCTCGCGAAGTAAGCCTCGCGGCCATCCCTCGTTCCGATCGGGTAGGGCGATGGCGTCCTCGCCCCGCCGAAGAAGAGGCGCGGCAGGGATGCCGCGGCCCTACCAAGAAATACACGCTACGGTACGAACCCTCATCTTGGGCATCTGGTTGAGCGCGGTTGAGCGCGTCCTGCCACTCCTTCAGGAGAGCATTATCATCGTGCTGCCGCATGGTAGAATTCGGAAGCAGTTAGACGAGACCATTATGACAACGCTTCAACAGGCAGAACAACTGATCAGTACGTTGTCGCGGGCTGACAAGGCTCAGCTTCTGCAGTGGGTGGTGACCGATCTGGGCGATTCATTCCCGGGCATTGAGTCGAAGCCTGACATTTGCGGGGGAGAAGCCTGCATCGTCCGCACTCGCATTCCGGTTTGGACGCTCGTTCAGGCGCGGCGACAGGGAGTGGGCGAGGCCGAATTGCTGGGGATTTACCCGATCCTCACGGCAGGAGATCTGGCGGAAGCCTGGGCGTATTGCCGGTCGCACAAGGACGAAATCGACCGGCAGATTGCCGAGAATGAGGCCGCTTGATTCACATGGCGTCGCTGTACTCCAACGAGAACTTCCCGCTTCCCGTGGTTCTCGACTAACGCGGACGGCGGTGCAGATGCGATACGGCATACACGATGATCGTACCAGCTTCGATCTCATACCATAGTCCATACGGAAACCGGTTGATCAAGGCCCGCCGGATGCCGTTTCCCATGTCCGGGCAAGATTCAGGATAGTGAGCAATCCGATGAACGACACGGTCGACCTCATCGATCAGCGAGTCCCCCAGGCCAGTAGATTGCTGATCGTACGAATCGAAAGCATCCAGCAATTCCCTGTCAGCCGCCGACGAGAAGCGCACTTTCATGATTGCCGATACCGATTCATAACCTCGGCGTAGGACCGCGTCTTGAGTCTTCCGGCTCGGTATGCCGCCTGTCGTTCACGGACTTCCATCAGCCAGGCGGCATCGATCTCGGGATCCGGCCGATCCAAATCGCTCAAAATTTCGTCCACAAGCGCGAGTTTTTCCAGATCAGGGAGCTCCCGCACTTGTTCGCGTAACACGGCATTCACGGTTGAATATCTCCTCGCAGATCGCCTATTGCCCCGCTCATCCCGCGTAGGGCCATGCCCCTCACGCGAGCACGAACGCTTGTAGCACGGCAGCCGGGGTGCGGCAATGGGAAGTTGGGGGCCTCGTGACCAGGGAGTTTGCGTCCCCATTGGAAAATGGAACGTGGACGATACCGTGTCGAATGTGGAAAGCCAGTCAAGTGTGTCAATTACATCATAAGCATCAGAATACTAATGTGCTGCCCAGACCGTCCCCGATCCCCAGGCCAAGGAGAAGGGAAGTGTGGCCGTCCAATGCCAAACCATTACGCCGGCGGAAATCAGCATTGCGATCAGCAACAGTGCCGCCAAACGATCAAGCGCGACGCCGAGCCAGGTTGCTGGGATGGCACACAAGAGCCACCAGTTGTTGGAATGCCAAGCCCACAACGGTACGACTATCAAAGGAGCAACTATATAGAGCGCGGCAAAACAGTTGCCGGCTCTGCGCTCTGCACGCGACGATTCCATTCTGTGCATCCGTTACGTTGCGACTTCCTGCTTCTATGCCCAACGTTCCTCGCGTCATGCGCACGGGTACCGCGTCGCATAGACGCGGTTGTTCGCCCTACTTCTCTTGGATCCAGATTGCGAAGTGCTTCGACTTGGAAGGAGACGCTTTCAACTGTTTCAGTATCTGGATTGTCGTCGGGAGGCCGACCGCTGTTTGCTTGACCGATTCGATCCATTTGGTAATCGGGTGGATCAAGCCGAAATCACCTTCGGCAACTTGACCGTAGCCGAGGCGGCGAGAAGCGTAAGAGTTCCTCGTCCTTTCCATTTCCGGGTCGGCAATCATCTTTCGAAGAATAGACGAGGACCAGTTCTCGACGCGTTCTTCCGCGAAGTAGCAAATCAAGTTCAAGACGATTACTCGTGGCGATTGCCCCTGTCTGACCTTCGCGACACACTTCTCTTTGTTAGAGGCAATCCAGTCTTCGACCTGGGAGGCAATGGTTGTGAGTCCCGTGGCGTAGACTCCACTACTCCAATGTATGCTTTCGAGTGTTTCCAGAAGAATCTTAACCTCCCGAATCCTTAGCGAAGCGGGGAGAGTTGCGCCGAAGGGTTAGAAAAGGGCTTGACTGTAATAACCTATTGGGTTATAAGTATCCGCATGAAGGCGCACTACCGGAAACGCAAGACACGCTATGAGTTTGAGCTGAC
>CAITUY010000084.1 GCA_903895695.1 uncultured bacterium
GGCTGTCGCGGTTCTCGCGCTCCTCTCCACCGCTCCTCTCACCCCCGCGCCCGGAGCGCCCGGATCGTCCCTGCGACCTGCCAGGCCGGTGCGAGCCGCCTCTCCTGCCGCCGTCCGGTTCGCGAGGACGCTCGCCCTCCCGGGAATTCGGCCTCATCTCACCCTTGGGAGGGCGAGCGTCCTCGCGAGCCGAGTTCGTCGACACGTCGCTGTTCTGCTCATTCATTCGTCCTAACTCCGTTCCCGCAGTCCGAAGACCGTGCGTCGCCCCTGCCCCGGCAGGCAGACAATGTAACGATGTTTCAACCGCATCAATCGATACGGCGGATCGCCCGGCCTTACGCCGCGCCCGCCGAACAAACGATCGCCGAAGGCCGTCACGTATCCGACCTTCTCCGCAGCCCGTACGGCCGATTCGCCGGCGACCGCCCAAGGGAAGCATAAATGACGGACGGCATCAGACCGCAGCCCGGCACTCAATTGATCAAGGGCGCCCATGAGGTCGGTGAGTATGGCCGCATCGCGCTCCACCGGCGTTTCCTGGCAGCCTGGCCCCGCCGCCGCTGCCACACCGCGCAAAAGCGATTCCCAGTCGGGCCGGCCAAAGAATGCGGTCCCGCCGTGGGCGCGGACGTACTGCGTGCAGGCTTCAAATGCCGCCCCGTTGTCGTAGCGCAATGCATCCGAATAGCGTGAGCGCTCGGGATACAGCGGCGCTCCCAGGTCGTTTTCTGACAAAGACCGCTCGCCCGTTCCCGTCACAAGGCGCGGGTAGAGATGCGGATGCCGCCGCGGCAGACCGGGCGCCATGAAGCCCACGATCTCCGGTGCACAGTTGATCATGGCGTGCCACAACGTGTGTGACTGGATATCGATGGTGCCCGAGGCGTGCAAGGCCCGCAACTCGGGCCAGGTGGCGAAAGGCGTCGCGGACTGGTCTGCGCCCGCATCGGCCCCGCCGGGACTCTCGATCGTCGGCCGCACGCTCGCCGCATCGGCCACGCGGCCGGGATGAACATAGGCGATGGCCTGGAACCCGTGCCGGTGCAACAGGGGCGCCGCGACGGTCCAGAGGCTGGCCCACGCATCGTCGAAGCACAGCGCCACGGAACGCTGACCGGGATGCCGGCCCTCACGCACATAGGCGGCGATGGCATCGGACGTCACCGTGCGATACCCGTTTGCCGCCAGGTAATCCAAGTACGGTGCCAGTTCTTCGGGGGTCGCTTCGTGAAAGTGAAAGACCGGCAACCACCGCCCCACCCCGCCGCCGAACAGAAACGCGGGGTAGCAGCCGGTGATGAGATCGAGAACCCCGCGCCACGGGGTTTTGCGTTCGGCAAATGGGAGGTGGTTGGTCATCAGACTGCGCGAAGCCTACTCCGTCCTCCGCACCATCGCCTCGTAGGTTGTCTCCATGGTCGCAATCGTGCGCTTCATGTCGAAATCCTTGATGCGCTCCAACGCGTTGCGCCGCAACTGATCGCGCAACGCGTCGCTCCCGAGCACCCGCAGCGTGAGGCGCGCGAGGGCTTCGTGATCGCCTGGCACGAACAGCAGTGCCGTCTTGCCGTCTTCCAGGATCTCGCCCTGCCCGTCGGCCGTGGAGGCCACCACGGCGTTGCCGACCGCCATGGCCTCGTAGAGCGTATTGGGCGTGCCTTCCTGGTGGCTCGGGAAGATCTGTACGTCGAGACACTGGATCACGCTGACCACGTCGGTCCGGTAGCCGAGGAACTGGACGCGCCCGTCGAGCCCGTTTTCGCGAACCCAGCGATGCAAGTCGGCCTCAAACCGGCCGTTGCCGATCACCCACACGTACACGTCCTGCCGCTCCTTAAGCATGAGTTGCAGGGCCTTGAACGTGTCGAGGTGGCCCTTGTGCGCCTCGAGGCGCCCGACCACGCCCAGCACCTTGTCGGCCACGCCGCGCCCCTGGTCGCAACGGAAGGCCTGGATCCACTCCGGGGTGACGCCGGGGATGGTTTCGAGCGGGATGCCACTGTATAGGGTCTTGACGCGATCGGCCGGGATGTAGCGCTTCTCGATCGTGAAACGCCGCGTGCTTTCCGAGACCGCAAAGGCGCAGCGGGTGAATCGGCCCAGCAGCCACTCGACCGGTCGCTGGGTCAGCGGCACAGTGCCGTAGTTGCAGCGCTCGTGGACGATCACCGGCAGGCGCAACAGCAGGCCGGCCAAGCGGCCCCAGGTGCAGGCGCCGTAGCCGTGGGCGTGGATCAGGTCCACCTGTTCGCGGCGCACCAGCCGGATCAAGGCCCACAGGTTGCGGGGATCGAGCTTGCCGTAACCGAGGTGAAGCGGCGCGATGCCCGACGCTTTCAGGCGCTCCTCGGCCGGTCCCGATGGCCCCTGCCGACTGCACAACAGCACGCGGAACCGCGTCTTGTCGTAGGCCGGAATCCACAGCTCGAACGAACGCGATACCCCGTGAAACGAGACCTGCTCGTTGCCGAAGTGCTCGCAAAGATGCAGGATGACGATCGGTTTCATTTAACTTGTTCCCGCTGCCGGGGAAACGGTATAGTTTCTGGCCGAAAACGGGGATATTTCGGGAAAGCGACCGTTTATACCAATGAAGTGTCTTTTTGTCTATAAGACCGCCTCTCTGGACATCACCGATCCTATGGGGATCATGTGCCTGATTGCCAACGTCAAGAAGCACGGGCACGAGGCGGACCTGTTTCTCACGAACCTGGAACCGAACCTGTTCAAGGCCGTGGCGGACTACAAACCCGACGTAATCGGCTTCTCCGTCACCAGCGGCTCGGAGGCCTATTACCTGGAACTGATCCGGCGACTGCGCCAGCACGTCAAGTTCATCTCGATCATGGGCGGGCCGCACGCGTCCTTCTTCCCCGAAATCGTCGAGCAGCCCGAAGTCGACATCATCTGCCGCGGCGAAGGCGATGCCCCGCTGGTGGAACTGCTCGACAAGCTGCAAAAGGGCGAGGATTACTCGACCATCCCGAACCTATGGGCCAAAAAGGACGGGCAGGTGATCAAGAATCACCTGCGGCCCCTGATCCACGACCTCGATACACTGCCCTTCCCCGACCGCGCCTCCTTCCTGAAGTACTACGCCTATGCCCACAGCAGCGTGAAGCACTTCCTGGCCGGCCGCGGCTGCCCCTACGACTGCACGTACTGCTTCAACCACAAGCTGAAGAAGATGTACCGCGAGGAGGCGAAGGAAACGCAGTATTGCCGCCTGCGCAGCGTCAAGCACGTGGTCGACGAGGTCGACGAGGTGCGGCGCAACTACCCGCTCAAGATCGTCTATTTCCACGACGACCTGTTCATCATGAACCGCGTGTGGCTCAAGGCGTTTGCCGAGGAATACAGCAAACGCGTGGGCCTGCCCATGATCTGCTACGTCCGCGCCAACCTCGTCAACGAGGAGGTCGTGCAGGCGCTAAAGAAGGCCAATTGCATCACGATCGCCATGGGTATCGAAAGCGGCAGCGAGCCGCTGCGCAAGACCGTGCTCAAGCGCGACATGAGCAACGAGCAGATCGTCAAGGCCGCCGACCTGTTCCACAAGTACGGCATCTCGATCATGACGCAGAACATGGTCGGCCTGCCGGAGGAAACGATCGAGAACGCCTACGAGACGATCGCCGTCAACAATCGGGTCAAGCCGTCCTACGCGTGGTGCTCGATCTTCCAGCCCTACCCGCGCACCGAGCTCTACCACTACTGCATCGAGAAGGGCATCCTGGACCCGACACACCGGCAGCACGCGTCCTACCAGGTCGAATCGCCGATCAACAAGGGGCAGACCAAGCGCGAGTTCGAAAACCTGCACAAATTCTTCTCGCTCTGCGTGGAGTACCCGTCGCTGACGAAGCTGTCGCACCGCCTGATCAAGTGGCCCAACAATGCCGTCTTCAACCTCGTGTACCGGGGATTCAAAGGCTACACCCACATCTTCCGGCTCAAGATGAGCAGCGGCGAGATCGGGTTCATCGTCTATCTCTGGGGCATCATGCTCTACCGCCTGCGCCGGGCGCTGGGCCGGACGTACTAGACCACGGCGGCGACAACGCGCCACCCTCCACCGTACGCGCGTGTCTTGGGTAGGGCGGCGGCGTCCTCGCCGCGCCGTGACTCTTGCGCTCCTGTTCTCGCGCCACCCACGCCGCTACGGCCTCAGCCCAGCCCGAACTCTTCGCGAAGCGGCAGGAACCGATCCCGGTAACAGCCCTCCCGCAGGTGCTGCATGTCCTCGGGCAGCAGGAACATGCTGCCCGCATTCCACTTCCGGCCACTCTCGAGGAATTCCGCGAGCCGGCGCCTAAGCGATGTGTCGCGCGGCAGGTCGGCCGGATCGACTGTGGCGGTATCGGCCAGGAACACGAACCAGAGACTGCCGGGTTGCGGCGGCCCGGGAAAGAGGTAGACCGCGCGTTGCAGGCGGAGCGGGTTGGCGTCCGCGGGCAGCACCTCAGCCAGGCGCGGGTCCAGGAACCATGTGTTCACAACCACCGCCGCAAACGGTTGATCGGCATGATAGCGAGGGAAGAAAGCCAGGGCTTGTCGGAAACTATCCGTCATCGCGTCCCAGCCCATCCCGCCGCCCGCCGGAATGTGCAGATCCAGCACCGTGCTGCCCTTCTGGAACACGGGCGTCCAGGCAGCCCGATCCAGACTGACCTGCGTGCGGAGGATGCGACCCGCCGGGTCCACCGGAAAACCGACGACAGCGGCGGACGTCTCCACCAGGCGCGCGGTCCAGCCTGCGGTTGCCGGAGCGCCGCCGGCCAAACGCAGCCCGTCCTCGGCCACCCGAGTACCGTCTTCCGCCAAGGCGAGAACCTGCCCATCGGCCGCGCGCTTCCAGACACTCACGCCACCGCCGTAAGGGTGCAACTGAAACTCGAAACGCCCGAGCCGGACGTACGGTTGGATCAGGTACATGGCCAACCAGGGGAACTGACGTTCATAGATGCCGGCGCACCCCCGGCCCCGAAGGTGATTGCCTTCGAAGGCCGAGATCTGCTGGATGGTCTGCTCGGTCACCTCGCGGGGATAGCCCAAATGCCGGTGCCACGCGGCCAAGCGCGGCGCAAACTCCAAGGCGAGCAACTCGTAGAACGCACCAGCCTGCGCGCCGAGGCGCGACGCGAGCGTCGGGGCACCCCACGGCACGCCATGTTCCGGGGCGACAAATGTACGCCAGTGCAAATACCACGCGAAGCGACTCAGTGCCGGGTCCGAAGCCACCGTTGCGGCCACCGCGCGCAGCAGGCCATCCCGATCGGCAGGCAAACCGGCAGCCGCGCGGCGTGCAGGGATCGCTGCGGGATCCAGCATGGGCAGAACCCCGACCGGTAAGGAGGCCATGGCCTCATCCCAAAACGCGGGATTCCCGCCATAGGCTCCAGGTTCCAGGAAGTCCCGCAATACGTCGTTTGAACTAAGGCTTTCGCTCATGAGGTGCGCATCTCCAGCAGGCAGGATATGGGTTCGGTCAACGGGATGATGAGCGCATAGAAGCTGGCGCTGTCCGTCCAGTCGAACCCGTCCGGCTTATCGGACCGGAGCGTCCAGAATCCGAAGTCCTGCGCGAGTAGAAGGTCCTTCGGCACCGTGTTCGTCAGGAAGGTTTCGGGCGATGTCCATTCCGCGGCCTTCGCTCGAACTCGATCCGAGCAGAGCGCGAGCGCCTCCGGCCAGCGCTCTGCCGCCAGCGCATCCTGGAATCGCAAGAACAGCATGTTCGCCTGGCGGTACTCGGCGGAATGCGCACGCGGCGGCCACATCGGGTGTCCGCCAAAGGCTTGCAGCGCGGTCGCCGTTATGGCCACGGCCACGAGCAGGACAAGAGGTACCCTTGCCATCTGGCCAGACATTGCGTCAGTCCCTCGCTTCCCATTCACCGGGGCTGCTTCCCCGGATACGCTGTTTAATGGACGGAGACTAACAGTGTGACGACGGTCTGCCAATACCAACATCCGGCCCGACACTCGCCTCTTTTCCGATGCCATGGGGCGTGTTAAGGTCTCGCCCACTCAAGAGGAGTTCCGAATGAAGATCGACTTGCGCAAGGATTTCACTTACTCCCTGCTCGTTCCGACCAGCATGGGGATACGAATCGCGCCGGCCAACGGCCAACCCGTTCACGGCAGCAATACGTTTTCCCTGCAGGCCACCAGCGCCGAGTCCAACGTCGCCAGCGTGGCATCCTATCTCGGCCTCCCAGTCAAAATCCTGACGACATTCGTCAAGGGCAGCCCCATGGCCCAGATCATTAAGGACAACCTGGCCAGCCGGCACATGACGTACGAAGGACGCGAAGTCGAACAGGGCGGCCCCTGGGGATACCGGCACCAAATCAATATCGCCGACAGCGGGTGCGGATCCCGCGGACCGCGGGTGTGGAATGACCGCGCCGGCGAGGTGGGGCGGACGCTCAACGTGAAGGACTTCGACCTGGACCGGATCTTCGGCAAGGAGGGAGTCCAGATCGTGCATCTGTCGGGGCTCGTGGGCGCGCTCTCACCCGACACGGGCAACTTCTGTCTTGAGTTGGCCCGGGCCGCCAAGAAGCACGGCACGCGGATCTCCTTCGACCTTAACTACCGGGCCTCGTTCTGGAAGAACCGTGAAGAGGAACTGCGCGCCATCTTCACCGAAATCGCCGGCGTGTCGGATATCCTCCTCGGCAATGAGGAGGACTTCCAGCTCTGCCTGGGCATCGAGGGCCCCGAGGCCGGCGGCAAAGGTATCGCGGCCAAAATCGACGGGTTCAAGGGCATGATCACCCGAGTCAAGGAGGCCTTCCCGAACGCGTCGGTTTTCGCCACGACCTTGCGCGAGGTCGTCAACACCAACCAGCACCTCTGGGGCGCGATCATGTCCGCGGGCGGCGAGTGGCATGTCGTCGAACCGCGGGAGATCGGCGTGCTGGACCGCATCGGCGGCGGTGACGGGTTCGTGGGCGGCATGCTTTACGCGATCTTGAAGGGCTGGGAGCCGCAGAAGTGGATCCAATTCGGCTGGGCCAGCGGCGCCCTGGCCGCGACCCTGTTGACGGACTACGCCCAACCCGCCGACGAAGATCAGGTGTGGAGCATCTGGCAGGGCAACGCCCGCGTCAAACGGTAGCGCGTCTGCCGCCTGTCTACTCCGCCTGCAGCACGACAAACAGGCCCGCGCCTTTGCGGTTGATCAGCAACAGCACGCTGTTCTTCTCTTCGGAGCCGCGCAGCACTTGCTCGACATCGGACAGGCTGCTCACCGTCCTGTGATTGACGGCCATGATCAGGTCGCCGTCCTGTATCCCTGACACCGCCGCGACACTGCCGCTCTCTACAGCGGCCACAAGGACTCCCTGCTCGCCCTCGTAGCCCAGCTTGGTCGCCAGTTCCGGAGTCAACGCCTGCAAGGTCAGGCCGAATTTTGACAGAGCCTTGTCCCCCGTCTCCACGCCCGACTCGCCGCCTGCACCCATGGTTCCTACGACCGCCGTGACCGACTTCTCCTTACCCTCCCGAATCAGGCCAATCTCCACCTTGTTGCCGGGCTGGCCGGCGGCGACCAGGCGATGCAACTGGCTGGCGTCCGCCACGGGCTTGCCGTCGAACCGAATCACGATATCCCCCACCTTGATACCGGCTTTGTCGGCCGACGATCCCTTCTCCACATGCGCGACCAGTGCACCCTTCGTATCGGACAGATGAAACTGCCGGGCCAACTCCTTGGTCACGTCCTGAATGCCGACGCCGATGACGCCATGCTGAACGGTCCCGCCTTTGACCAGTACCGGCACGCTCGTCTTGATGATGTTGCTCGGAATGGCAAAGTTGACGCCCGAATGCTGCCCGATGCTGGTGGCCATCGCCGTGTTCATTCCCACGACTTCGCCCCGCATGTTAACCAGGGGGCCGCCGGAGTTGCCGGGATTGATCGCGGCATCCGTCTGTAGAAAATCCTCGTAGTCTGCGATACCCATGTGATCGCGGCCCTTGGCGCTGATGATGCCCGTGGTTACCGTCTGGGCCAACCCGAACGGGGCGCCGATGGCCATCACCAGTTCGCCTGTCAGCAAGGCATCCGAGTCACCCAGTTCCACGGTTGGCAGATCATCCGGCACCGGCCCCTTGATCCGAATGACCGCCACATCGGAGCGCGGATCCTGTCCCACGATTTCGGCCTCGAACGTGCGCCGGTCAGCCAGTTGCACCTTGATCTCATCCACGTCCCCCACGACGTGATAATTCGTCAGGATATGGCCCTTCTTGTCGAGGATCATGCCGGACCCCATCCCGCGCTGCGGCACGCGGTATTCGTGTTGCTGGGGCGCCATGCGCGTTGCCCCGTGGCCGAATATCTGTTCAAAATACTCGCCCCCGAAGGGCGCGGGCATTTCGGTGCCGATGAATCTCAGCACCTTCTCCGAGTAGACGCTGACGACGGCCGGCTTGACATGCGCCGCGACGGCGGCAAACGCCCGCCCCAACTGGCGAGCCGGCGCCGTGACCTCATCTGATAGGGCGGGAGTCGTTTCCGCCACGCCCTGTGACGGCAACCCCATCGCCACCCCACTCGTGATACCGGCGGCTACTACGATGATCACCCTGGACCACTTGATCGCGTTCATACGGTCTCGCCTCCTGTGTGTTCCCATCCGTTGATCGGCGCCTACAACGACCGCATAATTGCTTACGCAAAGCCGTTGCGCCCTGCAACCGGGGTTCGGACGATATGCAGCCTCCAATTCCCTTACTCTTGACCCGTCACCTCCCGTCTTCTTCACGTGCGGAACAAACGGCGGTGTGATAGTTTCCACGCCCGGACCGTATCACGCGAGCCACCATGATCCGTCGGGAGGGAGTTGCGGCGTGGGAGAAAGAGTCATGACCAACACGACCGGCACACCGCCCTCCCGTGGATTCGCCTGGCTCAACATCTCGCAGTTCTGCGGGGCTTTGAACGACAATGTGTTCAAAGTGCTGGCGATCCTCTTCATGATTCACCTGCACGGCGCGGGTGCGGCGGCGACCATCTCCGCCATGGCCGCTGTCGTGTTCATCGTCCCATTCCTGCTCTTCTCCGCGGCCGCCGGCGTCCTGGCCGACCGTTTCAGCAAACGCAACATCCTCGTGCTCTGCAAGGCGATGGAAATCACGGCGATGGCGGGTGCCGTGGCCTCGTATTTCTGGCAGTGTGAATGGGGCCTCTATGCCGTACTCTTCCTGATCGGCACCCACAGCGCCCTGTTCAGCCCCTCCAAGTATGGGATTGTTCCGGAACTGGTCAATCGGGACCAGTTGTCCCGGGCCAACAGCCTGCTGGTCATGGCCACCTTTCTGGCCGTGGTGCTGGGGTCCGCCGTGGCGCCCTTTCTGGTCGGCCTGACCGGCGCGAACTACACCCTGGCCCAGAGTGTTTGCGTGGCGACGGCCGTGGTCGGGCTGATCGCCGCGTCGATGATTGCCCGCACGCCGCCTGCCGGATCGGACCAGCGGATCACGCCGTTGTTCGTGCGGGACATCTGGCGCACGATGTGGTCCATCCGCGGCGACCGTTATCTGCTTCAGGCCGTTCTGGCCTCCGCCTATTTCACCATGCTTGGCGCCTACATGCAGTTGAACCTGATCCCCTACGGCATGCAACGCCTGGGGCTGGACGAGTCGCACAGCGGCTATCTGTTCTTTGTGGCATCCATCGGTATCGCGGCCGGCGCGTGGCTGTCGGGCCGATTGTCCGGGCGCAACATCGAGTTCGGGATTGTGCCGCTGGGAGCGATGATGCTCGCCCTGGGCGCGTTGGCGTTGAAGTGGCTGCCGCCCTCCGTGTGGTATGCCGGCCCCGCCATCTTCGCCGCGGGTGCGGGCGCCGGCTTGTTCATTGTGCCGGTGGATTCGTTCGTGCAAGCGCAGGCCCCGCAACAACAGCGGGGCGAGATTCTGGCCGCCTCCAGCTTTCTCAGTTGGGTCGGCGCGCTGGTCGCCTCGGGCCTCGTGCTGATGACCGTCAAGCTCGGGTGGTCGGCGGCCACGGGGTTCCTGCTGATGGCCGGGCTTACACTGGCTCTGCTGGTCGTCACGCTGAAGGTATTGCCGGATTTCCTGCTGCGATTCGTGCTGCTGGTGGTGACGCGGCTGGCCTACCGCATCCGCACCCTGGGCGCCGCCAACGTGCCGATCGACGGGCCTGCCGTCCTGGTCTGCAACCACGTCTCGCACCTGGACGCCCTGCTGTTGATCGCCACGCAACAGCGGCGGCTGCGTTTCATCGTCGAGTCGTCGCTGTATGCCCGTTGGCCGCGGCTCGGGTGGGCCTTCAACCTGCTGGGCTGCCTCCCGGTGGATGCCAAGGCTTCGCCGAAACAGTTGGCACAAGCACTGGAGGCCGTACGAGCGGCCCTCGCTGAAGGCTACATGGTGTGCGTGTTTGCCGAAGGGACCCTGACCCACACGGGCAATCTTCGCGAATTCAAACATGGGTTCGCTTACCTGGTGAAGGAAACAAACTACCCCGTCGTCCCCGTCTATATCGGCGGCGCCTGGGGCGCGATCACCAACTACTACCATGGACAACTCGGCCGGCGCCGACCGCTGCTGTTACGTTATCCCGTGACCGTTTTGTTTGGACACCCCGTGCCCCCGACGACTCTGGTCAACGACGTGCGGCTGGCCGTCATGGAACTGTCGGTCGACTATTACCAGGACCGCAAACCGGAGCGCCAACCCCTCGGCGAGATGTTCGCCAAGTCCGCCCACGCCAACTGGGACCAACTGGCCATGACCGATGCCACGGGCAAACGCCTGACCTACGCCAAGTTGCTGTGCGGCTCGCTGGCGCTGGCCGACAAGCTGCGCCCAGTCACGGCCGGCCAGGACAAGGTGGGTATCCTGCTGCCGGCGTCTGTGGGCGGCGCCCTCGCCAACCTGGCGCTGACCCTACTCGGCAAGACCACGGTCAATCTCAACTTCACCGCCTCGGCCGGCTCGTTCCAATCCGCGATTCGGCAGTGCGACCTGAAGACCATCGTCACCTCCAAGGCCTTCCTGGAGAAGATCCCGCCGCTCGAAATGCCTGCCGGGACGCTCTATCTGGAAGACGTACTGGCGTCCTTGACGCCTGGAGACAAGCGAAAGGCTTTCCTCAAGGCCATTTTCCTGCCCGCGAGTATCCTGGGTCGCATTCCCGGATTTGAGGCCGACCGCCCGGTGACCGTCATCTTTTCCTCGGGATCCACCGGCGAGCCCAAAGGTGTCATGCTGAGTCACCACAACATTGCCTCAAACATCGAATCCCTGCGGCGGGTATTCCACTCGGCACCCACCGACAACGTCTGCGCAGCCCTGCCCTTCTTCCATTCACTAGGTTATACCGGCACGATTTGGTTTCCGTTGCTGAGCGGCTTCTCCGCCACATACCACGCGAACCCGCTCGATGCCGGCACAATTGCCACGCTCGTGCGAGAAAGCCGCTCCACGATGCTGTTCGCGACGCCAACGTTCCTCATGCTGTACCTGCGCAAAGCAACGAAAGAGGACTTTGCCTCGCTCAAGTACGTCGTGGTGGGGGCCGAGAAGCTGAAAGACCGCCTCGCCGTTGCGTTCGAGGAGCGATTCGGGATTCGCCCGCTGGAAGGGTACGGCGCCACCGAGCTCTCGCCCGTCGCCACCTTGAGCCTGCCGCACGTTGTCACCGAAGGCGTCTCCCAACGCGGCTGGAAAGAAGGCTGCGTCGGCCTGCCGCTCCCCGGCGTAGCGGTCAAAATAACGGACCCTGACACCGGGCGCACCCTCCCGGTGGGCGAAGCCGGTCTGCTCAAGGTGAAGGGGCCGAACGTCATGCTGGGCTACCTGGGGAAGCCTGAACTCACGGCCGAAGTGTTGCAGGATGGCTGGTACAACACCGGCGACGTCGCCCGCATGGATGCCGAGGGGTTCGTGGCGATCACCGACCGCCTGTCGCGATTCAGCAAGATCGGCGGCGAAATGGTGCCTCACCTGGCGATCGAAGAGGCGCTGCACGGACAACTCGCCATGTCCACCCAGGTCCTGGCAGTCGTCTCCGTCCCTGACGATCGGAAAGGCGAAAAGCTCGTGTTGCTCTACACCGACGAAGCGGGTGATGCCGCACGCCTCGCGCAAGCGGTCGACGCTGCCGACATTCCAAACCTTTGGAAGCCGGGCCGCGAATCCAGTTTCCGAATCGCGGCTCTGCCGGTATTGGGCACCGGGAAACTAGATTTGCGGGCCATGAAGGAGTTGGCCAGGCAGTTGACGACCAAAACTCCGTGAGGGACCGGGCGCGCCATGCAGAATATCATCATCGACCAGCCGTATGAGTTCGTCCCTCCGTGTCGCGGAGTCTTCTGGCCGAACGCGCTGCGGCCCCTCCTGCCGGTCTACTTGCGTCGTGCTCATGGGATCGAGACGGTCGAACTGATCGGCACGGAACGCTTGCGGAAATCCGTGGAGGCCGGGCACGGCATCATGATCGCACCGAACCATTGCCGGCCGTCGGATCCGATGGTGGTGGCCCATCTCGGTTACGCTATCGGGCGACCGGTTCACATCATGGCCAGTTGGCATTTATTCAAACAATCGGCGTTTCAGACGTGGCTCCTGCGACGGGCGGGCGCCTTCAGCGTCTATCGCGAGGGCCTGGACCGCGAAGCGCTCAAATTCGCCGTGCAGATCCTCGTCGAGGCGAAACGGCCATTGGTCCTGTTCCCCGAGGGTGTCGTCTCGCGAACCAACGATCAGGTCAACCACCTGATGGACGGCTCCGTCTTCATTGCCCGTAATGCCGCCAAACAGAGGGCGGCGGACGGAGGGTCCGGCAAGGTCGTCGTTCACCCCGTGGCCATCCGGTACTTCTATGAGGGCGACCTGAATAATGCCCTGACCATCGCCCTGGCGAAGATCGAGCACCGTCTCTCGTGGCGTCCACAGACTCACCTTGGCCTCACAGAACGGATCGTCAAGGTTGGCGAGGCCCTGTTAGCGCTCAAAGAAATCGAGTATTTCGGGATGCCGAAGGCCGGCGAACTGCGGCAGCGGCTGACGGCATTGATCGATCACTTGCTGGGGCCGTTGGAGGTCGAATGGTTGAAGGGCAAGCGGGACGACAACGTCGTGACACGGGTCAAGAATCTTCGGTTCGCGCTATTACCCGACCTGGTGGCAGGGGACCTCGACGAGGCGGAGCGGAGCCGGCGCTGGCTCCAACTTGCCGACATCTATCTGGCCCAGCAGTTGTACTTCTACCCGCCAGGCTACTTCTCACCGCAGCCCACGCCGGAGCGTCTGCTCGAGACCGTGGAACGGTTCGAGGAGGACCTGACGGACCAGACGCCAGTGCACGGCCCCCTCCGCGCCGTCGTCGAAGTGGGCGAAGCGATCGAAGTTCAGCCAACGCGCGAGCGATGGGTAGAAACGGACCCGGTCATGGCTCGCATACGGACGGACTTGGAAACCATGCTCGCAGGCCTCGTGGCCCGACGCCGCGTGCCACCGGGGGAGCCACGAACATGAGTGCTCCAACACCCCCGCTCAAACCTGGGCAAGGCCTGCAATGGTTCGCGGCGCTCCTGTTGTTGGGCGTCCTGGTTGTTCTGCTGGCCGTCATCGCCTGGGCCAAGTCGGCGCCAACCGGGTGCTGGCTGGCCTCGCGGGCCGGCGGATTGGCGCTGAAAGGGCTCGTGGTCGGGGTGAGTCTGGCGGCTTGGTTCTGGACCCAATCGCTCATCGCAGGCCGGGGTATCAAGGACGGCCGCATCGGCGACCTCCTCCACGATCTCAGCGAACCGTGGAACGACTGGTTGCAGGCCCGTCCGCGGGTTGCTTCCGGCGTTCTCATCGCGAGTTCGGCCGGCATCGACCTATTCGGTTTGTTCCTGATCGGGGCCGGCGTTTTCGGTCCCACTCTGCGCCCGTTCCTCGCGCTGTTGCTTCTCTTTGCATTCAGGCAGGTATGCCAGGCGGTGTGCGCGCTCCCGGCGCCGCCAAAAATGATCTGGCATCATCCCGGCTTTCCGTCCCTGCTGGTGACGTACGGAACGGCCAACGATTTCTTCATTTCCGGCCACACGGCCATAGCCGTGCTGGGAGCGATCGAAGCCAGCCACCTGCTGCCGTTTGGCTTCGGTCTTGCCGCCGGCGCCGTCGCGGTGTTTGAAGCTACGGTCGTGATCGTCCTGCGAGCCCACTATACCATGGACGTCCTGGGCGCCATCGTGGCAGCCTTCTGTGCAGCCAACCTGGCCGGGCATATCTGCGCGGTCGCCGGACTGTGAATTCAACAGGCAGGGGATAGCTTGTGATCAGTCCACGCGGTACTTGGCCGGTATCTCGTAGACTTCGGTGGGAAGCATGGACGTGAGAACCGTGTGCCGATAGCTCCCCCCGGGGCCCTTCTCCGCAAGATCCACGACATAGGGCTGCCGCTCCTTGGCGCCGCCCTTGGCGTACCAGACTTCGACAATCGGCTGCCGGATTTCCGCATCATTTTCCGCGATCACGATGCCAACGTGTCCGTCGTCCAGTTCCACCATCGTTCCCGGCGGAAACACGCCGACCGACGAAAAGAACGCCTCGAGCAAATCGGGGTGAAAGTGGGTGCCGGACATCTTATGCATTTCCTCGTACACCTTCTCTGGCGTCATCCCCTCTTTGTAGGACCGGACGCTTCGGAGCGCATCGTAAACGTCCGCGATCGCCACGATCATGCTGCCGAGATTGAGGTCGCCGCCGAACACCTTCGTCGGATAGCCCTTCTTGTCATACCGAACGTGGTGCTCGAACGCGGCCACGGCGATCAAGGGGTGAATGCCCGGTGTCAGCATGAGAAGCTTGGCGCCATCCAGCGGGTGGGACTTCACCTTGGCGAATTCATCCTCGCTCAATTTCTCTTTCTTCCTGAGGACCTGCCCGGCGAGGGCGAGTTTACCTGAGTCGTGGAGGAACCCCGCCATCCCGATCTCCGCCACCAACGGGGCGCTCATACCGAGGCCCTGCGCCTGCGCGAGGGAGATCACGGCGACATTGAGGGAGTGCACGAAGGAGTACTCGTCGTGCTTCTTGAGCGAAGCCGCGATCAGCAGCGGGGACTTGTTCTCCAGGAGCCGGCCCAGAATCTTGTTGATGAACGCGTTGGCCTTGTCGGCGTCGATCGCGCGCTTGTCGCCGATCGACTGCGCAATGTCGCCCAGCACATCCACCCCTTCGGTGTAATAGGCGGCGCACGGGTTCGTCTCGCGATCGGCCTTCCGACCGTCACGGGATTCATCGATCCCAAGTCCCTCGATCACGATATTCCGGAGTCCCGAGGTGTCGATGGCGGCGGCGGCGTTGGCGTCCAGTTTCCTTCGGGCCTCGACGAGGGCGAGGAAGGCCCCCAGTTCGTCGCGCGTCGCCGCCTTGAGAAAGGAGACCTTCTCGATCTTCCCATCGATGAGCAGGCCTGTCAAAAGAGCGGCGGTTCGCGCCAGGCGGTGCAGGGGTTGTTTGTCAAAGATCAGCATTTCGCCGACAACCCCGAGCGTTACGTCCGGCCGGGACAGGACGGCGCCCTGCATCATCGAGTGCGCCTCGCCGAGGGCCTCCTTGGTGAGCTTGTGCGCCTCACCGTACATGGCCCGCGCCTGAAAGGCGGACTGAAGCGCCAAGAGGAACTTCTCGACACTCTCCCGGATGTCAGCCAGTGCCATGACGTGACCTCATTTCGAGCCAACCCTCTTGATCACCTTCTCGCAGGCCTGCCGGACGGCCCGATCTTTCTTGCTCCCGTGGTGCTCCAGCGTCTGGCGGGCCTCGGGCGATCCGATTTGAATCAGACTCGTGGCGGCCGCCGTGCGCAAGGAATGGTAGCCCCGCCAATCGAGACGGGGGCGTACAGCGAGAATATTCGCAAGGTGCGGCACGGTTCCGTGCATCCGGCGTTCGCCGCAAATTCTGACCGCCGCCCGCAGATGAGCGTTCACGAAGAAACCCTTGCGAAGCTTCGCGAACAACGCGTGCGCCCGTTTCTCGTCACAACCGCCGAGCAGAACGGCGAGCATGATGTCACGGCCCTTGGGATCGGACTCTTTGTCGAGAGCCGCGACGACCTTTTCCATCTGCTCCTCGGTGAACGGAATGCCCGACAGCATGATCGCGAACCGTTCCTTTCCGAGGATCGATCGCTCAGCGAGAAAGGCATCGAGGAACGTGCCGGCGGAACTCGAGTCCAAACCGTCAAGAGACAGCCCGATCCCCCTCAGCTCGCTGTCGGTGGCCTTGGGAATCAGAGAAACGAGGAACGGGGCGCCCGTGATCTTCCCGAGACGGCTCAGCGCTATCTCGGATTCCCGCGCAATCGCCCTCTCGCTTGAGTCGGCGCCGCTCTTCTCCGAATAGAGCGTCAGCGCGTCCCGCGCCAGTTCGTTGACCCGGTCGGCGGGCGAGTTCTGCATAGAATCGATCAGCAGGTCACTGAATTTCCTGAAATATACGGGATCGCTCTCGAACCAAAGAACATTCAGAAGCAATTCCGCCCTTTCACGGTCTGTATTGGCGGGCTGGACCCGCTTCTCGTAATCCTGAACAAGGGCTTTGAGCGACGCCGACAGTTCGCTCACCAGCCCGACCTTTTCGGATACCGTATCGACGGTCAGCTTGTAGATCTTCGACATGAAATCGTCCCGGGGAGCGATTTTCAGGGCCTCCTGAATGGCCTCCCGAATCTCGTCCAACCCGCCGCCACGGGACTGACTTTCCTGAAGGAGCTTCTCCGCCACGAGAGAGGAAACCCCTGTCGATCGCGCCGGTCGCGCCGAAAGCTTCCCGAACAGGTCGATAAGGTTCCGGTCGATCTTGCCCTGCCGGTCAATGATGGACACAATGAAACCGGCCACCACATCCTCGGGCAGGTCGTTGAGCAGCATGCCTTGCAGCTCGCGGGTTTCCGGATCGACCCCGCCCTTCTCGAAGAGGCTGACGAGCAGTTCCGGGTTCAGCTTTGCCGCGATGACGGATAGCGACTGCCGGAGTGGTCGATCCTCCCCGCGCGTGAGTTTGGCTGTCTCCCGACCGAACGCGCCCAGCACCTGCCAGATCTTCGCCGTCACGGCAGCGCGATCCTTGCCCGAGACCGCAAAGGCGGCGTTGACGGCGTCGGCAACCTTGCCGGTGTCCTTGATCGCGGCCATCATGGTCTCGGACGTCGGATTCGCCGAGTCGCCCATACGGCACAGCGACTCCCAGAGACGGATGGGATCGGACGCGGCGTTACGCCGGGAGGCTGCCAGGACGACGCGGTAGTCGATCTCCTTGATCGTGATGTGCGCACAGGCGCGCATTTGCGTGGCGACGCCGCCGGCTTCGGCGATGGCCTCGGGAGTGCCGCGAAATGCATCGAACAGGGTACCGATCTCCGTCTCCGAAACGCCCCGGGTCACGGTCAGCGCCAAGAGGCCACGGGAATGGAAGTAGTTCGCCATGGAAACAAAAACGGGATCCTTGTCCTTGACGAACTGGCCGTTCAAAAGGAGATTTTTCGGTGAGAATCCGAGGTCGAGTTTGCCCTCGATGCGGAACCATGCATCCAGAGCGACCTTTAAGCCCTTCGCCGACTCGGCCAGCATGGGGTGCTTCGGCGGGTAGATCGAGCGCGTCTGGATCGCGCCGTCAAGTGCGTGCACCAGCGCAGCAAACGGAACCAGCTTCTCGTTTGTCAATTCCTTCGCCATGCGGATCCACCAATGGATCTTTCATATCCCATATCGGCGGAAATCGCAAGGGGATATCCAGACGCACATCCAAGCGCGCTTCCGGACGCCAGCGGCACAATTATGATCCCTGGGCGAAGCCGCAGGCGTCACAGGGCGCCAACCGTCACCCCAGGCATCATGATTCGCTGGAACTCCCGCTCCAGATGATCGGGCGGGGCATCGCAGGGCTTTCCGGCGGCCGATATGTCCACCAGACTTTCAATCTCGCGCCCCAGCGTCAGCGCATCGAACGGGGTCTTAAGAACGCCCTTGATGCCGTGCTGCTGAATGCAAGCCGGGTCGTACCCGTCGCTGACCACCGTCGCCACGAGGGCAACATCCCGGCGAGCTGCCTCGCCCGGCCCTGTGGCGAGGGACAGTCGGCCGCTTCTGATCATGGCGAGCGGGGCCACCACGATATCCACGGCCAGACTCGCCAGCCGGTTCCTGGCGTCCTCGTCGCCGCGGGCCAGGTAAACACAGAAACCGCCGTACTGGTGCAGCGCGGAGGCCGCCAGGATCAAGTGCTTGGCCGCATCGTCGACCACCAGCACTCGGTAAGACCCGGAGTGAGCCGGTCCCGTCGTCCGGGTTTGCGCAATCAGTTTACGGACGCGGGAGACGAACGGGAGCGGCGCAAACGGCCGGCCATCATAGTCGCTTGCCCCCAACTCGAGGGCACGCGTAACGCGGTCCTCGGTCTTTTCGGACAACAGCATGATCGTGGGAACATGACGGTTCCGAGGGATGGCCTTCAGTTTCTCAAGGGCGGCGAAACCATCACGGTTCGGAAGTCGCTCGTCAATGACCATCACCTGGAAGCGCCGCCGGCCGGCGCACGCATCCACCGCAAGGTCCGCCTCCTTGACATGGAAGACTTCCAACTCCTCCTTCTCGAGAACACCCTTGATCACCAGCGACATGACGCGATCGTCGATCACGATGAGCGCCCGATTGGCCCGCCTGTGAAGCTGGGACTGACTCGACGCCACGCCATTCCCGCCCGCGGCCTTGACCTTGTACAGATACCGTTCCGCATCGGCGACGGCCGCCGTAACGGGCGTTGCCGACGTCACGACCGTTAACCCCGCCGAAAGGGTCACACCTTTCAATTGTCCACCATTGTCCGTCGCCGTGACGTTTCGCAAGGCGGCCAGCGCCTTCTCGATCGCCCGGGCCGCGCCGGATGCATCCTCGCCTGGCAAAAGCAAAACGAACTCCTCGCTGCTCCAGCGTGCCACGAGGTCGGTGGCACGCAGACAGGCGGACAGGATCGTCGCCACGCGCGGCACGATCTCATCCTTCGCACTCTGTGCCCTGTCTTCCGGGCCCTGGGCACATTCATCGACCGACACAACCGCCAGCGCGACGGGTTCGCTCGCGGCGTGGCAGGTTTGGCACGTCTGCGTGAAGTCATCGCAAAACGCGGCCCGGTTGGGCAAACCGGTCTGCGGGTCGCGTCGCCCAACACGGGCGACCTCGCGTGTGCGCCGAAGACGGGCCGTCACCCACGCCGCAGCCTCGCCTGCGCTGGGATCGCCCTCCATGTGTCCATCGGACTCTATCAAGCACGCGTGTTTCTTGACCGAGTCGCTGATCCGCTGGCCCACAAAAAGCACCGGGATGCTTGCCGTCTGAGGGTTCTCACGAAGGCCCGTGAACAACTCCCTGGCATCCATGTCCGGCAGGGCGACACTCATGACGATCAAAACAACGCGATTGCCCCGGATGACTTCCATGCATTCGGAGCCGGTACGGGCCGCGAGTACCTTGCGGGTTCCCTGCGACACGCTGGAGGCCAACTCCTCAGTGAAGTCGGGCGCGCATCCGACTACGAGCACGGCGGACGAATCAACTCCGTCCTCGCCGATCGTCGCAGACTGAGACGCCGTTCTGTCCTGTGTCATCGCACTCTCGCCCCCTGGCCAATACCCCCCGAACAACGCTTCGCTGGCCAGAACGGTAGAACCCTATAAAACGGACGTGCAATACGCCATCGGGGAAAGGCTGAATCGGCCTTCTGAAAAACCCTACGAGTGCGGACCCTTTTGCGGTCCCCCTAGGGGACCCACTCGCCCTGGAAGGCTGCCGGTATCGAGCCCACCTCTCACGCGAGTCGAAACCAGCTACGTTTTTTCGAAGTCGATTGTGGGGTTTTTCCGGGTTGCGCCCGCTCGCCGGGATGGCACGCTGACACTCGGTGCCTCTCATTAGGTGACCAACAAGGAGTTGATCATGAAGAAACAAATGGTGTGCAGTCTGGCGGCGTGTCTATCGATTGCGGCGGCGACCTGCGCGGGAGAGCCGGGCGACTTCTGGCTGGGGATTCGAGGGGGACCCAGTATTCCGCACCTGAGTGGCGGCGGCAATGAAGTCAGCCGCGGTTATGATTCCATCATCGCGCCGAATGCCGGGCTGATTGCCGAGTACGGCCTGATGACCCGTTTTTCGCTTCTGGTTGAGGTGGACTACAGCGGGCAAGGCGGTGAACGCAAAGGAATCCAGCCCATCACGCAGAGCCCCGAAGGCTTTCCGCAGTTGCCGCCGGGACAATCACTCTATGGAAATTTCAAGAACAAGAGCATCCTCAACTACCTGGAAGTACCGCTGTTGGGGAAATACGAATGGGGTAACGGCGACCACTGGCGTTACTTTATCGAACTCGGCCCCTATGTCGGGTATCTCCTGAACGCCAAGGAGGAGTCGCGAGGCACGAGCCAGATCTACGTGGACAAGGCGGGCACACCGCTAACCGTCGGCGGTCAACCACTGCCCGCCGTATCCTTCGATGCCGATACCAACGTCAGGGGCGATCTCAACAAGGTGAACGCGGGCGTCATGGGCGGCCTGGGAACGGAATACCTGCTGGACCGAAACAACCAGATATTTCTGGATCTCCGCGGGGAGTACGGCCTTACGACCGTGCAGAAGGATTCGGAACGCGACGGCAAGAGCCATACCGGCAGCGCGATCCTCTCCATCGGCTACAAACACCTGTTTGGCCGCTGACCCGGCGCGCGCATGGCCGATACCAGCTGGCGGGGTGAGTGCCGTCACTGAATGGTGAAGAGCCACCACCTGCTTTGCGTCCGCCCGGCTCTGGCACGCCGCTCGAAGTAAAGGGTCATGGTCTGCCCGCTATCCGTGACCACCTCGAACCAGTGCTTGCGCACGTAGGCTTCGCCGCTGCCATGGTCGCACGGCCCTGTCTCCCGCCAGGTTCGCAGGACACGCGCAATCCGAATAGTTTCATTCTTCCAGCGAAAGCGTGTCGGCAACCCCGGTCCACCCACCGCCATCCGAGCCGTGTCAAACGTCTCGCCGTCGGGCCGGATCGGTTCGCTGATGAATCGCGGCTGTGCCGACGATGTCACGACGGATTTCATCCGACGGCCGACACGCCGCTCTTGGCCGCAAAGAGCCGCTTCACCGACTCCCTCATCAGAACCACGATCGTGAAGACGCCGAGGACCGTCCCGAAAGGCATCAGGATGCACTCCAAGCCGGCCATCACGAGGCAAAACGTGTACGAGACGCGACGCTTGAGTCGACGCCCGGCCGCAACCATGAGCCCCGAGAGGATCCAGCCAATCACGATGAACACGGCGGGAACGATGACGAGGATCCAGCCCAGGAACCTCGGCGGCGCATTCCTCGCGTCGAACGCGCCATTCAACATGGCGATCCCGAGCCCAATGTGGATCAGAAAGATGCAGGAAAACAGTGCCGTCAGGCCACCGACGATATAATGGAAGGTGGCCAATAGATCGAGATGCTGTTCATCCTGCGTCATGGTGCTTTCCTTATCCGTACTTCGTCGGAGATTCGGCCACGGCTGACGCTCGGACGGATTCCTTCTTCACCGGCATGCGACCCTCGACGATATGCTGAACTTCGATGTCTTCGTCGATCTCGGGCCAGTGAAGCATCCGCCCGCCGGCCAGCATTTCAAAATGCGCCCGCTGCCCAGGCGTCGCAGCTTCCAGTCTCGGGAAGCAGTAATAGGGCACCGAAATCTGCCGCCCGTCCGACAAGCAGACCGTGAATACCTCAGTTCCAATAACGACCCCAATCGCTCTTGCATCCGGAACCTGCCGTCTATTACGCGGAGTGCTCATGCCGTTTCCTTCGACCCTGTGTCAAAACGCCTGTCTTTCAGCCATGTCCGTACTTCGTCCGCGACTCTGCTACGGCAGGTACAGGGCACGCATCGGGTCGTCGCTTGCACGTGACTCCGCCGGACTTGACCTGTCCATAGTCACCTTCCAACAAACCGCGGAAGGACAGATCCTCATCAAGGTCGGGCCAGTGTAGGCCGAAAGGAGACACCTCGACATGGTTCAATTGCCGGGACGTGCCCCTGGCAAGCCGAGGATTGCCCGCCACAGGAAACCGAATCTCAACCCCGCTCTCCATCACGACAATCATCTGGCCGGCCCGATACTGGACGGACTTGACCGTATCAACCAACGTGCTCATGCCACTTCTCCACGATGAGTTGCCGATTTTCCGCGGCAAGTTGCTGCGCCTTCGAAAGTTCGCCTATCTTCATGTTCTGCGATTCGCGCAGTTCGATACCTTCTTCCACGTCAAACACCGCCTCACCACCCCCGTGGCGCACGTGGACGTGAATAGGCCGGTGTTCGTTGCTATAGAAGAAGAAACTGAACCCATCCTTATCGAACACTTTGGGCATTATAACCCCTCTTTACGATTCGGCACCAAATCCCAAGCAACATCCCTCGGCTCTGCTGACACGACCACACAGTCTAAGCATCGCGCTGCCCGTCGTCCTACTCATCCGATCTACCACGATTGCACCTAGCGCAGAGTGTTTGCAGGTTCTCGGCGACCGTCTGCCCGCCTTTACTCCACGACTTTATGTGATCGACGTGCAAATCAACGCCTGGCGCGAGCGCCGGGCTCGCACCGCAGGCACAACAAGTGAAACGATCACGCTGGAGCACTTTCCACCGCAAACGCAGAGATGGATCGCGGCCTGTCTGTTTTATTGCTGGCGTGTTGCTTTTGGACTGGCGCAACGGAACAACCGCATCGCCGCCGTTGGCATACTCAACGAACTCCTTCAGCGCGACATACCAAGAGCGGAATCGCCGTTTGTAGGGACCTTGCGAGATGGCCGAGGGCGGTTTGGAAAGTTCGGCTCTTCTTGGTTGACGCCCATTGTGTTGCCAGAGGACCAGGATGTTCTCAAACAAACGTTCGTCTGAAATGTTGACTTCGTTTGAGACTGCAAGGCCTGCAGCTATGAGCGCCTTATTCCAAGAGCCGAAGCGACGCACCATCGTGGACTCATTGTACCGTCCGCTCCTTCCGTATTCCAGCAGTCCGACAGTACCTTTTCCTGATGAGGAAGCCAGACGGTGGAGATCGCCGAGCAACTCGTCGTCTGTCACCGGCATCCCCGAGACACGCAAGATTTCAAATGTTCTCTTTTCAATCATGCATGTCTTCCTCGTGGCGAAGGATTGCACCATGGAAGTTCATTCCTGTTGGCCAGTTACCCACTACCCGAGCCTGCTTGGCGTCGGGCACTGACCAACCGGGTCAGTCACATTCGTGCACGCCTCGATGCGACGTCCTCAGTGAGCAGACGTTAGAGTTTAATCGCCGACGGCGGAAGGAAAAAGTATTGCGGGTGGAGGCGGCCAAAAGGCAATACGAAACGCGGTGTTCGGTGGCCGGGGCGTGATGGGCGGCAGGTGGGCAAACCTGCCGCCTCGTTCGCATGGGCTATCGGTATCGTGCAGTCCGGTCGCGCCAATACCCGGGTCTTCGCTTGGCATGTGCGATGGCAACGACCAAGATGAATTCGGGCTCGATCACGAAAACAATGGAGTAGGGAAAACTCGGGACAAGGCAACGCCTGAATGGCGCATGGAGCACGCGGTAACGAAAAGGCATCCCAGAAATCTGAGCAAGCTGGGCATCTACAATCTCCCGGAAACGCCGCCCGAGACCTGCCTGACACTCTTCATAGTATTCGACCGCCGCCAGGAACTCTGCCCTGGCATCGGGGTCGAAGCCTGCGCCGTTCACCTGAGTATCCGATCTGCAGCGGAGAAGACCTCAGACGCAGGAACGGGTTGCCGCTTCCCTTCTTTGTACTCTGCGTACCGATGCTCTGCTTCCATCACCCAAGCGGCATCAACGTCGCTAAGCACGTCGCCACCCAGCGAGCTCAGGAGACGGTCGGCGAGGAAGGCACGCTCCTCCTTCGGCAGATTCAGCGCCTCCTGCTCCACCTTTTCTAGAACTGCAGTCATCACATTCCTCCCGTCTATCACTTATGCGAGTGTAACGCTTCGACCGAGGTGCACTCAAGCGCGATCACTGTTCACCGTTCATTTCCCCGCAGTCGCCAGCAGGCAACCGCGTGCCCCTCGCCCACCGGCGCCAGGTCCGGCCGACTGACACGGCAGCGATGCTCGACGCGTGGGCAACGCGGCCAGAACGGACAACCTTCACCCGGCGGCGCCGGATCGGGCTGCGGCTCGCGTGACGCGTCCTCGCGTGCGATAGCTCGATCCGGGTCCGGCACCGCGGCGCGCAACGCGATCGTGTAGGGATGGGCGGGCGCGCCGAACACACGTTCGACAGGGCCGCTCTCGACGACACGACCCAGGTACATCACCACCACCCGCCGGCACACGTAGTTCACCACCGCCAAGTCGTGCGCCACCAGCAGTAGCGCCATGTGCCGCGCGTCGCACAAATCGGACAGCAAGTTCAACACCTGCGCCTGGACCGACACGTCCAGCGCCGAGACCGGCTCGTCGGCAATGAGCAGGTGCGGCTCCAACGCCAGGGCGCGTGCAATGCCGATGCGCTGACGCTGCCCGCCGCTGAACTCGTGCGGATAACGCCCCGCGTAATCGAGGTCCAGGCCAACCGTTGCGAGCAAGTCCGCCACGCGCTGCTGCCGCTCCGCCCGCGCCACAATCCGGTGCACCGCCAGTACCTCGCCGATCGCCGCCCCCACGGTCAGGCGCGGGTTGAGCGAACCCATGGGATCCTGGAACACCATTTGAACCTGACGCCGAAATTGCGCGAGTTGCACGGCATCCAACGTGTGGAGCGCCTGCCCATCCACCTGCACGCTCCCACTCGAAGGACGTTCCAGCCCGATCAACGTCTTGGCGAGGGTGGTCTTTCCTGACCCGCTCTCGCCCACAAGGCCGATGCGCTCACCCGGCCCGACGCGCAACGACACGGCGTCCAGCGCGCTGAAATCACGCCGCCCGCCCGCCGCACCCCGCACCGTGTACCGCACGGTCAGGTCAATTGCTTCCAGTAATGGCATCTCACGCTCTGCCCTTCATCCGCCTCGTCCAAATCCGGCGCCTCCAACCTGCATCGGTCATCCGCCCACTTGCACCGTGGGTGGAAGCGGCACCCGGTCGGCAGCCGCGCTGGATGCGGCACCTGCCCCTCGATCCCGGGCATCCGGCCTGTCCGCCCGACCCGCGGCACCGACGCCAACAAGCCCTTCGTATAGGGATGCCCCGGATGCGACAGCAACCGCTCGGTCGGCCCGCTCTCGACAATCTGCCCCGCGTACATGACGCACACCCGCTCGGCATTCGCGCGGACCAGCCCGAGGTTGTGCGTTATCAGCAGGATGCCCATGTGCAGTCGGCGTCGCAAGGCGGCCAGCAGATCGAAAATCTGCGCCTGAATGGTCACATCGAGGGCCGTGGTTGGTTCATCCGCCACGAGCACGCGCGGCTGTGAGGCCAGCGCCATCGCTATCATGACGCGCTGCTGCATGCCGCCGCTGAACTCATGCGGAAAGGCCCGATACCGGTTCGCGGGGTCCGGCAGGCCGACCATCTGCATGAGCGCCACCACCTCGGCCTGGACATCCGGCACGCGACGGTGCAGGCGCACCATTTCGCCGATCTGGCTCCCGACCGTCTTAACGGGATTCAGCGACGACGCCGGATCCTGGAAGACATAGGCGATCGTGCCGCCGCGCACGGACCGAAGCTCGTGTTCGCTCAACGCCGCCATGTCGTGTCCGTCCAGCTCCACGCGGCCGGAAGTGCGCAAACCCGGGCCCGCGACCAGGCGCGCCAAGGCCAGGGCCGTCACGCTCTTGCCGCAACCGCTCTCGCCCACCAACGCCAGCGTTTCGTCGGCCCGCAGGTCAAAGTCGACGCCATCCACGGCCCGCACGACCCCATCGGGTGTGCCAAACTGCACGCGGAGATCGCGGACGGAAAGAAGCGGCGGTGCTAGAATGGCAACCCTCCCGGCTCGCCTCCCTCGTCGCCGGCCTCCGACTCATCCTCGGCCGCCTCGGTGTCCTCAGCCGCTTCCGCCTCCCCGAACGGCTTGGCCACGACCTTGTCGCCCTCCTTCATCAGAATCTCGATCCGCCGCTCGACTTGGTTCAGCTTCTGCGTGCAGATCTTGACCAGGGCCTGGCCTTCCTCGAAGCGAGCCATCATGTCCTCCAGGCTCAGCTTGCCGCCTTCCATCTCGCCGACGATCGTCTCGAGCCGGTCCAGCGCCTGCTCGAACGCGGGCGTACCGGCCGCGGGTTCCTGTGATTCAGTCTTCTTGCGGGTCATGGGTTTGCTTTACCTCCGATGTAAACTCGCCACGCGCCAGCCGCGTGGTCACCGTGTCGCCGATCTTCACGTCCCCGGCCGCGCGGACGATCCGTCCATCGGCCCGCCGCGCGATGCTGTAACCGCGATCAAGCACGGCCAGCGGGTTGTACGCCGCCACCTGGCGTTCCAGACCGCGCAACCGCTCCGCGCGGGTCGTGACCCGCAGGCGAACGGCGTGCTGCAGGCGCAGGCCCAGGTCATCGGCCCGCTGCTGGGTCTCGCGCAACCCGCGCTCCAGCAAATGACGCGACTGCTCGGCGAGCCGGTCGATGCGCTGCCGGTAGACGCGCGCGGCATTGCCGGGCTCGCGGAACACGTAACTTCCGGCCGCGGCCGCGAAGCGGTGGCGCGCCTCCTGCCATGCCTGGCGCAGGGCGCGGGTCATGGCCTTGGCCGAGTGCCCGAGTGTGGCCTCGAATTCCTCTTTCCGTCCAACCACCAGTTCGGCCGCCGCCGAGGGCGTCGGGGCGCGCAGGTCGGCGACAAAATCGCATATCGTGAAGTCCGTCTCGTGCCCCACGGCCGAGATCACCGGGATCGCGGACCGCACCACGGCTCGGGCCACGGCCTCCTCGTTGAAACACCACAGGTCCTCAAGGCTGCCGCCGCCGCGCCCGACGATGATCGCATCAATGCCGCCGCGCGCGTTGAGCAGGTCAATCCCGGCCGCGATCTCGGCCGCCGCGCCTTCGCCCTGAACACGCGCCGGAGCCAGTACCACGTGCAGATTCGGGAAACGCCGCGTGAGAATGTTGAGAATGTCGCGGATGGCCGCGCCGGTCGGGGACGTGACGATCCCGATGTGCCGCGGCAGGAGCGGCAACGGCCGTTTGCGCGCGGCGTCGAAGAGCCCCTCGGCTTCCAGCTTTCGTTTGAGCGCCTCGAACGCCGCCTGCAGCGAGCCCTTCCCCGCCTCCTCCAGGCGGCGCACGACAATCTGGTACGAGCCATCGCGTTCGTAGACGGTCAAGTCGCCCCAGGCCCGCACCTTCAGGCCGTCGCGCGGCGTCATCGTCAAGGTGCGCACATCGCTACGCCAGATCACGGCGCGGATCTGGGCGCCCGCGTCCTTGATCGTGAAATAACAGTGCCCGGAGCCTGGCAGACGGACGTTGGAGACTTCGCCTTCCACGGCCACCGAGCGGAACTGCCCCTCGATCGCCCCGCGAATCAGGCGCGTCAGGTCAGTCACCGAGTATACGCGAGTCCGGTTGTCCGGGTCGGGCCGCATCAGGTGGACTCCAGGCGCTCCCGAATGCGCGAGATCCGGCGCGCGCGCCCCGTCTGCTCGTCAATGTCGATCCAGGCCCCCTCGAGCATCACGTCCTTGTCGGCAATCTCGAACTTGCACGACATGCCCGTCAAGAACTTGGAGAGCACGGAGGGCAGGTCGCGCCCTAGCACGGAGTCCTTGGGGCCGGTCATTCCCAAATCGGTGATGTAGGCCGTCTTCTTCGGCAACAGCGCTTCGTCGGACGTCTGCACGTGCGTGTGCGTGCCGACGACTGCGCTGACCCGACCGTCGAGATAACGGCCGAGCGCGATCTTCTCGGACGTGGCCTCGGCGTGCATGTCCACCAGGATCACCTTGCCCAGCGCGGGTTCCTTGCCCAGGATCGCATCGGCGGCCCTGAACGGACAATCGAAGGGCGGCATGAAGACGCGCCCCACCAGGTTCAGGACGGTCACGCGGCCCTTGGGAGTCTCGACGGTCACGAACCCGCGGCCCGGGCACCCGGGCGCGAAATTGGCCGGCCGGATCAGGCGCCGTTCCGTGCCGATGTAGGACACGATATCCTTCTGGTCCCACGTGTGGTCACCCAGCGTGATCACGTCGGCCCCGGCCGCAAACAGTTCGTCGGCCAGCACCCGCGACAACCCCTTGCCGCCGGCGGCGTTCTCGGCGTTGGCGATCACGACGTCGACCTCCCCGCGCCGCTTCAGCCCACCGACGTACCGCGCAAAGATCGTGCGCCCGGGCCCGCCCACAATATCACCCACCATCAGAACATTCATGCAGCCCCATTTCTCATTGCGACAACACGCCCCACCCTACTTCGCGTAATCCACGCTGCGCGTCTCGCGCACGACGGTCACCCGGATCTGGCCCGGATACTGAAGATCGGTCTCGATCTTCCGGCAGATGCTGCGGGCCAGCGCCGCGGCGGCATTGTCGTTGACCTTGTCGGGCATGACCACCACGCGCACCTCGCGCCCGGCCTGGATGGCGAAACTGCGTTCCACGCCCGGAAACCCGTTGGCAATGCCTTCCAGGCGCTCCAGGCGCTTGACATAGATCTCGGTGGTTTCCGATCGCGCGCCCGGCCGGGAAGCCGAGATCGCATCGCCGGCCGCGGCCAGGATGGCGTACAGGCTTTCGCCGGGCACTTCCTCGTGGTGGGCGGCCACGGCGTTGATCACCACGGGGCTCTCACCGAGGCGCCGCAACAGGTCCGCGCCGATCCGCGCGTGACTGCCCTCAATGTCGTGATCGAGCGCCTTGCCGATATCGTGCAGGAGCCCGATGCGCTTGGCGAGGGCCACGTCCAGTTCCAGTTCAGCGGCCATCACGCCCATCAACTGGGCCACTTCGATACTGTGCATGAGCACGTTCTGCGAGTAGCTGCTGCGGAACCGGAGCCGGCCGAGCGTCCGGAGCAGTTCGGGTTCCATTGTCTGCAGGCCCACCTCAAAGATCGCTTCCTCGCCCGCGAGGCGGATACGCTCGTCCATTTCCTCGCGCGTCTTGGCCACAATTTCCTCAATTCGCGCCGGATGAATGCGGCCGTCGAGGATGAGGCGCTCAAGCGACAGGCGCGCCACTTCACGCCGGACGGGATCGAAGGCCGAGATGACCACCGCCTCGGGGGTGTCGTCGATCAACAGGTTCACGCCCGTGGCCGCCTCGATGGCGCGGATGTTGCGCCCTTCGCGGCCGATGATGCGGCCCTTCATGTCGTCGCTCGGCAATGCCACGGTGCTGGTCATCAGCTCGGACGCATGGCTCGCGGCGTAGCGTTGGATCGAGAGGCAGACGATCCGCTGCGCCTCGCGTTCAGCCGTGTCCTTGGCCTCCTCCTGCAGCCGGCGGATCAGGCCGCCCATCTCGGCGTGCACCTCGGCCTCGACACGAGCCAGCAGGGCCTTGCGGGCCTCGTCTTGCGTCATGCCGGCCACGCGCTGCAAACGCTCCTTCTCCTCCTGGATCAATCGGGTCGCCTGCTCGCGGTCCTTCGCGAGTTCCTGGGTCTGCTTGTCAATTTCGCTTTCACGCTGCTCCAAGGCGTGATCCTTCTTGTCGATCAGGGCAACCTTGCGGTCAAGGTTGGCCTCGCGCTGCGCGATGCGGTTATCCAGGGCGTTGAGTTCTTCGCGCCGAGCCTTGGTGGAGGCATCGAATTCCTCCCGGGCCTTGAGCACCTCGCTCTTGGCGTGGAGTTGGCCTTCCTTGCGCAGGTTCTCCGCCTCCTTGCCGGCCTCCTTGAGCAACTGCTGCGCGTCCTGTTCGGCGCGACTCAGCCTGGCCACGCTCAACCATGCGCGGAGGCCGTATCCGGCGCCCACGGCCAAAACGGCGACTAGCGCCGTGATCAAAGGCCACATTGTGTCACCTCGTTTGCCCCTGTCGTTGAAACGGCGGCCGGCCGGTACACCCGGGCCTCGACGACCACCGCATCCATGCGTACGTCGCGGGGGCCGCAGGGAACGGCCTCCACGAGTTGAAATCCGAATGCCACTCCGATTCGACAGCGGGCACGCGCCCCAAGGCGCGCCAGCAGCCCGTCGTAATATCCCTTGCCATGTCCGAGGCGCCCGCCGTGCGCGTCAAAGGCGACGCCGGGAACCAGAACCACATCGATCGCCGTGTCCGCCGCCACCCACTCCGGGCACGCCGGCTCGCGGATGCCCCAAGCCGCGGCGCGCAGGCCCTCGTCCGCCGGCAACCAGGCCGGATCATACTCCCGGGGCGTTCCGTGCGCCGCCGGCACGCACACGCGGATTCCCGCTGCCTCTGCGGCGCGCAGCACCGCATCGACGCGGACTTCCCCGGGAACCGCCAGGTAACCCATCAGCACATGGGCCGCCCGCACTTCGGGCAGATCAAGCAGGCGCTCGTCGATTTGCGCACCGGCTTCCTCGGTCCAGGCCGCATCCAATGCCGCCCGTCGCGTGCGCAGCCTCTCGCGCAAGGCGTCCTTGGCCATCTTGAGCGCCGGCTCACTCACGATCCGCCTCCGCTGCTGCCGCCTTCCGGCGCTCGTCCCAAGCGGCCATGCGCTTGCCGATCGTTTCCTCGTACCCTTCCCGGGTCGGCTCGTAGTATACGGCCGACGTGGGAATGTATTCCTGGACCACAAAGTGCCCGTCGCCCTCGTGCGCGTATTGGTAGCCGGTGTGTCCCAGCCGCTTGGCCCCGGCGTAGTGGGCGTCGCGCAGGTGCTTCGGCACCGGCAGCACGCGCCCCGACTGCACGTCGGCCATGGCCTTGTCGATGGCCACGATCGCCGCGTTGCTCTTGGGGGCCGTGGCCAGGTAAGTGGTGGCCTGCGACAGGGCGATCCGCGCCTCGGGCATGCCGACAAACTCCACGGCGTGCAGGGCGGCCACGGCTACCGTGAGGCCGCGGGGATCGGCATTGCCGATATCCTCGGACGCCAGGATCACCAGGCGGCGCGCCACGAACCGCGGATCCTCGCCGGCGTACAGCATCTTGCCCAGCCAGTAGACGGCGGCATGCGGATCCGAGCCCCGCACGCTCTTGATGAACGCGGAAATCGTGTCGTAGTGGCCGTCCTCGTCGTGATCGTAAACGACGGCCTTCTTCTGGATCGATTCCTCGACCACGGCCCGGGTCAGGTGCACGCGGCCGTCGGGTCCGGGCGCAGTGGTGAGCACCGCGATCTCGAGCGCATTGAGGGCCCGTCGGGCGTCGCCCTCGCAGACCTTGGCCAGATGGACGAGCGCATCGTCATCTGTGTTCGTCGGGCAGTGCGCGAGGCCGCGCGAATCCGTCAGCGCGCGCCGCAGCAGGGCGCCGATGGCCGCTTCCGACACCGGCTGCAGTTCGAACACCTGGGACCGGGACGTGAGCGGACTGTTGATGAAGAAGAAGGGATTGTGCGTGGTAGCGCCGATCAGGGTGATCGTGCCGTCCTCCACGTGCGGCAGCAGGATGTCCTGCTGCGATTTATTAAAGTGATGGATCTCGTCGATGAATAGGATCGTTTCCTCGCCCTCCGAGGCCCGGCGCTGGTGGGCGGCGGACAGGAGGGCACGCAGGGAGGATACGTTGGCGAGCACGCCGCTCGTGCGCTCGAAACGCCGACGCGTGGCGGCGGCGATGGCCTCGGCGGTCGAGGTCTTGCCGCAGCCCGGCGGACCGTAGAGGATGATGCTGCCAAGCCGGTCGGCTTCGATGGCGCGCCGGAGCAGCTTGCCGGGCCCGAGGATGTGGTCCTGGCCGAGTATCTCGTCCAGCGTCTGCGGTCGCATACGCGCCGCCAGCGGCTGAGGCCGTTTGGCGGCGCCGTCCAGATTATCCTTTGCAAAGAGGTCCATGCCCGGTCCCAAAAAGAAAAATGCCCCACCATAAGTCGCAGGGGCACAGATCTCTTACCTCAGTAGATGAGGTGGGATCTCTATCGGCCGGATTCCAAGTCCCGCACGCGGCGGGCATTTAGGCCACGGTCTATTCGAGATCCCTGAGTTCAATAACTATCGGGCTAGAGATGTCGGCCCATTCACGAACCAGGCAGGGCATAAAAGTAAGCCAAAGGCTCACGACCCCATTGTCAAAGAACGCTGTCGCGACTCCGGCGGACACCGACGCCACATTTCCCCGTCTTGTCTGCAGCGTCCGCTCCCCCGCGCGCGGGGCCCGGGCTGCACCGGAATCGTGACCTTTGCCGGGATTCCCCGGCCGCCTGCCAGAACCAACGTACCTGCCACCATGACGCCCACCAGCATCACCAGCAACAAGATCAAGTGTCCAAAGACTGCCTGAACAGCATCCATAATCGCACCAGTTCGAAAAAGCCACCCACCATCCGTCCGATCGATCCATCAACCCCTCAACAGCCAGTTCCCGTCTCATCCACGCTTGGCGTCATGATTCAGATTCCAGCCTCAAGACTACTGTACGCCCGCCCCAGAGAGCCGTCAAGCGGCCGCGGCACAATGTGATGTTTTTCGGTCGCAGGGACTCGACGGCTGCTGTTCGCCGTTCAAGTGTCTCGCCCTCACTCAGGGCCGCTTTCGAAGTTCCCATCGGAGCCCGCCACGGACCGGCCCGCCCGTAACTCGCGCCACACCGCCACGGCCTCCCCGGCGAGATAGTGCCGCCACACGAAGGCCGCCCGGAACCGGCTCGCGCCGGCCGCCCGCAGTTGTCCGAGGCGTCGGCCAAGGCTGAACGGCCTGGCCCCGATCACAATCGTGCGGCAACCGCGCTGAATCAGGCGCACCTCATCGCCGCTGGCGGACTTCATGGGCAGGTCGGCCCGCCGACAGGTCCCATCCGCGCGGCATTCGCGCGCCAGCCCAGCCCGGCCGCAGTTGTCGGAGATGAATAGCGGCACATCCTCGTACGCGGTGACGATGGCCCGTTCACCCCACTCCGCCAGCAGGCTGCGCAGGTTGGGCAGGCCGTCTTCGGGCGAGCAAACGAACGCCCGCGCGCCCAAGTCGGACAAGCAACAGGCCGCCTGACGGTTGAGCACGTACAAGGGCCAGCCCGCGGTCAGGTCCGGCCTTTCTCCGCCGGAGATCGCTTCCAGAACGGTCCAGGCCCAGGGATTTGACGCTTCCCAGTGCCGGCAGCCCGCCTGCCACAGACGCCCGATCACGTCCGTCAGGGCGGTCCGTTCGCCGGCGCGCATCAGCACGGGCAGCGCCATACGGACCCGACCGGTCCCCAGCCGCTCCGTCAACGCCGCCCATGCCGCCTCAGGCGAAGATGGTGGCAACGCCGAAACATCGACCAGCAGTTCGTCAACACCGGCCCAGTCGGCGTCGGTAAAAGCTTCCACGTGTTCCAGCCGATCGGTCTTGAGACTCCAAAAGGCGCCCCCCGGAGGACGTGCGTCCCCGTGACCCGATCCCTTCTCCGGGCTACCCGTGCGCACTTCGCCGGACACTGACTCCACCGCACGCGCCTCGTCCCGCTCCGACCGCGCCCGCTCCACGGCCTCCGCCAAAGCCGTCGCCATGGAGCGGCGTAAGCGGTTCAGTACCGACACCGGCACGAACCGTCGCCGGGGGTTGGCCACGGTCAAGTCGCCGGTCTCGAACGGTGTGTCGCCCATCTTGCCGAAGGCTTCGCGGATGGCCGGTTCCCCGGCATCATCCCGGCGCCCGACCTCAAACACCCCGGCTTCGTCGACGCGGGCCGTCACGTCGCTCAGGCCCGCGCCCGCCGCCGCGACGGCTTCGGCCCGGACCCGCTCTGCCTCCACGGTCACCGCGACGCGCACGGGCGTCCGCACGCGATACACACCGGGCCGCGGCCGGTCAAAGCGGTAACGCTGTTTCACCTGCTGCGATGAGGAGCAATAGACCATCGTGCCGGCCTCGATGGGCGGATGGTCGGCTGGCAACAACACCTCGACCCGCGTGCCGGGCTCGACCTCGAATACGGGCCTGCCTGGCGCCCGGCCCTCCGTCGGGCGCAGGTCGTCAATGGCGAACCCGAACGGCCGCCCGTTTTCGCCGCCGTCTACCTGCAGGCCGTCATGCTTTTCCACGCGCCGCCGCGGCGTAAACCGGAGCCAGTCCTGCCCGCCCCGCCGCACGACGGTATCGGCCTTGCCGATCGGGGTGCCCCGGTGTCCGACCACTTCCGCATCAATCACGTCGCGGTTGCGCGCCGATTGAACATAGAGGCGCGTCCAGGGCCGCGCGAAAATGGTCTGGATGTCGGCCTCGGCCGTCTCGCGGGCGGGCCGGGACAGACCGCCGTCCAGAAGGCGCCGGTAGTAATGCGTTGTTGCCGCCACGTAGAGCGCGCTCTTCTTGCGGCCTTCGATCTTGAGACTCAGCACGCCGATGCCGCGCAGTTCGGCCGCGGCCTCGGGGAGGGCCAAATCCTTCATCGAAAACGGGAAGCCAGCCTCGCTGACGGCGGGGGCCTCGAAGCGTTCGCGGCAGGGATAGGCGCAACGGCCGCGATTACCGCTGCGCCCGCGCAGCAGCGATGAGTACAGGCAAAGGCCACTGTAGCAGTAGCACAGCGCCCCGTGGATGAACACCTCCACGTCCAGGCCGGACCCATGCACGACCTCGCGTATCTCGTCGAGCGTGAGTTCACGCGCCAGGGTCACCCGGCTGAAGCCGAGCCGCGCCAGGGCCCGGGCGCCCTCGACGTTGTGAATCGCCAGCTGCGTGCTGGCATGGAGCCTGACGCCTGGCGCACACCGCCGCGCCAGACGCGCGACGCCCAGATCCTGCACGATGAGCGCGTCAACCCCCAGGTCGGCGGCCACGCCGAGCGTGCGCACGACCTCCGGGAGTTCCCGGTTAAGCACGAGCGTATTGGCCGCCAGGAACACCGACCGGCGGGGTTTTGCGGCGTGCGCGTAAGCGACGATTTCATTCAACCCGTCGGGCGTGAAATTCGCGGCTTCAGCGCGGGCCGAGAAACGCTGCAGGCCCAGGTAAATGGCGTCTGCACCATAGTGAAACGCCGCGAGTGCGGCTTCGCGGTCTCCGGCCGGCGCCAGCAATTCCGTACGATTCATCGGTAAATGCTAGGGCCGCCACATGGTCGGGCACAAGGGGAAACCGTTCACTGTTTACCGTTCACGGTTCACTTCCCCCGCCCTTCCTTCTTGACCCCCCCGCCGCCGGTCGGCAGGATACGGCGCATGAGTGCATCACCCGTTCTGTCCATGGAAACCTTGGCGTCGCTCTGCAAGCGGCGCGGCTTCATCTTCCAGAGTTCCGAGATCTACGGCGGCCTGAACGGCTTCTGGGACTACGGTCCGCTGGGTTGCGAACTCAAGCGCAATGTCCGCGAAGCCTGGTGGCGCGACATGGTCCTGCACCGCGAGGACGTCGTGGGCCTGGATTGCTCGATCATCATGCACCCGCGCGTCTGGGAAGCCTCCGGCCATATCGGCGGCTTTGCCGATCCCATGGCCGACTGCCGCCAGTGCAAGAAACGCTTCCGCGCCGACCAACTCTGCGAGGAGCAGGGCCTCAAGCTGATCAAGACCGAGAAGGGGTTTGCCCTCCCGGAGGGCACCCAGTGCACGGCCTGCGGCTCCAAGGAACTCACCGAACCCCGCGCCTTCAACCTGATGTTCAAGACATTCGTGGGACCGGTAGAGGACGAGTCGTCCGTCGCCTACCTGCGCCCGGAAACCGCGCAGGGCATCTTTGCCCAGTTCGCGAACGTCCTCGCCACCTCGCGCCAGAAGGTGCCATTCGGGATCGCCCAGATCGGCAAGGCCTTCCGTAACGAGATCAACCCGCGCAACTACACCTTCCGCTCGCGCGAATTCGAGCAGATGGAACTCGAGTTCTTCGTCAAGCCCGGCACCGATCAGCAGTGGCACGATTACTGGGTCGAGGAACGCATGAAGTGGTATCACTCCATCGGCCTGCCCAAGGCGAGCATTACGAAGTACGTTTACCCGAAGGAGGAACTGGCCCACTATGCCAGCGCCTGCGTGGATGTCATGTACGCGTTCCCGTTCGGCGTACAGGAACTGGAAGGCATCGCCGCCCGCGGCGATTTCGACCTGAGCCGCCACCAGCAGTTCAGCAATAAATCGATGGAGTACTTCGATCCGGACACGCAGGAGAAATTCATCCCGCACGTGGTGGAACCCTCCGCCGGCGTGGACCGCATCACGCTCGCCCTGCTCTGCAATGCCTACCGCGAGGAATGGCTGCCCCAGGGCGACAAGGGCGGCGCCGTGCTCCTGGCCGAGCCCGGCAAGCAGGCGCCCGAGGGCTACGAAGCCCGCACCGTCATGCGCTTTGCCCCGCGGATCGCCCCCATCAAGGTGGCCGTGTTCCCGCTGCTCAAGAACAAGCCCGAACTCGTGCAGAAGACGCGCGATCTGTTCACGCTTCTGCGCCGCCACTGGAACTGCTTCTACGACCAGGCCGGCGCCATTGGTCGTCGCTATCGCCGCCAGGACGAAATCGGCACGCCGTTCGGTGTCACGGTCGACTTCCAGACGCTGACGGATGACACGGTGACCCTGCGCGACCGCGACACGATGCAGCAGGTTCGTCTCCCGATCGGGAAGTTGCTGGACGAGATCAACACGCGCATCGAAGCCGGAATGCCGGAGTGATTGAAAGGTAGGGCGTGGGCCTCCGGCCCCGCCGTGACAGTCACGCAGCAGAAGCGCGCCAGTTACGGCGCGGCGAGGACGCCGTCGCCCTACCACGAGAACTGCATGCGGAATCTGTGGCAATCATGAACAAACGAGATATCAGTGTCGGAATTGCTGCCGCCCTCCTTGCCACCGGCGCGTTAACTTTTGCCCAGCCCAATCCTCTCCCCGCCAACCCTCAACCATCAACCCTCAACCATTCTTCCTCCAACCTTCCACCTTCCACCTTCCACCCGGCTTCGACCCCCGCCCCTCAACCCGCAACCCTGTCCTCAACCCGCCTGCCGCCAGCGGCTGAGTTGATGCAGGGCTTGATGAAGCGGCTGCCGTCCCAATCCATTCTGCTCACCGGCGACCTAATCACGACGTCGACGAATGCCGACGACAAGGCCAAACTCGGGATCGGCATCCTGCTCTGCTACCCCACCCTCGCCCAGTACACGATCATGGACGCCTTCGGCCGGGACCGGGAACAGCTCGCCGTGCACCGCGATGGCGGCCCGGCCACCCTCGGCTACCAGGCCGGCAACCCACTCGCCAACGCGCCGGCGCCCGGGCTGGAAACCCCGATTGCCGGCACGGCCCTGACGTGGATGGACCTGACGTTGTCGTTCCTGTGGTGGCCCGACGGCAAGACCATCGGGATCACCGAGGTGCGCGGCCAGCCCTGCTACGTCGTGGACGCTCACGCCCCAGCCGGACACATTGTCCCCTACGCGAGCGTCCGCATGTGGGTCGACGTAAAGGCCTCGATGATGCTCCAGGCCGAAGGCTCGGACGCGCTCGGTGACCCGGTCCGCCGCATCTCGGTCAAGAGCTTCAAAAAGATCAACGCCGAGTGGATGATCAAGGATTTGGAAATCCACGAAGTGAAGACCGACCGCACGACCATTCTCCGAATCCGCGACGCCCAACCGGTCGGGGCGGCAGCCAAGGCACCGTAGCAGTCGTCTGCCGCCGGCCATGCCCGTCGGCAGCCCACGCTCGCGAGGATTCACCCTGAAGGTTCTTCCTGTAGGCGTGACGGTGACCATCGCGTTGGCAGGAGGCGTCGGCGCACCCCGGATCGACGATTGATCTCGGTTGCCGCACCCGTTTGTGAGATGATGTCGCCATGACTGAAAAACTCACCACAGCCCAGAAGGCATCCGAACGTCGCGACATTGAAAAGAAGGACAACGCGGCTCAGTTGGCCGTAGCGTTGACCAGGACCCTTTCGCTGGGTGTCTTCCGTGGCAGATGCAAATGCGGCCTGATGCTGTCCGAGAAGGACAAGGCCACGGACTCAGACCGTTTCTCCTGTCCACGGTGCGGACGGAAAGCCGAACTGCTTGCGGTCGCGGTGGCATGATCGGAGAAAACCTTGGCAAGCCTTCCCGCGATCTGAGGTGGCACCTTTACGTCGTACGCACCGCAAAGGGCGCCCTCTTACAACGACGAGCGCTTGCCATGGCCGCCTGCCCTGAGCACTGCGCCGATAGTAGCCACGAACTGGGTGCGCCAAATCACGGTGGACAGAGCGGCGCCAGAATGGCATACGCAGATGGAGCCTCGATGCACGTGCAAGGAGCGGTCATGAAGAGATCATGGACAGTGTGTTTTCTGGCTGCATTGATGATGGCTGGCGGAGTGGCGGCAATGTCGCAGGAGACGAACCCGCCGCCCGCCACGGTTCAGACACCGCCGCCCGGGCCGGAGAAGATCGAACCAGTGATCATCCCCATTCACCATGCAAAAGCGGGTTACGTAGCCTACTACCTGCAAGCGGCAATCGAGTTCGCTGAGAATGTGGGGACGAACCAGGTGTTGAAGGGCAAGTCGAAAGCCCTTCCCGACGACCGCGCCAACCAGGTCATCCTGCTGACGGCCAAAGAGAACATGCCGTTCTTCGGGCGGATCATCCATGCGCTCGACGTGCCGGCGAACGAGCCTTCCCCTAAACCGACGCCTCCCGCCCAACCCCCTGCACCGTCTCAGGCCGGAGCTGCGGCGGCGAAGGACGCTGCGCAGCAATAACGGGTTGGCCCCTACTCGGGCAGGGGATTATCGTCCGTGAGCACGGCGTCGCTGGGCGCAAATTGCTCCAGGCATTTCTGGCACTCGTCCACTGGCCGCAGGTCCTCGGCCAACTCGTCCAGAGGAAAGGCGAACAAGTAACGGGATTGGATGGCTCGGGCGCGACTTCGGATTGTGTTCCGGTCGAGTCTTGGCGCATCCGAACCGAAAAGGACGGTCGCGTCCTCGTGGGCGAAAAGGTAAGTCTCCCGGAACGCCGCCGCCATAGTGTTGACTCTCGCCCTGAAGACCGAGTCTGACGACACCAGGTTCGTGCAGACGACGCCGCCCTCCACGAGGTGTCTCTTGCACAGAGCATAAAACTCCAGTGTGGCAAGCGAAGATGGGGTCTGCCCGGATTCCTCAAAAGCGTCCACGTGGATGAAGTCATACTTCGCATCGGACGGTAAGCCGGCCAGGTGGTCTCTCCCGTCCTGGATGACCACCTTCTGTCGCGCATCCGGCATAAACCCGAAAAACTTCTGCGCCAGGGGCAAGATACTGGCGTCGATTTCCGTGCTTTCGATCAAGAGGTAGGGCACATGCGCCTGCAGAATCGCCGGAACGCGTCCCGCACCTAAACCGATGGTGTAGATCCGCCGCGGTCTGTCGCGCCAGAGCAGCGTCAGCATCATGCCCTGCGTGTAAGGGACAAACGGCAACAGCGGATCGTCCAAGTCCAATTCGGACATACGTCCGCTCAGGCCGGAGTCGTCCGCATCAGGGGACGGGTTGGCAAAATGCAGGCGTATCTCGCGACCTTCCTTGACTACGAGTATGCGCTGCAGTCCGGATTCCTGCTCATGAAGCACCCCGTCAGGCTGGTCCTCCAGCCACCGGACGCGATTCCGCATGGCTTCGCGGGCCACGGAGACCCGTTTCTCCTGGATCATCGCACGATCGGTCATCTGTGGGGGCCTCGTCTCACGTGAAAAGATTTTCAGAACGCAGCCCAGGATGCAAGCGCGCCCTGACACCCTCCGCCCATGGCGCTCCGCAGACAACGCTGACTACGTCCCAGGGGCAAGCCCATTCCCCATCAACCATGCCCCATTATCCATTCCCCATTTCCCATCCGCCATGTATACTCCGGCCTCATGAAGACGCTTCGCATCCTGGCGTTGCTCGCCACGTTATTCGCCGGCACCGTCGCCGTTGCGGCTGACGGCGGCGCGTCGACGAACGCCCGGACGGTCTACCTGATTCCCATCACCACGGTGATTGACGACTCCCTGGTCTACGTGATCCGCCGCGGGTTGAACGAGGCCGAAGACGAACGTGCCGGTGCCATTATCTTTGAGTTCGATACGCCAGGCGGACGCGTGAACGCTGCCGAAGAAATCCTGAACATGCTGCGCGATCTCAAGGTGCCCACGTATAGCTTCGTCAACCCGAACGCGATCTCGGCCGGCGCCATCATCGCCATGGGGACCGACCACATCTACATGACCCCGGGCAGCAAAATCGGTGACGCCATGCCCATCATGCTTTCTTTGCTCGGCAACGTCGAACCCATGCCCGAATCGGTCGAGGAGAAGTCCGTCTCCTACGTATCGGCCATGATCCGGGCCGCCGCCCAACACAAGGGCCACGATCCGCAACTGGCCGAGGCCATGGTCCGACGCGATACGGAATACAAAATCGGTGACGAGGTCATCTCGAAGAAGGGCCGCCTGCTGACGCTCACGAACCGGGATGCCGAACGTTTGGTGGGACCCGACCAACGGCCGTTGCTGTCCGAGGGCACAGTGGCCGACCTCGACGAACTCCTGGCCAAAATCGGCCACCGCAAGAGCGACGTGGTTGAGTTGAAGGTCACCTCGGCCGAGAAGATTGCGCGCCTCATCGAGTCGTTCTCCGTCATCATTCTCGGGCTGGGCCTGCTGGGCCTTTACATTGAGTTCAAGACGCCCGGAGTGATATTGCCGGGAATCCTGGGCGTCACGCTGCTCGCGATCTGGTTCTGGGGCTACCACATCGCCGGTCTGGCCGGCATGGAGGAAATCGCCATCTTTGTCGTGGGCCTTGCCCTGGTTGTAGTCGAAGTCCTATTCCTCCCGGGCATGGGGTTCATCGGCTTTGGCGGGCTCGTTCTCATGGTGGTTGCGCTCGTTATGGCCATGGTCGAGCACTATCCCGGTGGCCCCCATTGGCCCGGACTGCCCCAATTCCGCGTGCCTCTCATGAACCTTGCCGAGGCCGGTATCCTGTCCGCCACAGGGCTGCTGCTGGCAGGCCGCTACCTCCCGAAGACGCCGCTCTTCAGTGGCTTAGTCCTCGAAAGTGCAACAGCTCGCAGCGCCGGATTCCGGGCCTCCGCGGACACCTCCGCGCTGGTCGGTCGGCACGGGGTGGCCCGGACCGCCCTGAGACCGGCTGGGGTGGGTGATTTTGGCGACCGTCGTTTGACGGTGGTCAGCCGCGGCGATTACATCCTGGCCGACGCCGACATCGTCATTGTCGAAGCGCACGGCAACCGGGTCATAGTGGAAGCGTCCAAGTCTGCGTGAGGTGAATATGGATAGCGGGTTGACAGGTAGTATGACTGCCCTGATCGTCCTTTTGTCGGCGGGGCTTCTGCTCGTGGGGGCCGAGATCTTCGTTCCCGGCGCCGTGGTCGGGACCATGGGCGTGCTGTGCCTCATGGGGGCGGCCTGGGTCGCCTTTACAATCGGCACAACCCTGGGCACGTACGTATCCGTGGGCATCGTCCTCCTGCTCGCCATCACGATGGTGCTCTGGATCAAGTTTTTTCCCCGCTCGTCGATCGGCCGGAAGATGACGCTCAGTCAGGACGGCCAGACGTTCAAGGCAGCCGAACCCAAAGAGGCGCTCCTCGGCAAGACCGGCGTGGCCCAGACGGAGCTCCGCCCGGCCGGCTACGCCCTGATCGACGGCCGGCGCGTGGATGTGGTCACCGAAGGCGGCCTCGTCCCCAAGGGCGCCGCTTTGCGCGTCACGCAGGTCGAGGGTAACCGGGTCATCGTTCGCAAAGCCGAGGAAGCAACCTGATGGATCTGGTCATAGAGAAGCGTGCATATGGGGTCGTACCCATCCTGGCCCTACTGCTGCTGGCCGGAACCGTGACGCCCGTCCAGGCATCGTTCCAACGCGAGACTGGCGACTATGTGTTGGCGTCGAATGTCACCCTGCGGAGCGAAACGTGGCTGCAAGCCCACACCCTCACCCTGTGCGGCTCAGCGGAGGACGACCTATTCCTGCTCTCCGACCTGGGCACCTCCATGGCGACCACCAACGCGGTCGCCTCGGTGCGCCTGGGGGGCACAATGGCCGCCGACGTATGGGCTCTCGGTGATGATGTGGAGTTGTCCGGAACGGTGCGCGAACACGCGCGCCTGGCGGGCCTGCGCACCGTACACGTGACCGGAACGGTTGGCCGCAACCTTCTGGCCGTGGCCAGTTCGGTGCATCTTGACGAAGGGTCGGCCGTCACGGGCGAAGTGACCGTGATCGCCCGCGATGTCATTGCAGAGGGCCGCGTGGGCGGCAACCTGAACGTTCGCGCTCAGAAGGCCGTGCTGGGCGGTCGGGTGAATGGCGATGTTACTGTGACCGCCGCCGACATCACCGTGCTACCCGGCACGGAAATCGGTGGCGACTTCTCCTACCTCGCGGGCCAGGATCTCGTGCTCGATTCGCGTGTAAAGGTGGCGGGCAAACTCATCCGCCTTACCCCGCCGGTCACGGAGCCGGCAGCCTTTACCTGGGACACGCTGATCTTGCAGACGGCGCTGTTCCTGTCGGCCCTTCTGGCCGCCCTACTGCTGTTCAACCTGCTGCCTACATTCGCGTTCCACAGCGTGGATCGGCTGGGACAATCCGCGTGGCGAAGTCTGCTGCTCGGGTTCGCCGCCTGCGCGCTGATTCCCGTTACGGCGGTTCTGTTGTTCTTCACCGTGGTGGGCATTCCACTCGGCATCATGCTGTTGCTGGTCTACGGCCTGATGATCTATTTCAGCAAAGCCATCGCGGCCTTCATTCTAGCCCAACGCCTGATCCGCCGGCTCAACCCGAACACGCCGCTGGTCCTGATGCCGGTGCTCGCTCTGGGCTTGATCATCCTCTATATTGCGGTTAACTTGCCTTTCCCGCTGGGTACGACGGCGTGGCTGGCTATGACCTTCCTGGGCGTGGGCGGGATGGTGGGGGCCATTCTGGACCGGCGCGTGCCGGTGCTGACGGCCCAACCGGCTCAGGAACCCCCACCCCCGCCGCCTCCGTTGCCGGGGACGGGAAGCGTGTAGTTACGGAATCGAAAGGAGCCTTGTATGCGTGAGTTACTGGGTAGTTTCGCGGGCATTGCCATTATTCTGGTCGCGATCGTCGCCTTCATCCTGCTGGGGGTGTTCTTCTACTTCCTCAAGGTGTGGGTGCGCGCCCTCATGTCCGGCGCCCGCGTTTCGGTGGCGTCGCTCGTGGGCATGAAGTTACGCCGTGTGCCGCCCTCGCTTATCGTCGATGCGCGCATCCGGTTGATCAAGGCTGGACTCAGCCTGTCCACGGACATGCTGGAGGCCCATTACCTCGCCGGCGGTAACGTCATCAACGTGGTCCAAGGCCTGATCTCCGCCGACAAGGCCGGTATCGAACTGGGCTTCCAGAAGGCTGCCGCCATCGACCTCGCCGGCCGCGATGTCTATGAATCCGTGCGAACGAGCGTCATACCCAAAGTCATCGACTGCCCGGACCCGCAGAAGAGCGCAGCGCCCATGCTCGACGCCGTGGCCAAGGACGGTATTCGTTTGCTCGTCAAGGCGCGCGTCACCGTGCGCACGAACCTGGAGCAACTTGTCGGCGGCGCCGGCGAGGAAACGATCATCGCCCGCGTCGGCCAGGGAATTGTCAGCGCCATCGGTTCCGCCGCAAGCTACAAGGAAGTGCTGGCGAACCCCGACCACATCTCGCGGCGCGTGCTGGATAGCGGTCTGGATTCACAGACTGCCTTCGAGATCGTCTCGATCGATATCGCCGATATCAGCGTAGCCGGTACCGGCGCGAAGGACGTCGCCAACGTGGGCGCCATGCTCGAAACCGAACGCGCCGAGGCCGACAAGAAACTGCGGCAGGCCGAGGCCGAGGGCCGGCGCGCCATGGCCGTGGCCCGCGAACAGGAAATGCGCGCCCTGGTCCAGGAAATGCAGGCCCGCGTGGTCGAGGCCCAGGCCGAGGTGCCCAAGGCCATGGCCCAGGCCTTCCGCGATGGCCATTTAGGCGTCATGGACTACTATCGCATGCAGAACGTCCAGTCCGACACGGATATGCGGCGCTCGATCTCAGGCGAGAGCAACGACCCAAGCAAGCCGCAACACGGGTGACGAGGCCCGAGGCCTGACCTCTATCTCCCGCCCATGATCAACCCGTTCCAGACCTTCGCCGTAAGCGGTGACGCCGTTTTCGGCCTCATTGCCATCGGGATCTGGATCTGGCTGTCGTTCGTGAGCAGGCGTAACAAGACGGATCCGAGCACGCAGCCGCCGCCGCTCGTGCCCACGCCGGGTGAACCCCAGAGTCCTCAGGACGAGCTCCGCAAGTTCTTTGCGGATCTGGAAAAAGGGATCAACGCCCCGCCGGCGGCCGATGCGCCGGAAGCGCCGGAAATGCCTCCGCCCCGCGTCCCGCCGCCCATGCCTAGGCGCGTTGTCGTCCGTCCCGCTCACCGGCCTGCGCACCCGGCACCTGCGATGCCCCCCACCATCACGGCGTCCGTTCGCGCGCCCATTGACGCCCCGCCGCTGGCTGAACTGCCGCAGTTGACCGCACTCCCGGAGCCCCGATTTCTGGACCCGGCTCTCGTTCGCGGCGCCCAGGACCCCGTGTCCCCGGCGCCCGGCCGGCCGCGCCTGGAACTGCTCCAATCGCGAGAGGGACTACAGAAAGCCATCGTGGTTAGCGAGGTATTGGGTACGCCAGTCGGCCTGCGACGCTGAGCGCGCCGCCCACAACCGAAGAGGTAGGGCGTGGGCGTCCCCGCCCCGCCGAAACTGGAACGTCACCGTCACGGCGCGGGTAGGACGCCGTCGCCCTACCCAATAGGCCGCCGCCTCAGTATCCGCCCACCGCGGCGGCTGTCGCGATGATCGGCGGCAGTCCCAGCCTGACCCGGGCTTCGTCCAGGATCACCTTGGTGGCCGTGGCACCGACGCGGGTCACGCCAAGCGCACGCGCTTGGAGCAGGCGCTCAAATGTGCGGACGCCGCCCGCCGCCTTGACCTGCACATGAGTCGGACTGTGCTTGCGCATCAAAGCGAGATCCTCGTCCGTCGCTCCGCCGGTGCCGTAACCGGTGCTGGTCTTGACCCAGTCGGCGCGCAACTCGCCGCAGATCCCGCAAAGGCGGATCTTGTGGTCGCTGGTCAGGTAGCAGTTCTCAAAGATCACCTTCACCTTGCCGCCCGCGGCATGAACTGTTTCGACCACACCCCGGATGTCGTCCCGGACCAGATCCCATTGGCCTGACAGCACGGCCGAGATATTGACGACCATGTCCAGTTCGACACCCCCATCGCGCAAAGCCTGCTCGGCCTCCTTGACTTTGACGGCGGCCACATGCCCGCCGTGAGGAAATCCGATCACCGTGCTTGCCTTGACCGTCGACCCCGCGAGTACTTCAGCGCAACGTTTCAGGTACCAGGGCATGATGCATACACTGGCGGTGTCGTAGGCGACCGCCAGCCGAATCCCCTCCTCGCATAGGGCCGCCGTCATCGTCGGGTTCAACAGCGAGTGGTCGATCATCTTGGATAAATCGCCATAAGTGTAATCCATGGATGTCTCCTACTGTCGTGCCACCCCATCTAACCCACCTTGCAGCGGGGCGCGACGACAGCAACAATAGGCCAAGTCGCCAAAGCCCGGCAAGCCTGCGATCAAACGGGCCCGACGGGCACCTGAGACCTCCGCGACGTAGCGCGGCACGCCGCATACTAACTGACATCGCGCTTGGAAACTCCCGAACCGTTCGCTAGTATGCCGCCCGATACACGGCTTGCCGATCTACCTTTCCGCCACGGCACGCCATGGAGGGGCCTGATGAGACGTTCGATGTGGGATTTCACGGCGCGCAGCAAGACGGAGCACGTGACGCCGCAACCGGTGCGGTATGACGAGTTGGATCGAGAAATCCTGATCCGCCTCCTCATCAACCTTTCCGCTCGATTCGAACAGCGCTCCGTCGAAGTGGCCCAGGCCGCCACCCGCTCCCGACAGCTTCAGGCCGAACTAGAGCGCGAACGCCTGGCCCGCCAGGAAGATAAGACCCGCCTCGAAACCCGTCTCACCGATCTCGAACGTGATCGCGCCGCGCTTCAGTCCCGCACAGCTGAGGCTGAGGCCGCCACCCGTCTGGCGGCCGACCTCGACAAGGCGCGCGCCGAGCTGGAGCGGACGCAGGCCGCGACCCTCGCACTCGAACGGAAGCTCAACGACGTCACGGCCGTCCACAATCAGGTCCGCACCCAGGCACTGAGCCGCGAGCAAGCCTTACGCGAACAACTCGCAAGCCAGGAGCGGGCCCGTAAACAGGCCGAGGCTGCCGCCTCCTACGCCACGGCTACCCTGGCAGCGGCCAAACGGGAACACACCGTCGAGTTGCAGCAGGGCCATGAACGCGTGCAGGAGGTCGCCCGGCAACTCCCGGCCCTGGCCGATGAGAAAGCCACCTTGGAGCGACGCCTGACCGAACTCGAACAGGTCCTGCGCGACCGTGAAGCCGCCGCCGCCGATCTCGCGCGTAGTCTCGCCTCGGCCGAGGAGTCGCTGCGCCGCGGACTTGCCGAAGCCGGGGAGCGCGCAACGGCGGTCGAACGGCAACTGGCAGAACAACGCGAGGCGGATCAGAAACGCGCCGAGTCGGACGCCAAGGCCCGCCAGGAGTTGACTGATCAGGCGACGGAAGCAGCTCAAGCCGGTACCCAAGCCCGGAGCCGCCTCGCCGCCGCCGAAGCCGCCCTGGAGAAAACAAGCCGCGATGCCGAAGAGAGTCGCAAAGCAGCGGAATCCGAGCTTGAGGCACTGCGTCGCCGCCTCGCAAGCAACGAGACACGGGCGGCCGAGGCCGGCAGACTTGAGTCCGAAAGCCAGAAGCTGCGCGAGGAATGCCAACGCCTTGCCGCAGCCCACGCCGAGCAAACCCGCAAGCTGGAGGCCGCGCAGCGGGAGTCGGCTGACCGGGCTGGGGCGCTCCAGGCCGAAATCGCCGCGGCCCGCCAGGCCATCAGCACGTCTGCGGCCAGCGCCCAGGACAGCCAGTCGCGCCTGCAGCAAACCATTCAACGCGACGAGGAACTGCAGGGCCAGATGGCCCGCCTGGCGACCGAGCTGCAAGAGATGCGCGCCCGCGCCGCACAACAGGAAGCCCAGGCCGGCAAGGTCGGCGCGCGACTGGAGGCGCGCGAAGCCGAGTTCTCACGCGAGCGCGAACAGCTCAAGCAGGCCATGGCCCGCCTGACGGCCGACTCGCAGCAGAATGCCGAACGCGCGCTGCGCGCCCAGGAACAACTTGAAGCGGAACAGGCCAAGCCCAAGCCCGAATCTCCTGTCCCAGCTCCCCGCGTAGCCGAGCTTGAAAAGCAGATCAAAGCCCTCAAAGCCGAAGCCGAAGCCGCCGAAACCTGTCAGGCTGAACTGCAGCAGCAACTCGCCAAAGCCCAAAAACAGGCGCCCGGGCCCGCCGCCGTGGAAGAGCGCCTGCGCGCACAGGAAGCGGAGTTCGCCCGCGAGCGCGAACGGCTCAAACAGGCCGCCGCCAAGCTACTCGGTGAATCCCAACATAACGCCGAACTCGCCACGCGACTCCAACGGGAGCTCGAGAAGGAACAGGCCAAGACCGCGCCCGAAGCCCCGGGCCAGACTGCCCGCACGGCCGAGCTGGAAAAGCAAAATCAGGCCCTTAAGGCGGAATTCGCCGCCGCCCAGACGCGTCAGGCCGAGATGCAGCAGCTACTGGTCCGGGCCAGGCAGCAGGCGCCCCAATCGGGCACGGTCGATGAACGGTTGCGCGCCCAGGAAGCCGAGTTCGCCCGCGAGCGCGAACGGCTTACGCAGGCCATGAACCGCCTGGCCGCCGAATCGAGGCACAATCTGGACCTTTCCGTGCGCCTCCAGGGGATGCTCGACGCCGAGAAGCCCAAGACGCACGCGGAGGGACACGCGCAGACTTCGCGCCTGGCCGAACTCGAAGCCGAGAACAAGACGCTCAAGGAAGCGGCTACGGGCGCCCACCCCCGCCTGGCCGACCTCGAACGCCAGCTCGCGAAAGCCAGGACCTCGTACGAAGAGGCGTTGAGCTCCAATCGTCGCAAGCAGGACGAATTGACTACCGCCCTCGAGGATTCGCGTAACGCGTTGGATGGCTTGAAGTATCAGCTCTCGGAGTTGCTGGGCGAGCGGAACGAACTCCGGAAGCGCCAGCAGGCCGAAGCGCAGGAATCACTCCGCGTTCGCCAGGCGCTCGAGTCTGACTTGGCCGAAGCCCGCGCCGCGCTGGAAAAGGCTCGGGCCGAAGGGAAGCACGCCCCCTCACGGTCGCCTGACGCCGGCAAGCGCGAGACCGAGCTGAAACGCCAACTGGCCGACCTGACCGGCACGGTCGAATCACTGCGCCACGAACTGCAGCAGGCTCAAGACCGGGCGACGACTCTGGGGACGGCGGGTGAAGCCGCCCAGCGCGACGCCGCCACCCGCGCCGCCGAGTTGACTCAGGCGCGAGTCGCACTCTCCGCCGCCCAGGAACAACTCGCCGCGGAACGCCGACGCCAAGAGTCGGGCGCGACCGCCGGCACCAAGGAGTTGGCCGCTGCACGGGGCACGGTCGCTGAGTTGACAACTCTCGTCGATTCGCTGCGCGCCGAAAAATCCGAAATCACCGATGTGGCCCGCGCGGAAATCGAGCGCCTGCAAGGGAAGCTCGATGAAGCCATCGCCGCAACCCGGGAAGAAACGACTCAGCTCGAGGCCGAACGCCGCCAGAAGGACGAGGCGGGCCGCGACCTTGCGGCCGTCCGCCGCGAACTGGTCGCCACACAGGCCACCCATAACGCCACGGTCGATGAGGCCAGGGACGTCGTCAACGCCCTCCGGAGCGACTTGGACGAGCGCACCGCCCTTGCCCAGAAGATTCAAGGCGAACTTGAAACCGTACGACGCGGGCTTGAAGTCGAACGACAGAATCGCCTCGCCGAAGCCGCCGACGCCCAACGCACCCAGGAGGCCGCGAGATCCACCCTGGCGCAGAACGCCGCCGACGCGGAAGCCCTGCGCCGCGAGAAGGCCCAGGCGGAAGCAGCCGCGCGCCGTACCCAAGAAGCCCTTGAATCGAGGCTGTCCGCACGCGAGCAGGAACTTGCCGACCTGCGACGCGCCCACGACGAAAAGGGCGGCCAACTGGCCGCACGGCTCGACGCCGCTATCCGCGAACTCGCCGAGGCCCGCGAACGCGAGGCGAATTTCAAGGCGGCAGCCGAGGCCGCCGGACGTGAGCACGCAGCGCGTGTCGCCCGCTTCGAGGAGGAAATCAAGGCCCGCTCAACCGAACTGCAACGCCTGTCGGCCGAACAGGATGCGACCCGTGCCGGAAGAGAATTGGAACGCCAGGCTCAGGCCGAAACGCAACGAGCGTTGACCGTGGAACTTGAGCAGGCCCAAGCTAAGGCCACGCAGTTGCAAGCCGCTCTCGAGGCGCTGCGTCGCGAACAGACCGAGGCAACTGCGACTACTCAACGCGACGCCAAGGCGTTGCAGCTGAATCTGGCAGCCCGCACCCGGGAACTGGCCGCCGCCCAAGCTAAAGCCACCGTCGATCAGCAGAAACAGAGCGACCGTATCCAGGCGCTCACCCGTGACCTCACCGCAGCCCGCAAACAGGCCGAAGTCAACCAAGCCGCACACGCCCAAGCGGTGAGCAAGGCGAAAGCAGCAGCAGCCCGCCTGACAAGCGACCTCGACGAGAAGACAGCATCTCTCGGCCGTGCCGCGGCCGAGCTGGCGGCCATCCAGTCCGCCCTCGACGATGAGCGCCAGACGCACGCGAAGTCCGGCAGCGAACTGGCGCAAAATCTGGACCAAGCCAACGCCGAGGCCGCCCGGCTCCGTGCGAACCTTGATGCCTTGCGCCTTGAGAACGTCAAAGCCACCGAGACGGCGCAACGCAAGATCGACGCTGTACAGGCCGAACTGGCCAACCGCACCCAGGAAATAGCCGATGCCCAGGCGAGTGCCGCTGCCGAGCATCAACGACTGACCGAGCACATTGCGGCGCTTAACCGAAACCTGGACGAAGTCCGGGGCCTCGCCGAGTCCCTCAAGGCGTCCAACGCCGCGCTCGACGCCGACGGCCGCGCTCATGCCGAGGCCGAACGCCGCCTCGAAGGCGAACTCGCCCAAGCCCGCGGCGATGCCGCCAACCTCCAGAAGACGCTCGAGGCCCTGCGGCGTGAAAAGGCCGAGGCCACCGAAACGGCGCAGCGCAAGATCGACGCCGTACAGGCCGAACTGGCCAACCGCACCCAGGAAATGGCCGATGCCCAGGCGAGTGCCGCTACCGAGCATCAACGGCTGACCGAACACATCGCGGCGCTTGGCCGAAACCTGGACGAAGTCCGCGACCTCGCCGAGTCCCTCAAGGCGTCCAACGCAGCGCTCGACGCCGACGGTCGCGCTCATGCCGAGGCCGAACGCCGCCTCGAAGGCGAACTTACCCAGGCCCGCAGCGATGCCGCCAAGCTCCAGAAGACGCTCGAGGCCCTGCGGCGCGAAAAGGCCGAGGCCGCCGAAACTGCCCAGCGCGAGATCGAAACGGTGCAGGCCCAACTTGCCGACCGCACCCAGGAAATGGCCGATGCCCAGGCGAGTGCGGCCGCCGAACAGCACCGGCTGACCGAGCACATCGCGGCACTTGACCGAAACCTGGACGAAGTCCGTGGCCTCGCCGACACCCTCAAGGCGTCCAACGCAGCGCTCGACGCCGACGGTCGCGCTCATGCCGAGGCCGAACGCCGCCTCGAAGGCGAACTTACCCAGGCCCGCAGCGATGCCGCCAAGTTCCAGAAGACGCTCGAGGCCCTGCGGCGCGAAAAGGCCGAGGCCACCGAGACTGCCCAGCGCGAAATCGAGACGGTCCAGGCCCAGCTTGCCGACCGCACCCAGGAAATGGCCGATGCCCAGGCGAGTGCCGCGACCGAGCACCAACGCCTCGCGCAGCGCATCGAGACACTCTCGCACGACCTCGACGAAGCCCGCCAGCAGGCCGCCACCCATCACGCCTCATACGGGTGTGACTTGATTTTGTAACAGGTGTTTCGGGAAGAAAGATGAAATAGGCCTTGATTTCGGTTTTTTTGGCCCTA
>CAITUY010000085.1 GCA_903895695.1 uncultured bacterium
AGCGCCGGTGCGAACATGTAGCTGGAGTGGCGGGATGAACATGCGGAAGACGCCGGGCCCGCGTGCGGAGCCCGGCATCCGGGTTGGTCAGTCTTGCTTTCTTTCACGCATACGATAGGACGGTCCCTCAATGCTGACGGCCTGGGCGTGGTGGAGCACGCGATCGAGAACGGCAGCGGTCATGGTGACATCGCCATTGAAGATGTCGGGCCAGTTCTTGAAGGGTTTGTTGGTGGTGATGATGGTGGAGCCACGTTCATAGCGGTGGCTGAAGACCTGGAAGAGCAGGTCGGCGCCGAGCTTGTCGATAGGCAAGAAGCCTAACTCGTCCACGACAAGGATCTCGGGGTGTGTGTAGCGTTTGAGTTGCATCTTGAGCCGATCCGTCGCCTGGGCCGCCGCCAGGGTGTTGACGATGTCCACCGCCGTGGTGAAGAGCACGGAGTGATCCTGCTGGCAGGCTTCATAGGCCAGGGCGGTGGCCAGGTGGGTTTTTCCCAACCCGACTCCGCCCACGAAAAGGACATTGCCTTTGTCCTTCAGGAAGCCCAACCGGAACAGGTCCTGGACCTGGGGACGGTTGATCTTCCTGGGCCAGTTCCAGTCGAACTGGTCGAGGCTCTTGATGACCGGGAAGCGTGCCTTTTTAAGGTGCCGCTGCACGCGGTTGCCATGAAGCCGGTTCCATTCGCCTTCCATCAGGCGTTCAAGGAACTGGTGGTGGGTCCATGCCTTTCGGGCGGCCTCGGAGGCGAGTTCCTCGTGGTTTTCCGCGCTCCAGGTCAGACGCAGGTCGGCAAGCAGTTCGGGGAGTTTCACGCCGCACCTCCTTCGTAGATCGAGAGGTCGGCGGGGGGCAGTTCAAGGTCCAGGAGATCGCCGGCGCGCGGCACATGCAGGACCCCGGGCTCCTGTTGTTTGAACCGTTGCCGTTGTTCCAGGATATTGGCGATATAGTCGCTGCCGAAGACCTGCAACTCGAAGGCGTCGTCCATCGCCCGGCGTACGGCGTCCACGCCGTAGATCTCGGACAGGGCCACGATCTTGCGCAGATGCATCCGGGGGTTGGGGCGCCGTTCCTGCATCTGGAGGAAGAACGCCTCAGCCCTTCCACTCAACTGGAGATAGCGTTGCCACATCGCCTGATCCCTGGCCCCGCGCCGCTGTTGGACGAGTTCCCGGTCATGCTCGGGATCGAGGATGTCCTGGTAACGCCCATAGGAGCGCAACGGCGAGGCGATCAGCAGGTTGTTATGGTAGAGGGCCAGTCGCTCGGGATAGACCCGCAGCGTCACCCGGTTGCCCGCATACTTCGAAGGCACCGAGTAGCGGTTGGTGTCGAACACCACCCGGTACTGGCAGTTCACCATCGTCTCGCGTGGCACCCCTACATCATAAGGTCCCGCCGCCGGCAGGGGGCGCAACGTCTCCTCCGTGAACAACTCATCGGGCGTCTTGTGCGTGGTGCCGTGTTCCCGCCGGTTGGCCACTTCGTCCCGCCACCGATTAGCCTCGGTCTGGACGGCGGAGAGACTGTGCAACTCCAGTCCGGCCAGCAGGCTCTTTTTCACATACCCCACCGCGTTCTCAACCCGGCCCTTCTCGTTGGGCTTGCGCACCCCGCACGCTTTCGGTTCGAAGCCATAATGTTTCGCGAAGTCCTCGTAGCGCGGATGGTACGCCGCCCGCTGGCCGTAAGCGTGCGACAACACCGCTGTTTTTAGATTGTCGATCATCACCGCGCCGGGCACGCCGCCAAAGAACCCGAAGGCGTTCTGGTGGCAGGAGAGGAACTGCTCCATCGTTTCGGACAGCGTGAACTCCACATAGAGTTTTCGGCTGTAGCACAGCACCATTACGAAGAAGCTCATGCGCCGCCGTGTGTTGCCCACCGCCAGACTGCCCGCATTACCCCAGTCAACTTGGGCGCACTCTCCCGGCGCGAACCCCAGCGTCAGGTAGGGCTGGACCTTCGCCGGACGGATCGAACGGATGTACTCCTTGAGGATACTGTACCCGCCCGTGTAGCCACTTTCCCGAAGCCGGCGCAATACCTGCTTCGCCGTGTACGGATGCTGATCCAGCCACCGCGCAATGTCCTTCCTGTACCCATCCAGCTTGCTCTCCCGCTTGATGCCCTGACGCGGCCGGTAACTCTCCTCATCCAGCCAGAACCGCACCGTGCGCTCGTCCAGCGCCAGTTCGATGCCGATCTGCACCGGCGTCAGGTGGTCCCTCTTGCTCAACTCGTGAAGCCGCCGGTAGGTCGTGTAGTCGATCATGCCGGCCTCCTTTCCGGCACCGACAACACCTGGTACAGCGGCGCCTGCCACGCCACCAGATCCGCCCCCACCAGTCGGTTCCGGCTACGCGCCAGTTCCGCCTCCGAAAGCGTCAACGCCCGACACAGACTGCGATCCGAGTAATACGACAGCCCTTCCGCATCGCCCACCGTCACCAAAAACAGGTACAACGCCCACGCCTCCGCTTGGCACTGGCGCATGTGCCCCTCGCGCACCAGTCGGTGATCCACCCAACTGAAATGCTCCGGCACCCGCCTCACCCGTTCCGCCCACAACACCCGCTTTTCCACCGGCATTCCTCTCGCTCCTTTCAGTTTCGGTTCACGATCCCAGGGCCTTTCCCCAGAATCATTTGCCCGCGACTGTGAAGCGATCTCAGAACCGGCTCAATGTCATCACGTACCACCCCCGAAATCTGCGAAATCAGGCCAATAATCAACGGATTGTGATCCAGGCAGTCATCACGTAACACAACCATACCCCTGCTATCATCCTGTCTATCAACAACTTCCGAGTGGCAGTCATCACGTAACACAGCCACCTCCGCTTGGACCTGCTCCCGGCGTTTCGCCCGCCACTTCCGAACCCGCTCCACTTCGTCTTCCGGCTTGGGTCCCTTCGGTGACGCCCGCAATTTCTTCTGGGCCGCCCTGTGGCTCGCCACCTGGCAGGCCTTCTCGGAACAGTACTTCTGATGCCGTACATTCAGGTGGAAAACATTCCGGCAGTCAGGCAGGAAGAACTTATTGCAGTGAAGACACTTATGCGCAACGGGACGGCTCATCCGCCCATCATCCGGGCCCCCTCGTAGAACGCCACCCGAATCAGCCCGAAACGCCAATCAACAGGGGAAGAACATGTCTCATTGTGAATCAGGCAGAGCCAAGAAAATCCACCGAAGAAGATCCGCTATCCCGCATCTTCATCCCGCCATCCCAGCTACACTTCCGGCTTGGCGTTGGGACGCAGTGTGTCGGGTGGGTCAAAATACACGTTGGCCAGCCGTTCCTCGTGAATACAATCAGGTCCCCAGACATCCAGCGCCAGCCAACTCATAATCATATCGTCGACCAGAGGTCCCGCGTCCAATTTGAGGCGTTTTACGAGGGCCGCTGATGCACATCGTCTGGGTGGAGGAAGCCTTTCATCAAGGAACCACTCCCGCAGCGCGAATGCCCGGCCATGGAAGTAGGGCCGTTTGTACACCTTGTCCCGCAGGGAGTAATGGACCCGAAGCAGGCGATGCACTCGATTCAAGACGGGCGGAAAAACCGGTACCGGCTGGCAATACGCAATCATGCAGGATGGGGTTGCTTCCAGCCTGTTATGAAGAAATGAGAGTGTGTGGGGGTCCAGTACGACATCGGAATCCACAAAGGCCACAAAACCCTTAAGCGTCCGTGCCGCGGCAATGGACCGCAGTGCTTCCAACTTTCCTGGGCGGGAGGAAATCACGCGCGGATTGTGCTTGATCAGATCAGATCCGTTGAGTTGCTTCTCGATCCGGCGTTCACAACCGGCAGGACTGCCGTTCACAGCAATGATGATCTCACGCGGAACCGTCGCGGGGATGTGGCTAAGGGCCGATGCCAGCCCTTTGAAGAGAAGGTCCAGGTCTTGCCCCTCATCACGGTAAGGGATGCCAACAGTTAGCGGCGTTGAGTTCATGAGTCGTGGCGAACCAACTTCTGTGATGTCTTGATCCTGACTGGCCGAGTCCGCGTGGTCAAGCCTGATGGTTGACAGGGGCGACGCATCCATATCATTTTGGCGTATGCATTGAGAGACGACCCACGGGTCAGTTTCTTTCATGTCCCTGGATGGCAAATTGCGCAATGGCGGGGATGGACGGACTTGCACTGTAGCCGCGCCTGCCTTGGTGTTCGCTTGGAGTACGCAGGGTGGACTTGTCGTAGTGGATTGGCTTTGCTTTCCCGGATTGTCGGTGTTTCAATGCACCAAGTCTCGAAGAGGCCCAGGCACGATGTCAAAAGAAACCGATGATCTCGCAAAGCGCTGCCAGGCCGCGGATCCCGGCGCAGAGGAAGATCTGGCGGAGTATCTCTTGGGCGTCGTTCCCAGATGGATCGCGATGTCATTCTCCCGGCTCACGCCGCAGGACATTGAAGACCTGACGTCGCTCCTAGCGGTCCATATCCTGGCCAATATCAGCAAGTACGCGGGCCGATCTTCGTTCGATACCTGGGCGCGCACCGTCACGCGTAACAAGGTCAACGATTGGCTAGCGAAGGAAGGACGCCGTCGAAAACGGGAGATCCCGCTGGATGTTCCGAGTGAGCAGTCGGGACTGTCGGTCGCTGCTGTCCTGCCAACCCGTCTCCCCAACCCAAGGCAGGAACTGGACAGGAAGATAGCCCGTGAACTGGCCATGGAATGCCTCGAACGTGTGCGTAACCCCCGCCAGAAACTCATTCTGAATGAGCATTTTGTCAGTGGCCTCAGCGTGGTGGAAATCGCCGCGCGGTGGGGTGTGACAAAACGCGACAAACTGGATGTCCTTCTATGGCAGGCGCAGCAGGCTTTCTTCAAAATAGTGAAAGAATTGCGCAGTGAAGGCCGTCTGGAGAAGTGTAGCTCCCGTGTTCTTCGGAAGTGATGAAGAATGAAAAAGAAGATAACAGACGTGTTGTATCGTGAAATGGCCGGTTCCGGCGCGTGCGCCATGCTGGATCGGGTCACAACACTTCTGGAGCGCCGGGCGAAGGGACAGAAATTGACAAAGCAGGAGGAGTCTGTCCTTGTCGCTGCTGAACAGAGCCTGGGCGACATCCTTGACGCGCATCAGGAGGGGTATCGCCCCGAAACACCGGCAATATCCTCAGGCGTCCCGCCGTTGCCTTTTTCATCCTTTGCGGAGGGGTTGGCTCAGTTGCAGACCCGGATCCAGGCGCGGGGAAACCGTCCGCAGTTGAGGACGGCCGCAGACTCGGGACTTTATCGGCCCGATCAGGGTGCCAAGGGTGGGGGCATGAGCAAAGCCAATGCAGCCCGGATAGCCGCGATCGTCAGGATGGCGCAGGATGAACGGGCGAAACTGAAGAAACGGTAGCCTTTTGGAGTGCGGCGGCAAGACGCCGCTTTGTTTTCGGCCCGGCTTGCCTACCCGCCGTAGCCTCGGCGAAGGATGGAAGCACGGTCCAACTTCCTTCCCGCAGGCCCCGCCGCGTTCTTGCGCATTTCCCTACAGCCTGCAGCCTAAACTGCTACGGCCTCGAACCACTGCGGGCCGCCATTCCTGCCGCGGGCGAGCCCAATTTATCGGCCAGTGACTGTATGCCGGGGTCGACATCCTTGCCCGATGCCTGGATGCACCCGACGATGATGGCGTAGGTCTCTTGCTGGGGAATCCTCAGCGCTGTGGCTACATCCAGGACGACTCTGGCTTCTGCCTCGCGGAAAGGCCCGTCAGCAATCGCAATGTCGGCCAGTCGGGACAGAACTTCCTGCTTTTCCGTTGAAGTGGCGGCCCGCTTGAGTACCCGTATCGCTGCGTTCAACCGGTTCACACGCCTGGTCGGGTCCAGGCAGATGACCTGGTCAGGTTCGTCGGTGAAGTTGTCGTGGAGGATGTGGAGCACTTTCTTGATTTCGTCAACGGCCGCTTCATGGTCTCGTTGGATCAGTTGCACGCCGGCATCGGCGATCAGGTTCATGCAGGCCAATCCCACGGCAGAGTCTGGATGCCGCGACAAGGAGCCCAGGATGCTGGCGGCCTCTTTGTCAACCTTTCGAATCCACGCCGGCCGCTTGCTGACGTAATGAACCTTTGACGGGGCGGAATCGACCAGGACCCGAAGAGCGCGTAGTCGCGCGGAAAGAAGGGGGGCGCCCTGGCGGTTCAAGTCCCCGACACAAGGTCGTGGGGCATCTTCTTTTAGAAAGGACTGAATGGCAGCGGCAGTCAGGGACAGACTCTTGTCGGTCAGCCCGGTGGCCGCCTTGATGATGGCGCCGGCGCCGGCTTCAAAATGACCGGCCAAAAGCCAGCCGATTCTATCGGCGCTGATTTCCGCCTTCTGTCGCCAACGCAAGAAGATCCACTCGCCCCTGAACGGCAAAACCGTGGAAGCGGGCGTGTTGTCTGCGGTGTGACAGAGGATGTTAAGCCGATCATGCTCATAGACAATGTGGCCCAATTCATGGCCAACGAGGAACAGAATCTCCGGATCAGATAGATGCTCCAACGCGCAAGAGGTCAGGCATAGTGACAGGCCGGGCTGCTCCACATCCCGGTCAAGAAATGCGTAGGCGTTGATCTGTGGCCCTGGCATGGTGAAGATACGGATCGAACAGGTCAGACCGAGCCTCGCGCAGGCGTCCGACACCAACGCGTGAATACCCGGCGTAAGCGCGGGCGAAAGCGGGATTGCCGCAGCCAGGCACTCATCCCAGGGCCGCTTGCCGTGAAGCCGGTGCTCCCGCTCCAAGGCGGCGATGGTCTCAGCGGCGCCATACTGCCCAAGCAACGTAGCGGCGTCCGCAAAGTCGCCATCAAAACGAAGACTGGCCAGGTATTGCGACAGTTGATCCTCAGACATTATGCACTCCGTACGCGTAATTCAGCACTTCCCGACTGTACAGGTCGCAGGAATTTCTGAAAAGGAATACCTCGCGCAGTCGTCCATCAGTCGTCCATCACGCGGAGGCCTTGCCGGCCGCGACACTGAGATCGTCCCAGAACGGGGCGCGCCGGGATATCCGGAACATTTCCTGGATGGCCGCGCTGCCGAAACCCTTGGCCCCATAGATGCGCCCCAGCGTGTAATCGTCGACAAGGATGCCATCACTGGTCACGGTCATGATATCATCAACCGCCAGTTGCACGCGGCAATGATGGAGGGTGAAAGCGGCATGGGCGCCAAAGCAATTATTCAACTGCCCGCTCCGTTCATGGTCGGGGCGGGTCAACAACTGCGTTTCGTAATCCTTTCGAACCTTGCGCGAATGGTAGATCGGCGAATCCCCCGCCCACAGACAATCCGCCACCTGGTCATGCAACAACACGACGGAGAGTGAAGCCCCGCTGTTGAGCATGCCCTCGTATTCCGGCATCGCGAACTCTGCCTTGAACTCGCCATACAGACGTTCCAGATAGCCTTGCAGAGACACCGCAGGCTTTCGCCCCACCGGCAAGTCAATGGCATCGTCTTTCAGGTGCTTCGCCACCAGCCAATGGGCCACACTCCCTCCATTCGGGCATTGTGTGATGCCGTCCGCTATTGCCAGCAGGACTCCGGACACGTCGCCCACCGGCAGAGTCCGGCATAGAACACGATCCTGATTCTCGGCACGCCGGGCTGGCGACTTTCGCCCGCCTTCGGTCCCCTGGAATGTGGCGAAGTTCATGAGTCCGTTGTCGTCAGGGATACCGATTGCCGTTGCGATGTTCGATGATGACACGTTGCGGCGCCGGCCCCATGGTTTTGAAACGGAGAGTAATGATCATGTTGGCCATATTGACGCCCAGGTCATTGTTGATGCCCTGTCCTCCCAATCGCTGGGCCGTGCCCTGTTCCCAGGAGCCATCATTCGTCAGCACGAAGCGGCGCGCGGAAGAATCGTTGAAATAGAAGGTGCTGGCATCGTCACTGAGTCTGACGCGGCACCGAGTGACCAAAGCCTTGGCCATGCCGTTCTGGATGACCGATCCCCGGAACTCGATGTCCTTGGCCTCACCCCGCACGATATCGAACCCAACCGGCTCGCACGGGTAATTCTTCCCGCCCCAGGAGAGCATCCCACCCCGGATGCTGACGGTGATGATGTCGCCATACTGGGCGGCGGCATAGACGGCCGCAATCCGGAGGCGTTCGGTTTCCGCCGCCTGCGCGGCTGCGTGCGCCTGTTCGGCTCGCAAAGCATCGGCCTGACGTTGCCGGTCCTCATTGATCTGATACTGGCGGGCTTGATAGTCCGCCTGCTGGGCGGGTGGGAGCGCGTTCCACTGGTCTGCCGACAGTCCCATGGGGTACTGAATGCAACCGGTCATAACCCCAGCCAATGCCAGAATCGCCATTGTCAGTCGCTTCCTCATGCGTTGTACCCTCTCCATTTGCAGTAGCCGCTGTCCTCAGCGGCATCTTTCTCTCCGAGGTACATAGACGATTCCCGGCCCTGTTTCTTTCCGCGTGGCTGGTCCCTGAAAGAATGTGCCGACGAACCCGTCATGTCAAATCATGAGGAAATCAAACCGAGACAGAGAGGCGGCGGACATGATTGCCATTGACGACGAGATGGTTGAGTTGAAAACCCGGTGTGTGCCGCTGCTATTCGAATGCCCGGTGCGAAGGTCCTCGCGGGATTGTCCGTTCGCCGGCATCAGGGAGTCGGATGTCGTGGCCCGGGTGAACTGGCTGAAGGCCAAACCGGCGATGGATCTCCGGACGTTGCTCGGACATCATGGGAAATGTTTGGAAAGAGGGGAGAAACAGAGAGAATGAAACACCAGATGACAAAGCCTACCCTTTCGACTATATCGGGTGTTTGTCGTGGGTAACCGGCTGGTAGGTAGCAGGATCCACAGCAAGTAATGTGGATGACGGGCAAAACTGTCGACTTTCTCGGGATTATCGGGATCAGGATATTCGGCAACAAGATGGGAAGCATGAATATTTTTCCCCTCGTTCTGATTGTTATGGGGCTGGGACTGTTCGAGACGATCACCAGCATTGACAATGCAATCATCAACGCTCAAGTGTTGTCTACGATGCAACCTTGGGCGAGACGATGGTTCCGCGTGTGGGGGCTTCTGTTCGCCATCTTTCTCGTCCGCGGGCTGCTGCCATGGCTGATTGTCTGGGCTACAGTGCCTACACTGGGGCCAATCGATGCGCTGACGGCAACGTTTAGCGGCGACGCCTCCATAGCAGCAGCCATCGAAAAGTCCGCACCGGTGCTCCTGATCGGCGGCGGAACGTTCCTGGTCTTCCTGTTCCTCCACTGGCTTTTCTTGGAGCCCAAGACATACGGACTTGTCGGCGAGGCATTTTTCCAGAGGCACGGTGGCTGGTTTTTCGCAGTCGTCTCGGTCCTGCTCGCCATCTTTGTATGGTTTGCACTGCGAAGAGGCCCGTTGATAGCGTTCGGCGCAGTGGTGGGTTCGACGGCTTTCTTCATCACGCACGGCTTTCGGGAACAGGCTGCCCGGGCCGAAAAAAACTTGATGCACAATCGGCTCTCAGACTGGAGCAAGATTCTATACTTGGAGGTCATCGACACGACTTTCTCCGTGGACGGGGTGCTGGGTGCATTCGCGTTTACGCTGTCTGTGCCTTTGATCCTGTTGGGCAACGGACTAGGGGCGCTGATCGTGCGGCAGCTAACCGTCGCCAATGTTGAGCGGATTAGAAGGTACGTCTATCTTAAGAATGGGGCCATGTACTCCGTGCTGTTTCTGGGCCTGGTCATGGTGTCGAAAAGCTTCGGTCTGCACTTGCCCGCGTGGGGGTCACCCGTCTCAACATTCGGGATAGTTGGATTCTTCTTCCTGAAATCGAGGAGGACGCCACTGCCCTCATCGTGTACATCGACTGGCTGATCGGCCAGCAGGGGTCAGGGCGCGCCATTCAACAAATAGCGCCGCCAGTGGAAAAGGTCTCGGTCCCGCAACACAGGGGGTAGCCAAGAGAGGGGGGCTCTCGACGGTCGTGGAGGGGACCGAGATGCAGGCTCTTTGCCAAAGACAGGTACACTTTGCAAGGATGATCCACGGAAAGAGGACCCAGAACGCGCGGGCACGGGATCGGACTTCCGAATCGAGAACACCGTTCCGGCCTCCGATGCTCACCAGCCCATCCCGCCACTCAGTGGCGATTCCATGACCGCCGGTCCATCCGTCGGCATTGAGGCGAGGTGCCTGCCGGCATTGCCGGGCGTTCAGCGGCCCTCCGGTGCCGTCAAGCAGTTGCGGCCAACCGGCCAGTTTCTATAACGGCTGGGACTCCCCAACGGCCTTGACGGTCAACAGAGCATGTTTGGCGTCTGTTGGCTTATCAGGCCGGATGTCGAAATAGGTTTTCGCTGTTTCCTTCGTGATGGCGCGACCGTCGCTTGTCCGGATATTGCGATACACGGTCAGTAGCAAGTCCGGCCGGGCGTGCCCCAATTGAAGCGCCGTTTTGCCGGCGTCTTCGGACTGCGCCAAGTGATAGGACGCGAACGCGTGGCGTCCGGCATTGCTCGGGACCTCAACGTTGGCTTTGCGCGCCACCTCGGCCGCCCGGTGGTGAAAGGATACGTCGGAAAGAGCCCAGACCGGCCCGGCGTCCTCACGGTACTGCAACAGCCATTCGTGCAGGTTCGCCATGACCGTGACGTGACGTTGGCGCCGCATCTTCGCAACTGCCGGTTCAATAGTGATTGTGTCGGCGGAAAGGTCCACGGCGGACCAGTCAAGCCGATCGAGTTCCGCAGCCCGTACACCGGCAAAGAAAGCGATTGCTAGGCGGGGTACAAGGGCAGGGTCGTGTTTCACGGCGGCGGTCAGTAATGCACGGACGTGAGCCGGGGGCATGATAGGTGGTGTCTTGCTTTCGGGATCAGCGGGCAGTTCGACCTTTTCGGCGGGGTTCATGGCTTGCCACTCCCTCCGCACAGCGAACGCGAACAGCGCACGGGCGTTTGCAAGGTAGTTTCGCGCGTTCAACCCTGTCCACCCGCCAGCCGTGAGCCAGTCCTCCACATCCTGCCGGGTAATCTCCGCTGCCTTTCGTTCCCCAAAAGTCGCAGCGAAAGCGGCCAGCCGGTTACGTGCCGCCTTGACGGTGCGTTCCCGGCGGGCAATTGACTTCCTGCCTCGGCGGCCGGGGGCTTTCAGATACTCCGCGATCAGGTCGTCAACGACGATTCCCCCGGCGGCACCAGCAGAATGGTGCTGCAGGTAGAATTGGACGGCGTCAAGAATGGGTGTCTTTCCGAGCAGGCGACGGGCCTCCCCTGCGTCCATCCTGTCCCGATCAGAAAGGTCACGGGCGGCGGTGCCCTTGTTCATGATCTCCGTCAGAAGACGGTTGCAGTGGGTTCGGGCCTCGCCCAGGGTGGCGAATCGTTTGCGGGTCCGCTTGCCGTTATGAGTGCCTTCGTCAACCTGATACGGCTTGCCCTTGCTTACCCGGCGGATTACGAAGCCGGCTTCCGTCCATCTTGTTTCTTCGGCCTTGCGTTTCATGTTGCCCTCCCGCATCGTGCGCATGCGTGCACTTGTGTGCTTTGGGGGCAAGTTACTCTTGGCACACTCTTGGCACAATAGAAAACAGCAAAATGAATGAAAGCATTGTTATTATTGATCAGAATGCAGATTGTTTGGAAGGTTTGCTAAACCGCCGTACTGGTAACAACCGGTACCGAGGGTTCGAATCCCTCCCTCTCCGCCATCCGACGCGCCCGGCTCAACGGCTCGGCTCAACACGCGACAACGTCCAGAAACCCGGTAAGCGCTGCCTCCTGGCTGCCGCCGATGGCCAGTGCGAATCGCCCGGGCTCAACGACCCACTGCATCGTTTCGTCCAGTAGGGTCAGGTCAGCGGCGCGCAGACGCAGGACGACTCGTTTGGTTTCGCCGACGCGCAGGTGCACCCTTCCGAAACCCTTGAGTTCGCGCACGGGACGCGTGGTGGATGCTAGCAGGTCCCTGGCGTAGAGCTGAACGACATCGTCGCCGTCTCGTGTTCCAGTGTTTGTGACCGAAACGGCGACTTCCGCTTCGCCATCGGGTGCGATCGCGGCTGGTGTCACCACAAGGCCATCGTAGCGGAAGGTCGTGTAGCTCAGTCCATAGCCGAAGCCGAAGAGTGGATCCCCCGATTCGAAAACATAATCCTTTCGCGCCGTCGGCTTGTGGTTGTAGTACACCGGGAGCTGGCCCACGGAGCGTGGTACCGATACGGGCAGGCGGCCGGCCGGGTTGTAGTCTCCGAACAGCACCTCGGCGATGGCCCGTCCTCCATCGGCGCCGGGATACCACGCCATAAGCAGTGCCCGGGCCTGTTCGGCCGCCCGGTTCATGTTCAACGGCCTGCCGGCGATGTAGACGATCACGAGTGGCGTTCCGCTGGCGGCCAACTCGTGCAGCAGTTCCTCTTGGACGCCGGGAAGTCCCAGTTCGCTGCGGTCCATGCCCTCGCCGCATTCAATCTCGATTTCCGCGTTTTGTGAGACGACCGAGGCGCCGGTCTCGGCGTGGGCGTCACTGTAGCGCCGGGCGCTCGACCCGCCGACCACCACCACGGCCACATCGGCGTCTTTCGCCGCGGCCACCGCCTCGGCGAAGCCAGCTCGTGAAGGATCGCGAACCCCGCAGCCGCGAGCATAGCGGATTTCCGCCGACGGATCTGCAACGGCACGGATCCCGTCCAGAACGGTGGAGACGCTCTCGCGAGGCTGTGGACCGGCGTAATGGCCGAACTGGTTGGCCGGCCGGTCGGCATTCGGGCCGATCACGGCGATTGTTCGCAGGGCCTTCGGCAGCGGCAGGAACCCGTCGCGGTTGGTCAGAAGAACGATGCCCTCACGCGTCACCTGGCGGCACAAGTCCCGGTGTGCGTCGCATCCGACGATCTCTGCTGGCCGTGAATCGACGTAGGGGTGCTCGAAGACACCTAGTCGGAATTTGAGTTGCAGCACCTGTCGAGCGCATTCGTCAACATCGGCCATTTGGAGTTTGCCCGAGCGCACAGCTTCCAGCATCTCCAATTTCTCGATTTGGTAGGGGAAGGTCATTACGCTATTCAGGCCTGCATGGAGCGCTTTCCCGCACGCGGCCTGCAGGTCGGCGGCAACGCCGTGACCGATGAGCATCTCGACCGAGCCGCAATCGGATATGACGATGCCGTCAAACCCCCATTGCAGGCGCAACAGGTCGGTGAGGAAAGCACGGCTGCCTGAGCAGGGAACGCCGTCAATCTCGTTGTAGGATCCCATGATTCCGAGGGCGCCGCCCTCCCTGATGACGTTGCGAAAGGCGGCCAGCAGGACTTCGTGGAGTTCGCGCGGTCCCACGTGGGCCGGGGCGCTGTTATGGCCGCCCTCGGGCTCGCCGTGCGCGGCAAAATGCTTCAGCGTGGCCGCGAAACCGCGTCCGTCCTTGCCGGGCGCCTGCAAGCCCCGCACCATGGCCAGGCCCATGCGCGTGGCCAGATATGGGTCCTCGCCGAAGGATTCCTCCACCCGGGACCACCGCGGCTCGCGGGCGAGGTCAAGGATCGGGCCAAGCCCGATCGTCACCCCTTCGCTACGCGCCTCCACGCCTACGGCACGGGCCACCTGCTCAATAAGCGGCTCGTTCCATGTACTCGCAAGGAAGGCGCCCGTAGGGAACACCGTGGACCCAAGGGCCATGAATCCCTGCACGCATTCCTCGCTGAAAAGAAGTGGGATTCCCCAGCGGGTGTTCTCGATGGCGAAGCGTTGGATGGCATTGACGGCCTGGGCGCCTTCGGCGGGGGAGAGTCCCGTTTCAAGGGTATGTTGCGTCCAAGGATCCGCTCGCAGCACGGCATAAAGAATTCCGACGCCATGCCCTGCCAGCACCGGTTTGAATCTGGCCGATACCTCGATGGCGCCGGGCCGTCGTTCCCACGCCTCCCAGCTTAAAGGATGGGCAAGTTGGCCGATTTTTTCCTCAGTTGAAAGCCGGTTGAGCAGGTCGCTGGTTCGGCGGTCAATGGGCAGCGACGAATTTTGATAGGGCAGTTTCATAGTGGTACGGCAAAAGGTTGCTGGGAACACGGGCGAACACCGTGCTTCCTACCGGATTTCGGCGTTCCGAAACAGCAGAAAACTCCCTATCCACTCGCTTTTGTGAGCGGCGGATATCTGCCACTAACCTTCGACGCGGCCCCGGCTTGGCGGGTCAGCCGGCATGCCGGAGCAGGGCGAGCAGCTCATCCAGGCGCGCATCCGGGGTGGCCGACTTGAGGCGCGGAAACTTGGCGTCGGCTTTCATCAAGTACCCGCCGGAACGCTTGCACATGACCTTGCCGTCTTCGACCTCCACCGATTGAATATTCTGGTTGGCCGCCAGGATGCGTAGTTCGGCGAGCTTGATCAGGCGATCGCACTCGGCCGGCAGGGGCCCGAACCGGTCGCGGAACGCCCGCTTAACGTTTCGGATTTCCTTCACGTAGGACGCCTCCGCGACTCGGCGGTACATGCTGACGCGCAAGCGCTCGTCCTCAATGTAGGCGAAGGGGATCAGGGCCGCGTGTGTCCCGCCCGTGTCGGAGGGCGACAGGCTGATAAAGTCGAGCGTCACGTCCACATCGATAACGGGAGGCAGCGTCTCGCCTTTGGCCTGCGCCACGCTACGGCGCAGGAGTTGGCAGTATAATCCGAAGCCAACGGCCGCGATGTGGCCGCTCTGCTCGGAACCCAGCAGATTGCCGGCCCCGCGGATCTCAAGGTCCCGCATGGCCAGGCGGAAGCCGGCCCCGGCCCCGGAATACTGCTTGATCGCCTGGATCCGCTTGCGCGCTGTTGGGTCGACGTGCGCCTGGGCGGGCAGCAGCATATAGGCGTAGCCCTTGTGCTTGGACCGCCCGACCCGGCCGCGTAGCTGGTAGAGGTCGGCCAGCCCGAAGCGGTCGGCCCGGTCAATCAAGATTGTGTTGGCATTGGGCACATCGAGCCCGCTCTCGATGATGGTCGTGCACAGCAAGACGTCAAACTCGGCCGCCACGAACGCACGCATGATCTCGGACAAGGCGCCCGCCGACATCTGGCCGTGCCCGATCTCAATTCGGGCCTCAGGCACAAGCTGCTGGAGCCGATCGCGGACCCGTTCGATGGTGCGGACGCGATTATGCAGGTAGAAGGTTTGGCCCTCGCGGTTCAGCTCGCGCAGGATCGCTTCGCGAATCACGCTGTCCGTGGCCGGCGTGACAATGGTCTCGACATCCTGGCGGTCCTGGGGCGGCGTCTGGATGGTGCTCAGGTCCCGGGCGCCCGTCAGGCTCATGTAGAGCGTGCGCGGGATAGGCGTGGCCGTGAGCGTGAGCACGTCCACGAGGCGGCGGAGGTGCTTGAAACGTTCCTTGTGGAGCACGCCGAAGCGCTGCTCCTCATCGATGATCACGAGCCCGAGATCCCGAAAGGTGATGGTGGGTTGGAGCAGGGAGTGCGTGCCGATGACGATATCGACCGTGCCTTCTCCCAGGCCCTTGATCACCTGGTCGCATTCGCTGCCGGTACAGAAGCGGCTGAGCATTTCAATACGGACCGGGAAGGGCGCGATACGTTCGCTGAACGTCTGGAAATGCTGCTGGGCTAGGACGGTCGTGGGCACGAGCACGGCCACTTGTTTGCCGGCCATGACGGCCTTGAAGGCGGCCCGCACCGCGACCTCGGTCTTGCCGTAGCCGGCATCACCGCACAGCAGGCGATCCATGGGCCGGTTGGCTTGCATGTCGGCCTTCACCTCACGGATAGCCTGTTCCTGATCCTCGGTCTCGCGATAGGGGAACGCCGCCTCGAGTTCGTGCTGCCACGGAGCGTCGGTAGGGAACGCGAACCCTTCCTGCGAATCGCGCGCGGCCTGGATTTCGAGCAGTGACGACGAAAGATCCTGCACGGCCTTCTCGGCGGCTTGTTTTTCGCGGGCCCAACGCTTTCCGCCGAGTTGGTGCAGCTCGACCGATCGGCGGCCTGCTCCCACATAGCGAGTCAGCAGGTGGGCGTGCGACACCGGCACGTACAGGCGGGCGCCCTCGGCGTACTCGATGGCCAGGGCTTCCTGCAACCGGTTGTTGATCGTGATCTCGCGCAAGCCCAGGTAGCGCCCCACGCCGTGTTCGACGTGCACGACCAGGTTGCCAGGCTCCATGTCGGTCCAGTCCGACACCCGGGCGCCGGCGACGACGGCCCGTGTTGCGGTGCGGCGGCGCTGGATTTTGCGGCCGTACAGATCGGGCTCGGCAATCACCGTGAGCTGGAAGGCGGATGAGGTAAAACCGCTCGACAGGGGGGCGATTACCGTCTCGATCGGCGAATCACGGAACGCGTCGGCGTAGAGCTCGCGGAAGCGATCTTGCGTGCCCGTGCTGTCCAGATAGAAGACGACGGTCTGCCCAGCCCGCGCCTGCGTGGCCACCGAGGCCAGGAAGCGGCTGCGCGCCGTCTCGATCACGTCTGGGTGGAGTCCGTGCCGGGCCGTGACGGACGGGATGGCCTCGACAGCCTGCAGGCCGAGGTCGAGGGTCGGGCAAACCGTGTCGGGCCGGGCTCCGACATAAACGGCCCGCCCGGCCTCGCGCGCGTGGAACGCGGCCTCGATTTCGGTATCGAAGCAGGTGAAGCGTTCGGCCTTTGCGTCGCGAATCGACGACTGGTAGACAGCGGCATGGGTGTGGATGGCGTCGATGTCCGACCATACGACGAGGAGCGGATCGGGCAGAAGGGCGGCCAGCGTTGTGCGCGCGGCGGCGCTGCTCTTGAGGAGCGGCCATTCGGCGGCGGGCGGGAGCGTCGCGGTATCGAGTCGTGCGACGGACTGCTGCTCGGTGGGTTCGAACGTGCGGACTGATTCGAGAGTCGAGCCGAAGAACTCGAAGCGAAACGGCCACTTGCTCGTCAGGGGCCAGGCGTCGAGGATCCCGCCGCGCAGGGCCGCGTCACCGACGGCCATGACCTCGGCGCCGAGTGAATAACCGGCGCGGCCCAGGCGTTCGGCCAGTTCAGTGGGATCGATTTCGTCGCCCGGCGTCAGCTTCACGGTGTGTTCGGTCAGGGTGGCGGGCGTCAACGTGCACTCCATGAGCGCCTGGATGCTGGTGACGATCAGTCGCGGGCCGGGCGCCGGCACGGCGAGGAGTGTTTCCAGGCGTGCCCCGACGGCCTCGGCCTCGGGCCGCGCCGTCTTGTCGCCGGGCAGCATTTCCCACGAGGGAAACTGCAGGAGAGGCGGCGCGTCGGGCGGCGCGAGCGTCTTCAGGTCACGATAGACGAGTTCTACGGTCCGGGGCCCATCGGCGATCCAGACCACTGTTCGCCCGGAGCCGCGCACGAGTTCCCACAGCAGCCAGGCTTCGGCCGAAACCGGCAGGTCGGCCACATGCGTGACGGGTTGCTCCAGAAGCGGCGCTATGCTGGCGCGGAAGCGTTGCTCGATGGCTGGCGACCAGAGGGACACGGCGCGGCCTCAGCCGTAGCGCCGCCGCATGTGGGACGGCGCGATCTTGAGGGCTATGCGGTACTTGGCGACCGTACGACGCGCGATTTGAATGCCACGTTTCGTCAGGATTTCGAGGATTTCCTGGTCGGAAAGCGGATTGGAAGGGTCCTCGTCACGCACGAGCGTATCGATGGCGTCCTTGACCGTCTTATTGGACACGACACTGCCATCGTCGGTGCGGAGCCCCGGCGTGAAGAAGTACTTCATCTCATACACGCCTTGCGGCGTTTGCATGTGCTTGCCGGCCACAGCTCGGCTCACGGTCGTCTCGTGAAGTCCCACAACACCCGCTACCTCGGCCATGGTCAATGGCCTGAGGTGCGAGACCCCATTCTCCAGGAAGTCGGTCTGGACCCTTACGATTTCGCTGGCAATCCGGTAGATCGTGTTCTGGCGCTGGTGGATGCTGCGAATCAGGAAGGCGCTGGAGCGCACGCGCTCCTGGATGTAGTCGCGGACTTCCTTGCCGGTGTCGGCTTCGTTCATCAGGGACCGGTAATGCTTGCTGATCCGCAGGCGCGGCAGGTCATCATCGTTCATGAGAATCAGGTACGTGCCGTCCACCTTCTTGACCACGACTTCGGGCGTGACGTAGGGCGAGGCTTCGGAACTGTAGGGGCGGCCCGGCTTGGGGTCGAGCGTGGCAATGAAGACGGCCGCCGACTCGACTTCCTCGACTGGAGCTTTCAGGATGCGCGCGATATCCTGGAGCTTACGAGCGGCCAGTTTCTCCAAATGCGTCGACACGATCCGGGCGGGCAGACTGTCGTGCTTCCCAAGGCGTTCGAGTTGGAACAACAGACACTCGCGCAGGTCGCGGGAGCCGACCCCGGGCGGATCGAAATCCTGGACGACCGTGAGGATGTCCTGCATGTGAGCCACGTTGGCTCCAGCGGTGGTGGCCAGATCCTCGATACTAGTCGTCAAATAACCGTCATCGCTGATGCTGCCGACGACAACCTCGCCCAAGGCGCGGTCGCTGGCATCCAGTTCGGTCATGGCCAGTTGCCGCAGTAGGTGCTCCTGCAGCGATTCCTTCTGCGTGATCGAATCGATGAGGAAGTTGTGGCGCTCGTCATCGGCCGACGTGTAGGGCCGGTTCTCTTTCTCCTGAAAGAAGTACTCCTTCCACTCGTCGTCCAGTCGCGCTAGAATCTCGAACTCTTTGCGGAAATCGAGCGATTTCTGGTCTTCGGACTCGCCCGTGATCGTCGGTTCGACTTCAATCGGCGTGGTCTCGGCCGAGACCTCCTCAAGGGTTGGATTCTGGTCCAGTTCGGCCCGGATCATGGCGCGCAGTTCCAGCGCGGGTGCCTGCAGCATTTCCAGGGACTGGCGCAGTTGGGGCGCCAACACCATGTGCATGCGTTGTTCTTGGGAAAGCTGGAGGCTTTGCGCTGGCATGTTCCGAAACCCGTTTGGTACCGTCAACTATAGGAGTGGGCCCTGTGGCTCTCAAGGACAAACGCTATGGCCTTTCGACTGTGTGTGCTGGGGAGCAGTAGCGCGGGGAACTGTACGTACATTGGTTCGGACACGACGGGCTTGCTGATCGACGCGGGGTTGAGCGGGCGGGAGACCGTCCGGCGGCTTGGCGAGATCGGCGTTGCCGTGGAGTCGATTCGGGCTATCTGCTTGACCCACGAGCACACGGACCACACGTCGGGCCTGGGTGCGCTCCACAAGGGCGGACGCGTGGAACTCTACGCCAACAGCGGCACGATTGAGGGCTTGCAGGCGCGTGACGTCAACGAGTCGCTGGTCTGGAAGGTTTTCAGCACCGGTAGCCCGTTCCAGGTGGGTGACCTGACCATCGAGCCTTTTTCCGTGCCCCACGATGCCTATGACCCGGTCGGTTTCATTATCGGATGCGAAGGTCGCCGCGTGGGTGTCGTCACCGACATGGGCATGGTGACGGGCTTGATCCGCGAGCGGCTCCGACATTGCGTGGCCGTGGTTGTAGAGGCCAACCATGACGAGCGCTTGCTCAAGGATGCGGACCGCCCTTGGCGGCTCAAACAGCGGATCTCGGGCCGGCAGGGCCACTTGTCGAACGCGAATGCGGCGGCGCTGATCGCCGAGATCGCTGGTGAGTCGCTTGTCGTCGCCTACCTGGCGCACCTGAGCCAGGACTGTAATCGTCCGGACTTGGCGCTCAAGGCCGTGGAAGCGGCCCTGCAGCTGCGCGGCATCAGCCGCGTCAGCGTGCGCCTCGCGCCGCACGACCGCGTGAGCGAGGTGTGGGTGGGGTGAGACAGCCAGTGAACAGTGAACGGTAAACAGGGAACGGGGCGGCGGTTGATGTCGAATAAAGCAGATAGTATGATTCAATCAGATTGTCGGTCATTTCAATGAAGACACTATCTGCCACAGAGTTCAGCCGCAATTTCAGTCGCGTGCTCGATTCGCTCGAACACGGGGGCGGTGAGATTGTGATTCTCAGGAACAAACACCCGGTCGCAGGGCTAATTCCGGGTGCACCCCGGATGACGGCACAGGAGGTTTTCGCGGACCTCTATCGAACCATCGATGATGCCGAGGGTCGGGTGTGGCTGGCGGACATCGAGAAGGGTGAGCGACTGTTGTCTGCAGAGACGAAGGAGGCCGGACCATGGCAACCGTGATGCAAAAAGAAGAGGCGCACAAACTGGTGGACCGTATGCCGAAGAGTGCGACGTGGGATGACTTGATGCACGAGATATACGTCCGGGAGACGATCGAGCGCGGCCTGGCAGACAGCCGTGGGAATCGCACGAAATGCGTGAAGGAAGTCCGCGCAAAGTACGGACTGCCCGAATGAACGTCCACTGGACAGAGACCGCGCAAGAACATCTCGATGCCATATACGGGTACATCGCCAAGGACTCACCCGAATACGCCTTGCGAATGGTCGATCGACTCACCCGCCGTTCCCAACAGATCGCCCATGCTCCTCTCTCCGGGCGGCGGGTCCCAGAATACGAGTTGGACCAGATTCGGGAGATGATCGAAGGCCCATATCGCATCATCTATCACATTAAACCGGATCAGATCGATATTCTCGCCATCATCCATGGATCTCGTAACGTCCTGTGATTTCGGGGATGAACGAAGACAGGCTGTTATCTGGTGACTGTGAAGCCTCCTCGGTTCGATGGCTCGAACTCGTCGGTGATATGCGTTGGTGCCCGCTGGCGTCATCTTGAACAGCCCGGGAACTGGTGCGGCAGGGAGACGCTCATGGGCGAGATTCGGTCGGGTGCTATGGTGCGTTCCACAGTTGCCCTGTTCATCCCTCCCTGATCGGCGATCAGGGAGATTATCGATTACAGGGGTTGGTCCTGATCGGCCACCTGTGTTTCATTCTGGGGCCTTACACTTGGCTACGGCTTTGTAATTGTCGAGGGCGATCACAAGCGCATCCCGGGCGAGTTTGTAGTCGGTAAGGGCCGAGCAGTGGTCCTCTTGGGCGTCGTCGATGGCGCCATCGAGCGCTTGTCGGGCATGACAATAGGCGCTATCGGCGTCGGCGATAACAGCAAGAGCGATAGAGATGGCATCGGTGTGTTCTGTGCGGGCATCTTTGTAGCGAGCGTAGTTGGCATCAAGAGTGTTGGCACGGGCATGGAGGGCAAGTTCGTAGGGATCGTGCAACTCGCCACGCTCGGCAGGATCGGCAGAGCGAGCGGCTTCAAGGGCGGCTTCGTATTCGGCTGGGGCATCGGCGTAACCGGTTAGTACTGTGCGGGCTTCGGTGTAAAGCTCGAGCGCGCCAGAAAGGACATCAGTGGCGTCGTCCAGCGCAGAGACGAGTGCATTGAGAGTGGACTGATAGTCTCGGATGTCGTGGTCCAAGGTGGCCGAGTGCCTGGCGTAGGCGGACGCGTAGCGACGTAGGGCAGTGGTGTGATCCCTTCTAGCCGCTTGAAGCAGTTCCAAGCGTTCGGCTTCGTTCATGTTTCCCCTATCTCGTAACCCATCAGTTAGGTTATTGGTGGTCATCGCCATTCTCCTTAACAATATCGTCAATCACCGGCAGCAACCGAAACACTTGTGGTGACGGTTCCGGGCTGAGTGCCTCAAGAGGCCCTCAGTTCCTCCATCACGATCTGCGCCGCGCGTTCGGGTGCGCCGCCTGAGCCTAGCAGGCGTCGGACTTCGGCATAACCCTCCAGCATCGCGGCCCGTTGCGGCGTGTCGTCGAGGAGCGGCAGCAGGGCATCGGCCATGGCAGGGGCGGTGGCCTCGTGTTGGAGCAGTTCCGGACAGATCCGGCGGCCGGCGATGACGTTGGCGATGCCGATGTGGTCCACGCTCACAAGCATCCGGCCTAGCCAATAAGTCAGCGGCGACGTCTTGTAGACGATGACGGCCGGGCAGCCGATGAGCGCGGCCTCCAGCGTGCCCGTACCCGACTTGACGAGCGCGGCGCGCGCCTGACGCAGCACCTGCCGCATTCCGGCATCCACAACCTCGATGTGGGTAGGCCGCTTGGGCATTTGCGCCAGCAGTGCCCGGAGCCTGGCCCCTTTTTCGGCCGACGGCGCGGCCATGAGGAAGGACGCGCCTGGCCGTCGCTGTTCGATCAGGCATGCAGCCTCGCACAACACGGGTAGAAGCCTTGCAATCTCTTGGTCGCGGCTGCCAGGCAATATGGCGATTCGCGGCTCGCCGCCCCACGGCAAGGGCGCCTCCGGCTCGGCGAGTGTTTCGCGAATCTCGTCCACCAGCGGATGACCCGCGAAGTCCACCTTGAGTCCCGTGCCCGCGAAGACCGCGGGTTCAAAGGGGAAGATGGAAATCAAGCGGTCCACGACTTTCGCCATTCGGGGAATGCGTCGGCGGTTCCAGGCCCAGACCTGAGGACAGATGTAGTAGATGACCTTGAGGCCCATGGCGTGGGCCTCGGCCGCGAAGCGCATGTTGAAGCCAGGATAGTCGATCAGTACGACCGCATCGGGGCGACGCTCGCGAGCTTTATCCAGGAGGTTGTGGAACATGCGCCGGAAAAAGCCGAGGCGGCGGACCACGTCGGTGAAACCCATGACGCCGGTATCGCGGACGTCGTAGAGAATCTCCATGCCTGCGGCGCGCAGTCGATCGCCGCCCACGCCGAACGCGCAAACGTCGGGATCGTGCCGGCGCAGGGCCTCCAGCAGCAGCGCCGCGTGCATGTCGCCCGACACCTCGCCAGCCACGATCAGGAGCGTCTTGGGTCGGATCATGAACCGCCTTGGCGGATGTGATGGCAGATGGCGACGGCCAGCTTGAGCGCCTCGGCCGCGTGGCGGCCCGATACGACCGGCTCTGCGTGGTTCAGCACGCAGCGCACAAAGGACTGCAGTTCGTTGTCCAGGGCTTCGCCTTTCTCGATCGGCACGGAGGCCCGACTGATGGCGGCGCCTTGTTTCCGGTAGATGTGGCCCGACTGCTTCTCGTAATCCAGCGACACGTAAGCGTCTGATTGGAACACGCGGATCTTGCGGGTCTTCTCCATGCTGATGCGACTGGCCGTCACGTTGGCCACGCAGCCGTTCTGAAACGACAGGCGAACATTGGCGATATCTTCGCTCGGGCTGAGCACGGGCACGCCCACGGCGTGGAGTTCCTTGAGCGGGGAGCGGACCAGGTGCAGGATGATCTCCAGGTCGTGGATCATGAGATCGAGCACGACGCTGACCTCGGTGCCCCGCGGATGGAGCCCGTCGCGTTGCGGCGGATAGGGGGCCAGACGCACGGCCTCGATGAAGCGCGGTTCGGTGAGGACTGTTTCAAGAAATGCCAGTACGGGGTTGAATCGTTCGACGTGTCCGACCTGCAGGATGAGGCCGCGCGCGGCGGCCATGGCCACCATGGCTTCGGCGTCGGTGGTCGTCGAGGCGATCGGCTTCTCGACGAGCAGGTGCACGTTACGCTCCATCAGCAGCGTGGCGACCCGGTGATGGTGGTCGGACGGCACCACCACACTCAGGGCCTCGGTATCGGCCGCGAGCGCTTCCATGCTCGGGTAGGCGCGGGTTCTGTACTTCCGGGCTATCTCCTCGGCGCGTTTGGTATTGAGGTCATAGACGCCGACCAGCTCGGCGTCCGCCAGTTCGGAATAGACGCGTGCATGCCATTGACCGAGGCTGCCGACTCCCACGACGCCGACGCGAAGTTTGCGGGTTGTTTGCATGGTAGGTTTCAGTGTTCAGGTTTCAGTGTTCAGTGTCAGTTCAGGTTCTGTTGCAGGCGGATGAGGACATCCGCCCCACATCATACCGGTTGTTGGCGAAGCCAATGAGGGGGCGACGTCCTTGTCGACCATCATGCAAACGGCTGCCAGAAACATCACTACGCCTCCGGTCTTGCCTGAACACTGAAACCTGAACACTGAACACTTCCCTGCCGAGCCTCGCTCGGCCGTGAGTCTTCCGCTTCCACGGCGACGATCGACAACCCGAGCCGTGAGGCCTCGCGGGCCACCGCCTCGCGGTCCAGCAAAATCGTCCGGCGCGCCTCCACGGCCAGTACGGCGGCCTTCGCCTTGCGCAGTGATTTCAGGGTGCGGAGGCCGATCACCGGGATATCGAACCGCATGTCGTGGCCGCACTTGGCCACCTTGATCACGACGGTGCCCGGGCCCCCGAGGCGGCCGCCGCGGATGATGGCCTCGTCCGTGCCCTCGAAGGCCTCCACAGCCAGGATGGTGCCCTGCTTGACGACCACGGTCTGCCCGATTTCGATGCCGCTTGTGGTCTTGGCCACGGCGAGCCCGAGCGCGATGTCGGAACGTTCGGCCTCGGTCGGCTCGCGGCCGGCGATGGGGCCGGCCGGAGGCATTGCGGATTCCATGAAGAGGTAGGCGGGCAGAAGCTCCACGCCCTGCGATTTCAACTCGTCGCACAGGGCGCCGAAGATGCTGTGGGCATTGCGCTCCTTAAGGCGGCCCAGCAGGGCAAGAGCAGCCCGGTCGAAACGCAGGCTAAACAGGTGGGTGGGAGTGATCTGGCCCGCCATGACGGCATGGCGGATGGCCGTTTCGCGGAAGGCGTCGTAGACGGCCTGGAGCTGCCCGAGGTAGATCCAGCGGACCTCATCCGCACAGCGCTCGATTTCGCGGCTCGTTTCGTGCCGGAAGGCGATGGCAACGATGCGGCGCACCCCTTGCGCGCGGGCCGATCGGGCCAGGAGCAGCGGGTAGTCGCCCTTGCCGGCAATCAGCACGAGTTCCTGGACAGGCGGCAAAGGCGGCATGCGGGAATCGGCGGTCATGGCTTCCGGTCACGTGGAGAGAATGCGATTGGCCTCGTCGAGGAAGATTCCCTGCAGGTTCATACGCAGCGCGCCGGGGTTGGAGGCATAGAGCATGCCCTCTTCCTGGGTAATCATTCTGCTCTTGATCAGGTGGTAGAGGGCCTGGTTGAAAGTCTGCATCCCGTCGTCCACACCCGTCTCGATGGCGGCGGGCAGTATCTCCAATTTGTCGGTTTCGAGCAGTTTGCGCACGGTCGGCGTGTTGATCATGATCTCGACGGCCGGGACCACGCCTTCCTGCGTGGCGCGCACCAGGCGCTGGCACAGAACGGCGTGGAGGTTGCCGGCCAGGTTCAGGCGGATTTGCTCCCACTCGCCCGATGGGAAGAACTCCAGCAAACGGTGGATGGCCATGGAGGCGGTGCCCGAGTGGAGGGTGGTGAACACGAGATGGCCGGTTTCGGCGGCCGCCAACGCAGTCCGGAAGCCGATCTGGTCGCGCATTTCGCCAATGACGATCACGTCTGGGTCCTGGCGGAGCACATGCTTCAACGCGTCCGGGTAACTGAGGGTGTCGAGCCCAACCTCGCGTTGAGAGATAAGCGACTGCTTGTCGACGAACATGTACTCGATCGGGTCCTCAATCGTGATGATCCGCAGCTTTTCGGTCTCGTTCAGCAGGTTCAGGAGGGCCGCCAGCGTCGTGGACTTCCCTGAGCCCGTGGCGCCGCTGACGATCACGATGCCGCGGGGCGCCTTGGCGATCTTGGTCAGCACGGGGGGCAGGTTGAGGTCTTCCAGCGTCGGCACCTTGGTTTTGACGTAGCGGAAGGCAAAGGCGGGCACGCCCTGGGTCATGAAGGCATTAACGCGAAAGCGGCCGACTTTCGGGATGAAATAGGCGAAGTCGGCTTCATGCCGCTCCGTGAAGACGCTCAACAGGTGCGGCGGCAGGATGGCTTTGAGCGCATCGTTCAACTCGGCGGCGGTTAGGGGCGGAAGGTCTGTCTCCTTCAGTTCGCTGTGGACACGGAAGCATGGCCGTTGGTCCACTTTCAGGTGGATGTCGGATGCCTCGTTCTCCTTAGCCTGTGCCAGCAATGTGTCGAGCGATAGCATGGACCTACTCCTGTGCGCCGCGGGTTAGGCGGATCAAAGCAAAACCAGCAGGGGATGACAAGCGTCGCAAACCGGCCGGATCGCCGTCCGGGTGCCTCGACTGGCGTCTGGCCTGCGACAGGTTCACGGCGTGAAGGGCGGCTCGGTTGTGATTCCTGCGGCCGTGTGCTAAGTTGCCGCCGTCCAGAGCAAGGAAGACGAAGATGATTATTGTCATGCGGGAAGGCGCCTCGCGGCGCGAGATAGACGAAGTTCAGGAGGAGATCAAGCGGATGGGGTATACCCCGCATCCGATCATAGGCGTGGAACGGACGGTGATCGGCGCCATCGGCGACGAGCGCGACAAAGCTCGTCTGCAGGAACTGGAGACCGCCCCGGGCGTGGAGCGCGTCATACCCATCCTCAAGCCCTACAAGCTGGCCGGGTTGGAGCTGAAGAAAGAGAAATCCCTGGTGGCGGTTGGCAGGGATGCCGTATTCGGCGGCAAGCGGATTCCGGTGATCGCCGGCCCCTGTTCGGTAGAGAGTCACGAGCAGATTTGCCGCACTGCGGAGGCCGTGAAGGCCGCGGGTGCCACGCTGCTCCGCGGCGGCGCCTATAAGCCACGCACATCGCCCTATGCGTTTCAGGGTCTGGAAGAAGAGGGGCTCAAGATGTTGGCGGCCGCCCGCGACTGCACAGGGCTTCCGGTGGTTACCGAGGTGATGAAGGAGAGCGTGCTCGATCTCGTGGCCCGCTATGCGGATGTGCTGCAAATCGGCGCGCGCAACATGCAGAACTTCGATCTGCTCAAGGCCGTGGGCCAGCTCCGCAAGCCCATCCTGCTCAAGCGCGGACTAGCCAACACGGTCCGCGAGTGGCTGATGTCGGCCGAGTACATCATGGCGCAGGGCAACATGCAGGTGATCCTGTGCGAGCGCGGCATCCGCACGTTCGAGACGGCCACACGCAACACGCTGGACCTGAGTGCGATTTCCGTTCTCAGGCGGGAGACCCACCTGCCTGTGGTCGTCGATCCGAGCCACGCCACGGGCGTCGCCGCCTACGTGGAGAGTATGACCCTGGCCGCCGTGGCGGCAGGTGCGGACGGTATCATGATCGAGGTGCATCCCAATCCCCACGAAGCTTGGTCCGACGGCGCGCAGTCGCTGACCCCGGCGGCATTCGCGGGCGTGATGGGGAAGGCGAAAGCCGTGGCCGCCGCCGTGGGACGGGAGATTTGAGGCAGCCTGCTACTCTCGCGGCTTAAAAGTCGACACTCGACCGAGTTCCTCGAACAGTTCCCGCTCACGGGCGCTCAGGCGTTTGGGAACAACAATCCGGAGCACCGCGAAGAGGTCGCCCGGGGTGGTTTTGTGCGGCAGCCCCTTGCCGCGCAGGCGGAGGCGATGCCCCGACTCGCTGCCGGGAGGAATTTGGATGGCGGCTTGCCCGTCGGGCGTGGGCACCGTGATGCGGGCGCCGAGGGCCGCCTCCCACGGAGTGACCGGCACCTCAGTCTCCAGATCGTGGCCGTCAACTTTGAAGCGCGAATCCGGGGCTAGGTTGACGTTCAGGAAGAGATCACCGGCCTGCCCGCCGTTCCCGGCGCCGCCGCCCTGTCCGGCCAGCCGGATGCGGGCGCCCTGCGTGGTTCCCGCGGGAATGCGTACTTCGTAGGTGCGCGTGCGGCGTTGGACGCGCCCTCGGGCGTCGGGCTCCGCGAACTGCAGGGAGATGCTCTTCTTGGCGCCCCGATAGGCGTCATCGAGCGAGATGGTGACGGATGCCTCCTGGTCCTGGCCCCGATCCGACCAGCCGGCTTCTTCGGCCCACGGGCCGCCGCCTTGGCCCGCCTGGCGGAACCGTTCGCCGAAGATCGATTCGAAGAAGTCGCTGAAATCGGCGCCTTGCCGCGGGTCGAACCCGCCGCGGGGCGCACCGCGGAACTCGTAGCGGGCGCCGCCGCCACCCCAGCCGGGCGGCGGCTGGAAGTCCTGGCCCGCCTGCCAGTTGGGACCGAGTTCATCGTAGCGCTTGCGCTTCTCGACGTCGCCGAGCACTTCGTACGCTTCGGAAACCTCCTTGAAGCGGTTCTCGGTGCCGGCGGATTTGCTGACATCCGGGTGGTACTTGCGCGCCAGGCGGCGGTACGACTTCTTGATCTCGTCCGCCGAGGCCGTGCGCGGTACTTCAAGGACTTCGTAGTAGTCTTTGTATTTCAGCGCCATGGGTCGCCTTTTCCTCCCGTTTCACTTCATTCCAGTGCGCGTCGAGTTCGGCGAGGCTGCAGTCGGTCATGGTCTTGCCTTGCGCATGCACGCGCTGCTCGATGGCCTGGAAGCGGCGCGCGAATTTGTCGACCGTGCCGGCGAGTAACTCCTCGGCCTGGAATTTCTGGAAGCGGCTGAGATTCACCACGGCGAAAAGGAGATCGCCGATTTCCTCGGCCACGTCCTCGCGGTCGCCGCGCAGTATGGCCTCCTTGACCTCGGCCAGTTCCTCGTCAACCTTGGCGACGACGTCGTGCAAGGCCGTCCAGTCGAATCCCACGCGGGCGGCGCGACTCTGGACCTGATGCGCCTTCATGAGCGCCGGCAGATGGCGCGGAACGCCCTCCACCACCGACCGACGGCCGGTCTTCTTCTCCCTGGCCTTGATGGCTTCCCACTTGGTCAGAACATCCTTGGAACCGGTCACTTTCACGTCGGCGAACACGTGGGGATGCCGGCGGATGAGTTTCTCCGCCAGGGTCAGGCAAATGTCGTCGAAACCGAACTGGCCGGCTTCCTGCCGGAGTTGCACCTGGAAGACGATCTGCAGCAGGAGGTCGCCGAGTTCCTCCTTGTGCTTTTCGGCATCGCCGGAGTCGATGGCATCGATGAGTTCGTAGCATTCCTCGATGACGAACGGCTTCAGCGTGGCGAGCGATTGCTCGCGGTCCCACGGGCAGCCGCCCTGGGGATCGCGGAGCCGCCGCATGATTTCGAGTACCTGGTCAATCGGCTTGGTCATGGATTCGCTTGCTCGTTCGGATGGCGCAAAAATCGCGGCCGCACATGGAACAGTGGTCGGTTTCCTGGCCGTCGCACGCGCGGGTCTGCTCGTAGCGGGCGCGGGCGCGGACCGGGTCGATCGAGAGGGCGAACTGGCGCTCCCAGTTGAAGGCCATGCGGGCCTCGGCCATGGCGTCATCGGCGGCCCGGGCGCCGGGCAGGCCGCGCGCCACGTCGGCGGCGTGGGCCGCAATCCGGTAGGCGATCACGCCCTGGTGCACTTCTTCCTCAGTCGGTAAGCCAAGGTGTTCGGCGGGGGTCACGTAGCAGAGCAGCGAAGCCCCATAGACGGCGGCCGCGGTGGCGCCAATGGCCGACGTGATGTGGTCGTAGCCCGGCGCAATGTCGGTCACGACCGGCCCGAGCACATAGAACGGGGCGTGGTCGCACACGCGTTGCTGCCGCTCCATGTTCTCCTGGATCTGGTTGAAGGGCACGTGGCCGGGGCCCTCGACCATGACTTGCACGCCTTCGCGGCGGCACCAGTGCACGAGTTCGCCGAGCACGTCCAGTTCACCGTACTGGGCCGCATCGCTGGCGTCGGCCAGGCAGCCGGGGCGCAGCCCGTCGCCGAGCGACAATGTCACGTCATGGGCCTTGCAGATCGCTAGAATTTCCGGCCAGTGGGTGAAGAGCGGGTTCTCCTGCTTGTGCTTCATCATCCACTCGGCCATGAGCGCGCCGCCGCGGCTGACGATGCCCATCTTGCGCTGCAAGGCCAGGGGCACGTGGCGGCGCAGCAGGCCGGCGTGCAGGGTCATGAAGTCCACGCCCTGCTTCGCCTGGTCCTCAATGACCTCGAGCAGTACCTGCGCCGTCAGTTTCAGGCTTTCGCCGCCCAGGCGCGATACGGCCTCGTAGATCGGGACCGTGCCCAGCGGGACCGGGCTGTGGTCAAGCATGCCCTGGCGGATGGCCGTCAAGTCGACGCCGACGCTCAGGTCCATGACGAAGTCCGCGCCGGCCTTGAGCGCCACGTCCAGCTTGCGGAGTTCTTCCGGTTCGGCGGAGCGCTCGGTCGAGCGGCCGAGGTTCGCATTGACCTTGGTCCTGAACGGCCGGCCTACGACCATCGGCTGGCGGGGGGCGTGCGCAGGATTGAAGGGGATGACGGCCCGGCCGGAAGCCACCGCGTCGAGCACGGTCTCTTGCGCCACGCCTTCAGCTTGGGCGACCGTCTTCATAACGGGAGTGATTTCCCGGTTCTTGGCGTATTCAAGTTGCGTTGTCATAGGTCGTAATTGTCTTTCGGCGGACAAGGGTAGGCGTTTTCGGGGCAGGGGTCAACCACGCGAGGGGACACCACGCGAGGGGAACAGTAGACAGTGAGCAGTGAATGGTTAACAGTCTCAGCGCGAGACCAGTTCCCGAAAGACCGACGGCAGTTCCTCTATCACGTCCGAGGCGCAGAGGCTGGCCTGTGAGCGGCGCCAAGCGGCGTTGTCGCCTGCGCGGCCGTGCAGGAACACTCCCGCGCAGGCGGCTTGGAAAGGCGACAGACCCTGGGCCATGAGGCCGCCGATCAGGCCGGCCAACACATCACCCATGCCGCCGGTTGCCATGCCGGCGTTGCCGGTCAGGTTGACGTGCAGGGGTTTGCCGTCCTGCACGACGAGAGTTCCGGCGCCTTTAAGCACCACCACGGCTTTCGTGAGCGCGGCCGCGCGCCGCGCCGCCGTTTCACGGTCGCCCTGGATCTCGGCCGTCGTGCAGCCCAGCAGCCGGGCGAGTTCGCCGGGATGCGGGGTGATCACGAGCGGGCCGGCTGCGCGGGCCAGTTCGTCTGCACAGCCTTCGAATACGTTCAAGGCGTCGGCGTCGAGCAGGAGCGGCTTCGTGCAGGTACGCAACAGGTGGCGCACCCAGGCGGCGGTATCGGCATGGGGCGTCATGCCCGGGCCGGCCACGATGGCGTCGAAGGTGTTGGCGCGCGCTTCCCACGCCGGCCAGGCGGCGGCGCTCAGGGAGCCGGCCTCGGTTTCGGCAACGGGGTGAGTCATGACCTCCAGTGAGGCCCCGGCGACGATGGGATAGATGCCGCGCGGCACGACGGCCGTGGTGAGGCCGACGCCCGATCGTGATGCGGCCCGCGCCGCCATGGCGGCGGCGCCGGCAAAGCCGGTGGCCCCGCCGATAACCAGGACATGCCCGTACAGGCCCTTATGCGCGTCATTCGGCCGGCGCGGCAGATGGCGGCGAACGTCCCAACCGGTGATCAGCTCGCGGTCGCTTTCGTAGCGGTTGGCCAACTCGATGGGGATGCCGATGCTCACCACGTCGAGGCTGCCGACGTAACGGATCGCCTTGGGCACCAGCAGGCCGGCCTTCGGGAGCCCAATGGTGGCCGTCACGTCCGCCACCACCGTTTCCCCGGGCGCCTCGCCCGTGTCCGCGTTCAGGCCCGACGGGACGTCGATGGAGATGACGACGTTATCCTCGGAAATGGCATTGATGTAGTGGATGGCGCCCGCGACCGGGCCACGGGCCGGTCCGTTGACCCCGATGCCGAGGACGCCATCCACCACGATCATCGCGCTGTTGGCCCCGTGCACGGCGTCTTCCCAGTCTTCCATGGTCGGCAGCTCGTGCAGCGGGATTCCGGCCTGGCGCATCTTGCTGAGATGGCGAAGCGCATCGCCGCGCACCTCGGAGGCGGTTCCGGCGAGCAGAACTTCGACGTCGAAATCATCCTCGTGCAGATACCAGGCGGCGGCAAAGGCGTCGCCGCCGTTATTGCCGCGGCCCGCGATCAACTGCACGAACACGTCGCCCATGCGGCCCTGGTCGGCTATGAAACTCACGACGGACGCGATGCCGCTTCCGGCTCGGCGCATGAGTTCCACACCGGCAATCTCGAATTCCGCGGATGCAATCTTGTCGAGTTCGCGCATCTGGGCGGTGGTGATCGCTTTCATGGGCGGAGTTCCTCGGTGGCATCGGCCATCAGCAGCGCGTGGGCTACGGCAAAGTGGTGCGTGTGCGAGAGGCTGATGAGAACGCGGGTCACGCCGCGCGAGCGGGCCAGTTCGCTGCCCTGGGTCCCGAGCCGCACCGATGGGGCGCCCGTTTCGGGATTGCGCACAACCTCGATATCGAGCCAGCCGATCGACGGACCGATCCCCGTGCCAAATGCCTTGGAAACGGCCTCCTTCACGGCGAACCGGCCGGCGTAGTAGAGCCAGGGCGAGGCTTTACTTTCGCAGTATTCCTGTTCGGCCGGCAGGAACACGCGCTCGCGAAAGCGCGCCCCCCATTTTTCCAGCAGAAGGCGCAGGCGCTCGTTTTCCACCAGGTCGACGCCCGTCCCGACCACGTTGCCGGAAGGCGTCACCGCGTGCCTCCGCGGTAAGGACGCAGAGCGGCCAGCATGGCGCGCACGGCCGGCCGCAGGCCAACGAAGATCGCGTCGCAGATGATGCTGTGGCCGATGTTAAGCGTGTCGAGGTGCGGCAGGCGCAGGATCGCGCCGACGTTGTCCAGATTGATGCCGTGCCCCGCATTGACGCACAGACCAAGGTCATGCGCCAGACGCGCACCGGCGATCAGACGCTGCAATTCCTGACGAGCCTTGGCGCCGCGGGCGTCGCAGAAGGTGCCGGTGTGCAGTTCAATGTAGGGCGCGCCCACAGCGACCGCCGCGCGGATCTGGCGGGGGTCGGGCGCTATGAACAGGCTCACGCAGATGCCGGCGGCCTTGAGACGGTCGATGGTTCGCCCCAGTTGGCGCGCCTGGCCCGCCACGTCGAGCCCGCCTTCGGTAGTCAGCTCGCGGCGACGCTCGGGAACCAGGCAGACTTCGTGCGGCTTTACGTCCAGGGCCACGCCGACGATGTCGGGGTTATTGGCCATTTCCAGGTTCAGCCGCGTGCCGATAGAGCGCCGCAAGGCGTAGACGTCGCGATCCTGGATGTGCCGGCGGTCTTCGCGCAGATGGACCGTGATGCCGGCGGCGCCGGCGGCTTCACAGACACGCGCGGCTTCCACCACGTCAGGGTAGGTTGTGCCGCGCACCTGACGCAAGGTGGCCACATGGTCGATGTTGACGCCAAGCCGGCAGGGCTGCACTTTCTTCATGGTAGCACTCATAGGGTTTCGGCGTTGTCATATACACCACGCGTTATAGGGGCGGCAAGCCCACAACAGATGGGATCTGCCTGCTCTCCGCGCTTTTTTCCTTCCGCTGGCGGCGTCCAGCCCCTAACGTTTGCACAACTACCTGGCTGAACCGTTGTGTGGCCGATCGGGATCGTAAGGGCCTGAGAACCGTGGAGGAGAACCGAAATGATCGCACGTACTGTCTTGATTGCCTGCCTCATGGGTATGGCCATGGTCGTGGGATGTTCTACACCCCGGACACAGCCGGCACGTATTGCCGGTGCTTCGGTGAGCCCGGCCCAGCCAGCCAGAACCCTTGAGGACTTCCAGTCCCGGCTGGCCAAAGGCCTGACTCCCAAGATGGCCGAGGGAAGGTTTGGAAAGCCGGATAAGGTCATCGGGAGCGGCCTCCTGATCTACGTCTACGCACTAGCGGACGGGCGGGAAATCCTGCTGGGTTTCCCGGGACTGGGACCCATCCTGTATGCAAAGGTGAGAGCGCCGGATGGACGCACCGTAGAACTGAACCTCAAGTAGAATCAGAAGAAGACATCGCACGCCGGCAGGGCCTTGCGGATGCGATTCTTCTCCGCCTCGGGCAGCGGGTTGCCCGTGAGATACAGTCGCTTCAGGTTCTTCGTCCAGCCACTCATGTCGGCCGGCAGGTCTGTCAACTGATTGCTGTTCAGGCGCAACCATTTGAGCGACGCCAGTCGGCCCAGTTCCGGCGGCAGGGACGTTAATTTGTTCCGGTCGAGGTTCAAGTAGGTCAGTTTCGGTAAGTCGCCCAGGCTGGCTGGAACGGCGACGAGCGCATTGTCGTTGAGATAGAGGGCCGTCAGCGCGGGTAGGCGGCCGAGCGCAGGTGGCAGGTTGGTCAGCCCGGTCTGGCCCAGGTCCAACCAGCAAATCTTCGGGAGGGCCGCGATGCCGTCCGGCACGGTGCCGATGGCGTTCTTCCGCAGGCTGAGCCGTTCCAGGTTGGTGGCCGCAAGAAGCGGCTCCGGGAATCCCCGTAGGCTGTGATCGCAGAGGTCGACGTTGCGGACGATCGCAATTTTCTTGATAGCGTCGTCCAGCGTGGTCACCTTCTCGCCGACATCGGGCTTCTTCCAGAACTGGTCCGACGGTGAGCAGCCACTGACGAGCAGGGCTGCAAGTACCGTCCAAAGCCATCGTTTTGTGGAGTTATTCATCGAATTGGGATAGGGGTTGAGCGGAATATGCTTCGTCAACCTGCCTGAACCTTCTTCTGCCGCTGCCGCCAGGCATACACCATGATCATCGCCACGCAACTGACCGCAGCAATATAAGCCGCAAGTTTGCCGTACGTCATGTACATTGCGTTCAATTGTTCCGTCGTCTTTCCCGCGCTTTCTTTTCCTATGCAATAGCCGATGACGGTCAGAATCGAGCACCAGATTGCCGAGCCGGCGGCGGTGTAGGCCATGAATCGCGCCAGGCTCATCTTCGCGAGACCCGCCGGGAATGAAATCAGATGTCGCACGCCGAAAATCAAACGGCCCGTGAATGTGCCGATTTCGCCGTGACGCAGAAAGAATCTTTCCATTTTTTCGAACTTATGTGGCGGGCAGAGAAAGTATTTGCCAAATTTGGTGAAGAACGGGCGGCCGAGAAAGAAGGCGACGCCATAGTTGATTCCCGCGCCGACCATGCAGCCGAGCGTGCCGACGATGACCGCCAGCGTTCCGCTCATCTGGCCCATCGTTGCCGCGGCATAACCCGCTGGCGGCATTACCAGTTCGCTCGGCACCGGCACAATCGTGCTCTCCAGCGTCATCAAAACGAAGATGCCGGGATAGCCCCAGTTGTTTATCAAATGGACCAGATACTGAATCGCTTCGTGAACATGCTGCATGGTGTCGCTCCAAAGGCGCACGGTTTTGCCACATCCTAAAGGAGGCGGCAAGCCTCGAATGGGCTGGTGATGCCAGTTGGCGGTGTGGCGAGCGGGCACCGTCACGGTTGTGGCCAGCCGGTGTGCGAGGGCATGCGCCGTGCGCCGCCGAGAATAGCGTTCCCAGACGGGCCCGTTTCCAATACTGTTCTTGCGGACAGAGTGATCGTAGGCTTCCGGGTTGCTGAGTAATAGATGGCTGCCCCGGCGAATTCCTTTTGGAGGATAGTTCCAATGTCAGATGACAAGCTCGAGAGTGACGGCGCCGAGAAGGAGACCGTGGCGCGTTTCGTGAGATCCAGATTGATCTCCGGCTTGTTCGTGTTGGTCCCAGTCTGGGTCACGATTGTCGTGATCGGCGCGGCCTTCGGCGCCATGTCGTCCCTACTGGCGCCCCTCGTCCGCATGGCGCCGTGGACCCTGTCGCCGTTGGCGGAGCGGGCGATTTCGGTCGTGGCGTTCGTGTTGCTGGTGTTTCTGTGCGGCGCCGTGGCGAGCCGCATGCTGGGGCGCCGCCTGCTGGCATGGGGCGAGTCGCTTATCCTGCGCGTCCCCCTGGTGAAGAGCATCTATTCGGCCTCCAAGCAGGTGGTGGATGCCATCTCGCTGACCAAACAGGCGGCGTTCAAGTCGGTGGTGCTGGTGGAGTACCCGCGGCCCGGCCTGAAAGCCATCGCCTTCGTGACAGGCGTCTCGTCGGACGCGGCCGGCCGGCGCTGGTGTCGGGTATTCATACCCGCGGCGCCTCCGACCTCGGGGTTCCTGGAACTCATTCCCATCGAGGACGTGGAGGCCACCGACATGAGCGTGGAGCAGGGCCTCAAGATGGTCGTTTCCGGCGGGTTCATTGCGCCGGACCGCATTGCCACGCATCCGTTCAGGGAAGAGACCTGAACCTGTCGCATGAGGAGGCGTATGCAGGAACTGGGCTGGTCGGTGCTGCGGGTCGGCGGGGCGACCTACGTGGGGCTGGCTCTCTGGATGTATTTCCGCCAGGCGCATTACGTCTATTTCCCGGCCCGCGAACTGCGCCTGACGCCCGCCACGACGCGGCTGGCCTACGAGGATATCCGGGTGACCACGGTGGACGGCGAGACGATCCACGGCTGGTTCGTGCCGCACCCGCAGGCGCGCGGCACGGTGCTATTCTGCCACGGCAACGCGGGCAACATCGCCGACCGGATCGATTCCGTCTGGCGTCTTCACGACCTCGGTTTGAACGTATGCCTGTTCGACTACCGGGGGTATGGACTCAGCTCAGGCACGCCCACGGAGGAGGGCACCTACCGCGATGCCGAGTCCGTCTGGGAGTGGCTGACCGTGACGCGTTCGCTTCCCGCCGATCGCATTGTCGTGTTCGGCGAATCGCTGGGCGGGGCCGTGGCGGCCTGGGTGGCGGAACGGAAGCAGCCAGGCGCGCTGATCCTGGAATCGACGTTCACCTCACTGCCGGATGCCGCGGCCCGCGTGTACCCGTTTCTGCCGGTCCGCTGGCTCTGCCGTTTCCGGTACGACACGCTGGCGCGCCTGCCGCAGATCGCCTGCCCGGTAATGGTGGCCCACAGCCCCGATGACGACATCATTCCTTTCGCACAGGGAGAGAGACTTTTCAACGCCGCCCATGAGCCCAAGGTGTTCCTCACGATGAAGGGGCCGCACAACGGGGGACGCGATCAGACCGGCAGAGCCTACGACGATGCGGTGGATGGCTTTGTCACGCGGGCCCTGGGACCCCGCCCGGCTACGGTTCGATGATACTGATGTAACCTTGCGAGCGTTTCCGGAAACTCCCGGTCGCCAGGTTGCCGTCATCGATCTTCTGGTCGATCTCCAGCATGCGGTCGTCCTGCATAGCGGCGCCGAAGTAAACCGATACGCCGGCGGTAAACCCGAACGTTTGGTAGTCCCAGTCCCATTGGCCGCCGACCGGCGTGGTCTCGGTCCAGTGCATGCCCGCGAGATACGCATCCATGCCGGGCGGGACGACGCCGGGCTGCCCGTCCGGCGGGTAATGGCCGACATCCATCGTGTAGTTCTGGAAGGCCGCGCAGGCGACCCGCAGGTCGTTAATGAACTGAGCGTTCTCGGTGTTGTGCCGGGCCAGGAAGAACGAGGGTATCGCGATCGCAAGAAGGAGGCCCACGATCGCCACCACGATCATGATCTCAAGCAGCGTGAATCCCGTATGCGAATATTTCGCCTGCATAAGTGCGCCCGGACGCGAAAGCCGACCACACTGTATACAAGCGCCGTATCGACTTAAAGCGATTTTTTGTGGGGACCCGCGCGACGTCTGGCGTCCCGGCATCGGGCGGGTGGCGCTGGTGTCGTCTACTCGTGGCGAAGGCTCTCGATGGGGCTGAGGCGGGCCGCCCGCCAAGCGGGGTAGAACCCGAAGAACACACCCACTCCGGCGGAGAACGACAGGGCGAGAAGGACGGACCCCGGCGAGATCAGCACCGGCCAGTGGTTGACCTGCGCCACGGTCAGTGCGGCGCCAATGCCCAGCACAATGCCCAGGATGCCCCCGGCGCCGGCCAGCGCGACCGCTTCGACCAGGAACTGCAGCAGGATGTCGCGGCGACGGGCGCCCACCGCCATGCGCAGACCGATTTCGCGCGTCCGTTCCGTCACGGACACCAACATGATGTTCATGATGCCGATGCCGCCCACCACGAGCGATATCGAGGCGATGACGGCCAACAACACCGTCATCAGGCTGGAAACCTTTGTGATCGTCTGGGTGATCTCGGTCATGTCGATGACCGTAAAATCGTCCTCGGCTCCCGGCGCCAGGCGATGACGCTGCCGCAGGATGCCGGCAATGTCTTCACGCGCCTGGGCCAGCGTGTCCATGGACGTGAGGCCGATGAGGAGCTGGTTGACGTTGTTGAAGGGGGAGTTCTGCAACACGCGTCGCGTAGTCGTCCAAGGGACGAGGATGGTATCGTCCTGGTCCTGCCCGAAGGCCGCGCTGCCTTTGCGCGTCAGCACGCCGATCACGCGGAACGACATGTTGCGGATACGGACCATCTTGCCGACCGGATCATCGTCGGCAAACAACTGATCGACCACGGTCTGACCCAGGATGCAGACGCGTACCCCGGTGTGCATATCGTTTTCAGTGAACGGCTCGCCGGAGGCCAGGTCCCAGCTTCGCACGGGCAGATAACCGGTTCCGATGCCCTGAATGGAGGTTGCCCAGTCGTTCTCGCGGTAGACGATTTGGGCACCGGTGCGGACGATGGGGCTCATGGCCGCCACGTAGGGGCAATCCTTGAGAATCGCATCGCCGTCTTCGGCCGTGAGTGTTTGCTGCGTGCCGGAGCCTCCGCGGAAACCCCCGGTGCGCTGGCTGCCGGGGAATACCATCACCAAGTTGCTGCCCATGGTGCTGATCTGGTCTTTCATGGATACGGAGGCGCCCTGGCCCACCCCTACGACGGCGATGACGGCCGCGATTCCGATGATGATGCCCAGCGCCGTCAGCAGGGACCGGCCTTTGTTTCGCTGCAGGGCGCGCATGGCGATCCGGACCGTGACGACGGCATTCATGTGACTTCACCGTCGCGCATATGAATCGTCCGCTTGGCGCACGCCGCAATGTCCGGCTCGTGTGTGACCATGATCAGGGTGATGCCTTCGTCGTTCAGCTCTTTGAAGATGCGCATGATGTCCGCGCCGGCCCGACTGTCCAGATTGCCGGTGGGCTCGTCGGCCAGGATCAGGGGCGGATCGTTCACCAGGGCGCGGGCGATGGCCACCCGCTGCTGCTGGCCACCCGAAAGCTGGCTGGGGTGGTGGTCGATGCGGTCGCTCAGCCCGACGCGGTCGAGCAGCGCCAGGGCTTTGCGGCGGCGCTCCTCGCGCGTGCAGGGAATTCCGTAGTAGAGGGGAAGCTCGACGTTTTCGAGCGCGGAGGTGCGGGTCAGCAGGTTGAAGTTTTGGAACACGAACCCCATCTTCCGGTTACGCACGCGCGCCAGGGCGTCGCTGCTCAGCCGGCCAACTTCCTCGCCGTCCAGCCGGTACTCACCGCCCGTCGGCCGGTCGAGACACCCCAGCACGTTCAGGAGTGTGCTCTTGCCCGAACCGGAGGCACCCATGATGGCGAGAAAGCCGCCTCGTTCGATCGAGATCGTCACGTCCCGGAGTGCGGGGATGTCGATCTCGCCGACGCGGTAGGTCTTGGAAATATGACGGAGTTCGATCAGCATGGCGGCTCTCAGCGTCGGCGCGTGCCGGGCGGCATCGGCGGGGCGAAGGGGTTGACCGTTTCCGTCTTTGACGCCTTGCCCGTGGTGTCCGCCAGCCCCACAATGACGGTGCCGCCTTCCTGCAGCGAACCGGCGTCCTTGAGTTCCGTGAACGCCCCGTCGCTGATGCCCAGAACGACCGGCACCTCGGTCGGGGGCGCATCCGGTGCCTTCTGTATCCAGACTACCTTGCGGGCAACCTTCCCCGGCCGCGGTCCCTTTGGGGGTTCGTCCGCCGCCTTGGTCCCACCGCTCTCCGGCTTGAACCGTAGGGCCGCGTTCGGCACTTTCAACGCCCCGGTGCGGCGGTCGACCTCGCAGGTGATGTTCGCGGTCATGCCGGGAAATAACTTCTTGTCGGGGTTTTCGGTGCTGATGACGACCGGGTAGGTGACCACATTCTGGACCGTGGCGGCCGCCAGCCGTACCTGCGAGACCTTCCCGTGGAAAGGCTCGTCATACGCGTCGACGGCGCATGTCACCGGCTGCCCGGGGCGAACCTTGCCGATATCGGCTTCCGGGATGCTCGCTTCGACCTGCACCTGCCGCAGGTCGGTGGCGATCGTAAACAACACCTGGGCCGACATGCTGGCTACCACCGTCTGACCCTCGTTGACATTGCGGGCCACAACGACGCCATCCACGGGCGAACTAATGGTCGTATAGCTGAGGTTGGCCTTGGACAGCCGTAGCGACGCTTTGGCTTGTTCCACGGCGGCCAGGACAACCTTCAGTTGAGCCGCGAGCGAATCGCGCGTGGCTACGGCCGCGTCCAGGTCAGCCTGCGACAGCATATCGCGGCGGACGAGTTCCTGCGAGCGGGCGAGGTCCTTTTCGGCTTGTGACAGCTTGGCGCGCGTCTCCTCCACGCTGGCCTCGCTCTGCGCCAGGTTGGCGGTGTCCTGGGCCAGGTGCGCCTCGTACACAATGGGGTCGATCTGTGCCACCAGGGCGCCGGCCTTGACCTCGTCGTTGTAGTCGACATAGAGCTTCGTGATGGGGCCGTTGACTTGCGTGCCGACCTGCACAAGTTTGATCGGCTGCACGGTGCCGGTGGCCCGCACGGTCTGGACCAGATCGCCCCGTTCGATCCGCGCGAAACGGTACTCGGTTGGCTTGGCGCTCTTCGCGTGCCACCATGCCCATCCCCCGCCCGCGGCGAGAGCCGCGCCCACGACTACGATCAAAATCCAGCGTTTCATGGTCATTCTTCCCCTATGGCGTGTTTGATCTGGGCCAGGGCCGTCTGGTAGTCGAAGCGCGCCTTGACCTGGTCGGCGCGAGCCTGGATAACGGCCACCTGGGCATCGGTTAGTTCGACCGACGAGGCCTGGCCCAGACGGTAGCGCTCAGTCGCCAGGCTCAGGCTCTCCTGCGCCTGGCGGACGATCAGCGCGGTCAGGTCCATCCGCTGGCGGGCGCCTGCCAGTTGGGCCAGAGACTGCGTGAGGACGAGATAGATCTGTTGGTCGCGGTCCGCGACCTGCGCACGAGCCGATCGCAACTGGGCAGTGGCCTCTGCAATGCGCGCCGTCTTGCGGCCGCCGCCGAACAGCTCGAACGCCGACTGGAGCGCGCCCGACCAGTTCCACACGAACGGCAACTGGGATCCGGTCACCGTGTAGCTGGCCTGCAACCCAAGCGAGGGGTAGAGGTCGGCGACGGCGGCATCGACCGCCGCGGACGCGACCAACTCCTGGTCGCGCAGCGCCCGCAGCTCGGGATGATGCTCGCGCGCGGCGCTTATCAGCGTGGCGAGGTCGCCGGGGATATCCGCGAGCAGGCTTTCGCTCAGCCGGTAGCCCGGTTCCTCGGCGAGCCCGAGACTTCGGTTCAAAGCGGCACGGGCGGTCGTGAGCCCATTGCGGGCTACGATCAGGGCCAGTTCCGCATTGCCAAGATCGACCTCGGCCTTGGTAACGTCATACCGGATGCGGCGTCCCACCTCGGCAAACGCCTTGACCTGGTTCAGGTGCTCTTGATACTGCCGCACGGCTTCCTCGGATACCTGCACCAGTTCCTGGGCCCGCAGCAGGTCGAAGAAGGCCGTCCGAACCGCGTAGGCCGTGTCGTTGCGCGCGGTGCGCAGGTTCTCGTCGGCAGCCATCTCGGCGAGGCAGGCCTGGCGCACCAGGGCGGGCGTCTTGCCAAAATCGTACAGCAGAAGATTGAGACCCAGCGACCCGTTGTACGCGCCGGTCGTGCGGGTACTGTGGGGCGTACCCGCCGCGTTCGCGGTGCTGCGCCCATAGCTGGCGTTGGCGTTCACGCCAGGCCAATAGGCGGCGCGCGTCTCGTCGACCTGGGCGGTCGCGACGGCCAACGCCTGGCGCGCCTGCGCCCCGGCCGGATGGTTTGACAGGGCGATGCGCACCGCATCGTCAAGCGAGATCACCGAGTTGGACGTCAGCCCGATCTCGGCGGCGCGAACGGTCCGCTCGCCGGCCGGCGCCCGGGCGTCCTGCTGGGCCAGGCGCGCCTGCCTGACGGTCGCACAGCCCGCGACCATGCAGCCGACCAGGGCCAGCAGCGTCCCGGCCCGCCCTGCGGCAAGACCCCGGTGTGTAAGGCGACCCCTCATGGCGTGCTCCCCGATGCGGCACATTCGCCGGGCGTTTCGGTCGGCGGTCCGGCAATCTTGCGCATTAACGCCAGGAAGACGTCCTGTTCGCGGGTCGAGAGGGCGCCGAGCATGACGCTGCAGAAACGCTGGTGCATGCGCCGCATGCGGGCGAAGTGCTGCCGGCCCCCGGCAGTCAGCCGCACGTGCACCGTGCGTCGGTCCTGATCCGAGCGCCGGCGGCCGACAAGTCCCTTGGCCTCCAGTCGGTCGATCAGGGCCGTCAGGCTGCTCATGCCGCATACCAGGGAACGCGCCAGCTCGCTCATCGTCCAGTCCTGCCGCTCCCCGAGCGCATGGATGACCCGGAATTCCTGGCGTGTCAGCGGGGCGTGATCGCGGCAGGCGGCTCGCTCCCGGTGCAACGTGCGCCGCGCGAACAGGGTCAGGTAGCGGTCGAGCTCGGCGGCCCTGGCGGAGATGTCGTTTGGCTTCATGGCGAATGCTTCTATATACGAATATTTCGTAATATGAATGAAGTGGCGGCGCGTGTCAACGGAAAGTTCTGCGGCGCCGTCAGGCGACAAGGTCGGCCAGCGTGAGTTCGGCGACGGTCGGGCGGATCAGGGCCGCGCGGCCGAGTTGGGCGGCCGGGAAACTCTGGGCCACGGCGATGCAGCGGATGCCGGCGGCGAGGGCGGCGTCGATGCCGTTGACGGCATCCTCGATTACGACGCACGCCGCGGGCGGCAGGTTCAGCGCGTGGGCCGCGGCGAGGAAGATGTCGGGCGCAGGTTTCTTGTGCTCCACCTTTTCGGCGGTGACGATCGCGTCCCACTCCCGGGGCGGGAGGCCGATCGCGTTCAGGTTGGCCTCAACCTTGATCCAGTCGGCGCTCGAGGCGACGGCCACGCGCAGGCAGGCAGCGAGGCAGCGGCGGACAAGGGCCACCGCGCCGGGGAATGCCTTGAGCCGGCCGGGGATCATCTGCAGGTAGAACTCGTACGTGCGCCGCTTGGCAGCCGGCAGGTCCAGGTTCAGGCCGTAACGTGCCGCGACCCCGCCCAGGTACCGGTCCTCGCCGGTGCCCACGAACGGCCGGAAATCCGCGGGCTGCGCGGTCACGCCCAGTTCCTTGAACATCGCGAGGGCGGCGTCGCAGATCAGGGGTTCGGAGTCGGTCAGTACCCCGTCCATGTCGAAGATGACCGCGCGCGTTCCGGACGTGGGGGAGGCTGTCATGGGGGCGGTTCTCGGTGCTCTGCCGTTCAGCCGGTCCGCCGGGTCAGCGTCCGTGCACGGCCAGATTGAGGAGCACGGCCCCGGTGGCGCCGACGAGCATGCCCGCCGCCACCTCGATGCGGGTGTGCCCGAGGAGCTCCTTCAGCTTCTGCTCCGACAGGTGATGGGCCTTGAAGAGCTCGTCGACGATCTGGTTGAGGAGCCGGGCCTGCTGCCCGGTGGCGCGGCGGACCGTGGACGCATCGAACATGACGATCAACGCCAGCGCCAGGGCGACGACGAACCCCGTGCTGCCGAACCCGTCGTTCAACCCCACCGACACGGCGAGACCGCTTACCATGGCCGAGTGCGCGCTCGGCATTCCCCCGAGGCTGGTCAGGTACTGGAAGTCGATCTTGCCGGTGCGGCGCAGGTTGCCGGCTGTCTTCAAGAGCCCGGCGGCCGTCCAGCCGATAACCGCTGACCAAAACGACACGTTCTTGAACATGTCTCCCACGGCGTAGTGCATGGCGCGGGATCATGGGGAATCGGTAGGGGTGGGTCAAACGAAAACGCAGAATCAGTGAACGGTGAACAGTCAACAGTGAACAGTTTCCGAGAACCCGTCTGCCACAGGGAGCGGAGCAGCTTCCGGCTCCGGCCCTTCGATGGCGCTCAGGGCAGGCCGGCGCGGGAAGCCGCGTCGCTCCACAAGAGGCAGACGGGTTTCCGGAAAGCTCTAAGAGCCAGGAACCAAGAACAGGAACCACCGATCAGTACGCGTTCTTGCGGGCAAAGAACGTGCGCAGCAGGATCTTGAAATCGAATGAGAGCGACCAGTTCTCGAGGTAGTAAAGGTCGTACCGGATGCGATCTTCGATGCTCGTATTGCCGCGCAATCCGTTCACCTGCGCCCACCCGGTCATGCCGGGTTTGCATACGTGCCGCCACATGTAACGGCTGATATCCTCCTTGAACTGCTCGACGAAATGCGGCCGTTCGGGACGGGGCCCCACCAGGCTCATGTCGCCGGCAAGCACATTCCAGAGTTGCGGCAGCTCGTCGATGTTGTAGCGGCGGAGGAACGCTCCGATCCGCGTTCGGCGCGGGTCGTCCTTCACGGTCCAGACGGGGCCAGTCTCTTCTTCGGCGTTATCGACCATGGTGCGCAGTTTGTAGATCGTAAACGAGCGCCCGTTCTCGCCGCAGCGCTCCTGGCGGTAGAAGATCGGGCCCGGGGAACTGCGCCGGACGCAGGCGGCGGCCAGAAGAATGAGGGGCGATGCCACGGCGAGCCCGAACAGGGCGCCTACGATATCCTCGAGGCGTTTCAAGACGCGCTTCCAGAAATAGTCCAGGGGCCAGAGGCTGACGCCCAGCAGTGGGATGTCGTCGACGACGCGCATATCCATGCTGCCGGTCATAATGCGGAACATGTCCGGCACCATGTTGAAAACGATGAGGTTGCGCTCGCAGGCGAGGATGATTTCCACGACACGCTGGTGCCCGAGCGTGCTGTCGGTTACGATCACCTGGTCGGCCGGGTGCGAGTCCAGGATGGACTCCAGGTCTTCGACGCGTCCACGAATCGCCTCGGCCGGCACGGCGGGATCGGCCGGGGTGGGCCCGGTGGCGACAAACCCCACGACCCGCGAGCGCAGGCGCGGTTCGTCCTCCAGGCCGCGCTTGAGGTGGGCGGCAATGGAATCGGTGCCGACGATGAGCACGCGGTTATGGACGGAGGCCCGGCGGGCGTGTGCCACTTCGAGCCGGAACAACATGAAGCGCTCGATCAGCACCAGCAAGACGATCGTGAAGAAGGCGATGCCCACCGTGAGACGGGAGTAAGGCGGCTGGGTTCCCGCGGCGAAGGCCAGGGCCGTGGTAAGGAGAATGGCGATGCCGGTGGCCCGAACAAGCCGGGGAATCTTGTTGGCGAAGCCACCGATCTGGGGGCGGATGTACAGCTCGAGCGCGCGATAGATGAACAGGAAGAGCAGCGTGGCGATCGCCGCGCCCTTTACGTACATGAGCCGCGGCGGGATACTGTCCACGGCGATCAGGTGACTATCGAACCGGATCCAGGTGGCGGCTAGGAAACCAATGAAGATCGCCGCGGCGTCGGCCAGCACAGCGATACCGCTGGCCAGAACATCCCAAGTATCTCTCGTGCGCACGCCGGGACTCTAGCGCACGCGGGGCGCGGGTGTCGAGGGGAGAGGGAGAAAACCTGCCTAGGTCCGAATCCACAATTCGGGGCGTGACTCCAGGACTTTTAGGAAGGCGTCGATCACGGCGGGGGGGTGCTGAAACCCCCTGGTTTTCTCCAATTCGGCCAGAATCGTCGCCCGGGGAAGTTTCGTGCGGTAGGGCCGGTCCGAATTCATGGCGTCGAACATGTCGGCAACGGCAATGATGGACGCCTCGATCGGTATCTGCGACCCCTTGAGCCCTACGCCGTAGCCGGCGCCATCGTACCGTTCATGATGCAGAACCGCCGCCCGGACCTCATCGCGAAGGAAATCGAGAGACGAGAGTATGGTCGCCGTGCGGGCGGGGTGTTTCTTGAGGATTTCCCATTCCTCGCTCGTCAGCGGCCCGTTCTTATGCAAAATGGCGTCCGGTGTTTCGATCTTCCCCAGGTCGTGGAGAGCCGCCGCGCGGGACACAACGTTGACGCTTGTCGAACTCAGTCCCAGCATCTTCGCCAGTTCGACGGAAAGGCGCCTGACCTGCTCCGAGTGGCCGCGGGTATAGGGGTCCTTCGCTTCCACCGCCTCGACAAGCGCGGTCAGCATCCCGACGTGCGAATCCCGCAACGCTGCTTCCGACTTGGAAAGACGCGATAGCGTCCGCGCCTGTTGCACCCACAGGTAGACGAGCAGGACCAGCATGACGGCCAACAGGACCTCGTCGGGGACATAAGCGGCATCCGGTGCGACTGCCGCGCTGACGAGCCGGTAACAGGTGAACGATGCCGCGAGGACAAGGATGAACCACTGGAACTGGGCCGTGACCAATCTCGTCTTGGGTGGTTGTTCCCGTGTCGCCATTTCCGCCGATTTTTCCATGCCTCGGAACGCCTTCCTGATGCCCGTACACAGAGGGTAGAACGGCGGGATTTGGGAAGCAAGGCTGAACCGAACCCGTGCCTTGGCTGCAGCGGAAAACGGCATAAATGGCGTATGGCGCAGTTGACAACGGCGGGACACAGCCATACCATTTGTCCTTTGTTGTCCAAACCGAATGGTGTCAGATGCAGCTTGGCGTAAGAGATGTGGCTCGGATTCTGAATGTGTCCGAGAAGTCGATTTACCGATGGATTCAGCACGGGCAGTTGCCCGCTTACCGGGTCAACGAACAGTATCGGTTCAACCGATCGGAGCTCCTGGAGTGGGCCAATGCGCGCAAGATCAACGTCTCGGCCGAGATCTTCAAGGAGCCGGACACCACCACCGAGATGATGCCGGACCTGGCCGATGCGATCGAGGCCGGCGGCATTTTCTACCGGCTGGAGGGGCGGGATACCGAGTCGGCGCTCAAGGCGGTCGTGGGCGTGATGCACCTGCCCCAAGACGTCGACCGCGAGTTCCTCCTGCGCGTGCTGATGGCCCGCGAGTCCATGGCCTCGACCGGCATCGGCGATGGCATAGCCATTCCACACGTCCGCAACCCGATCGTGCTGGCCGTCCACCAACCGACCATCTGTCTCTGTTTTCTGGAGCATCCCGTCGAATTCGGCGCGCTCGACGGCCAGCCCGTGAACACACTGTTCACCCTGATCAGTCCGACCGTTCGCGTGCACCTCTACCTCTTGTCTCGACTGGCGTTTGCCCTCCAGCAGCCGGGCTTCCGGGACGTGGTGCGGCGGCAGGCGCCGCGGGAGGAGATTGTGCCGGCATTACGGGCTGCTGAAGCGGCCGTGGCGCAGGCCAAGGCGGAGAAGGCGGCCGGGTGAGCGGCCTGCTGGTCAGCCTGATTCTGCTTCTAACCGCGTCGGCCCTGCCGCTGGCGGCGTGGCGGCGCCCGGCCCTGGCCTCGCGGCTTGGTTCCTGGGGCGGGGCCGCGGCGTGCGGCGTCGGCCTGGCTAGTTCGATCGCGGCGTTCGCCGGCAGCGTGACAGCCTCGCGCGCCTGGCCCTGGGTGACCCCGGTCGGCGGCGCGTTCAGCCTGGCGTTGGATCCGTTGAGCGCTTTCTTCCTGATCCCCATGTTCCTTGTCTGTGGACTCGGGGCCGTCTACGGCCGGGCCTATCTGGCCGGCGATGAAGGCCGTCTGGCGCTTGGTCCCTCCTGGTGTTTCTATAATCTCCTGACCGCCAGCATGATCGTCGTGCTTACCGCCTCCAACGCGTTGCTTTTCCTGGTGAGTTGGGAGGTGATGACGCTGGCGTCGTTTTTCCTGGTGACGTACGACCACGACCGCGCCGAGAGCCGTCTGGCTGGCCGTCTCTACCTCATTGCCGCGCATATCGGTACGGCATTTCTTGTCGTTTTCGTGCTGCTGGGCCGGCGTTACACGGGCACGCTGGACATGTCGCAATGGCCGGCGGCATTTGCCGGGATTCCGGCCGCGCGCCTGGGGCTGCTCTTCGTCTGCCTCGTGATCGGCTTTGGCACCAAAGCGGGCTTCATGCCGCTGCACGTCTGGCTGCCCGAGGCGCACCCGGCGGCTCCGAGCCATGTCTCGGCCGTGATGTCGGGTGTCATGATCAAGACCGGCATTTACGGGCTGCTGCGGTTCGGCACGATGCTGGGCACGCCGGCGCTCTGGTGGGGCGGCCTGCTCGTGGCCGTCGGCCTGGCGTCGTGCGTGTTCGGGATTCTGTTCGCCCTCGCGCAGCAGGATATCAAGCGGCAACTCGCGTATTCGAGCGTCGAGAACATGGGTATCGTTGCCTTGGCGCTCGGCGTCGCGTTGGTCGCCCGGGCACTGCAACTGCCGACGGTCGCGCTGCTGGCTCTCGCGGCGGCCCTGCTGCACGTGCTGAACCATGCGGTCTTCAAGAGCCTGCTATTTTTTGGCGCCGGGGCGATTTACCGCGCCACGCACACCCGTAATCTCGATGCGCTGGGCGGGCTGCTTAAGCGCATGCCGCGGCTCGGGCTGGGCCTGATCGTCGGCGCGGCCGCCATCAGCGCCCTGCCTCCATTCAACGGGTTCGTGGGCGAATTCCTGCTCTACCGCGCTGCAGTGCTCGGCCTGAACTCCGACGCTGACGCCGGGATGATCCTGCTCGCGGCGATCGGGGGCCTGGCCCTCACCGGGGGGCTGGCGGCTGCCTGTTTCACGCGTCTGGTCGGGGTGGCCCTGCTCGGGGAACCGCGCACGCCTGAAGCGGCGGCCGCCGTAGAGCCGGCCGGCGCCTTTCGGTGGCCGGTCACGATCCTGGCGGCGCTGTGCCTGGCGCTCGGAGTGCTGGGGCCATTTCTGGTTGTCCGCCTGGCGCCGCTCCTCTCCCTGCTGAGCGGCGATCCGCTGGCGAAGGTGTCGGGGTTGCTGGCCCCGGAAACCGGTCCGCTGACGGCCGTGACGCTCATGGCCTTGCTTGTCCTCGCGCTTGTGGTCATCGTGGCCTGGGCGCGGCACGGCTTGCTCCGCGGCCGCGACGTGCGCGAGGCCGGTACCTGGGATTGCGGCTATGCCCGCCCCACGGCCCGCATGCAGTACACGGCCACCTCGTTCGCACAGCCCCTCGTGGGGCTTTTCGTCCGGCTCCTGCGTAGCCGGCGCCGCTACGCCATCGCGCCTGGCCTGTTTCCCGCTTCCGCCTCGCTGAATGCCGAGACCCGCGACGTGGTGCGGGAACGCGTGTTCACGCCGGTGTTCCAGTTCGTCGACCGGTGGCTGTCGTTTCTGAAATGGCTCCAGTCTGGCCGTGTTCAGCTCTACATTCTCTACATCGTGATCACCCTGCTGGGGCTCTTGTTCTGGACTCTGAGGGGGGGCGCATGAACGGGCGCGGCTTGATCCATTACGCGCTGGCGCTGCTGCTGGCCCCGCTGCTGCTGGGCGTGATCAATCGCGTCAAGGCGGCCTTTGCCGGGCGCCGGGGCCAGCCGGTGCTGCAGCCCTACTACGACCTCGTCAAGCTGCTGCAGAAGGGCGCTGTCTACAGTCGGACCACCACGTGGGTCTTCCGGGCGGGCCCGGTCGTGACGCTTGCCGCACTGCTCGCGGCGCTGGCCCTGGTGCCGTTCGCGGGACAGGCCGGCCCGTTGTCGTTCCAGGGCGACGTGATCGTCTGTGTTTATCTGCTCGGACTGGCGCGCTTCTTCACAGTGCTGGCCGCGCTCGATACGGGGTCGGCCTTCGAGGGGATGGGGGCGAGCCGGGAAGTGCAGTTCTCGGCGCTGGCCGAGCCGGCATTGCTCGTCGGGCTGGTCGTGCTCGGACGGCAGACGAGCACGGCGTCGCTGGGTCCCATGTTTGCGGCTGTGGGGCCGGCGCTGTGGATGACCGCCGGTACGACGCTGGCCCTGCTTGCGGTGGCCTTCTTCATCGTGCTGTTGTCCGAGAACTCGCGCGTGCCGTTCGACGATCCCAATACGCATCTCGAGCTGACGATGATCCACGAGGTCATGGTGCTCGACCACGGCGGGCCGGACTTCGGACTGATTTTGTACGGCTCGGCGCTCAAGCTTTGGATCTTCAGCGCCTTTGTCGCGGGACTGGTCGTGCCGTACCGCTGCGGCAACGGCTGGGTCGACACGGCGGCGGCCGTCGGCGCGCTGCTCCTGACGGCGTTGGTGGTCGGCACGGTGGAATCGTGCATGGCGCGGTTGCGTCTGCTGCGCGTGCCGCACTTGCTGATCAGCGCGACCGTGGCGGCCGTGCTGGCATTTTTGTTGATGACGAGGTGAACCGGTGACGTCGTGGCTTGATATTGTGATGGTGCTGCTGTTCCTGACCGACCTGGGCCTGCTCGGGTCGAGCCGGCTGGGCGTCTACGTGCGCCTGGCGGCCGTGCAGGGCGTGCTCGTGGGGGTGCTGCCCCTGCTGGTGCAGCACACGCTGGCGCTTGAAACCGTCGCCGTTGCCGCGGGCACGATCGCCGTCAAGAGCGTGTTGTTCCCCTGGCTCATGGCGCGGATCATGCGCGGCTTCGATGACCGTCGCGAACGGCAGCCGTACCTGGGTTACACGGTGTCGCTCGTGTTGGGCGTGCTGGCGGTGGGCGCGGCCCTGTGGATCAGTCGGCGCCTGCCCGAGTCCGGGGCCGGTGGCCTGGCGGCCCACGGCTTCCTGATGCCCGCGGCCTTGTTCTCCATATTCACCGGCCTCATCCTGCTGGTCACGCGGCGCAAGGCCGTGACCCAGGTGCTGGGCTATCTTGTGATGGAAAACGGCATCTACGTGGCCGGCATGGTACTGGTGCCGGAGTCGACGTTCCTGGTGGAGTTGGGGGTGCTGCTGGACTTGTTCGTGGGCGTGTTCCTCATGGGGATCATGATTTTCCACATCCAGCGTGAATTCGATCATATCGATACGGACCAACTGGCGGCCTTGAAGGATTGGGGGGGCGAGCCGTGAGGCGGCGCCGACGCTCATGCTGAGAGAACTGGTCATGTTGCCGGCCGGGGCCGGATTGATGGCGTTCTTCGTGCGTTCGCACGGGTGGCGTCGCGGCCTGCTCGTGGCGGCTGCCGTCGCGCACCTGGGCCTCACCGTCCGGGCGTGGGTCGCGCCGCCGGCCGTCGGCGGCTTCTGGCTGGGCCTGGACCCGCTCGGGCTCCTGTTCCTGACCATCGTCAGCGTGCTGTTCATGGCCTGCGCCGTGTATGCCGTCGGCTACCTGGGCCGCGAGGACCACCAGCAGGAAAAGGCCGATCTTGAGGAGGGCCTGCTGTTCAGCAACCAGCCCGAGGCCGTGTTTACCGGATGCATGCTGCTGTTCCTGTCCATGATGTCGCTCGTGTGCCTGAGCCGGCATCTGGGCCTGCTCTGGGTGGCGATCGAGGCCACCACGCTCACGAGTGCGCCGCTGATCTACTACCACCGGCATCACCGCTCGCTCGAGGCGGCTTGGAAGTACATGCTGATTTGTTCGGTCGGCATCGGGTTGGCCTTGCTCGGCAACTTCTTCCTGGCCGTGGCCTTCACGCCCGCGGGCGGGGTGACGCCGGCGCTTGGACTGGACGGTCTGCTGACTGCCACGGTGGGGACGCGCGGCGTGTGGCTGAAGGTGGCCTTCGTGTTCATCGTCGTGGGCTACGGCACGAAGATGGGCCTGGCACCCATGCACACGTGGCTGCCCGATGCCCACAGCGAGTCGCCGTCCGTGGTTTCGGCCCTGCTGTCGGGGGCGCTGCTGAATTGCGCCTTCCTGGGCATTTTGCGCGTATGGCAGGTGCTCGTGCACACGGGTCAGGCCGATTTCGCCCAACCCATCATGATCGGGTTCGGCCTGGCGTCGATGGCGGTCGCCGCTGTCTTCATCCTGGGTCAACCCGACTATAAGCGCCTGCTCGCCTATTCCAGCGTGGAGCACATGGGTATCCTGGCGCTCGGTGTCGGCCTCGGCGGCGCCGCCGTGTTCGGTAGCCTGCTGCACGCCGTGAACCACTCGTTGACGAAGTGCATGCTGTTCCTCACAGCCGGCAACATACTGGCCGTATACCGTACCAAGGAGTGCGGCAAGGCGCGCGGATTGCTGCGCGTGATGCCGGTCACGGGCGTGCTCTGGATCGCGGGCTTCCTGGCCATCACCGGCACGCCGCCGTTCGGCGTGTTCCTGAGCAAATTCATCGTGCTGAGCGCCGCGTTCAACAGCGGCCATCCGGTCATCGGCGTCGTCGCGCTGGCCCTGCTGGCCGTGATCTTCGTGGGCCTCTGCGTGATCGTGCTGCGCATGGGGCAGGGCGAACGCAGCGATGCGGTGCCGGAGGCGGTGCGCGAGCCCCTGTGGTCGATGATTCCGCCCGTGCTGCTCGGACTGGCCGTGCTTGCGCTGGGCCTGTGGTTGCCGAAGCCGCTGGAGACGGTCCTGCAGGCCGCCGCCAGGAGTTTGGGAGGCGGGCTGTAATTATGAGCACCCCCCGAACTCTGCGCATGGGCGAAGCCGTTCCCTTGGCCGAGATTCCGCGTCTCGACACCGCTGGATTCCGCGCCCGGGTGACCGACGTGGCCTGGCGTCTGCGCCTTGTCGCCCTCTTCGGTCGCCCCTCCTACGCCTTGACGGCTTCGGAGGGCAGGCCCTCGTCCTCTTCGGTGGCTGCGGAGGGCCAGTCTGCGGTCGAACCCGGGGCGCCGGTGACGCTCACTGCGATCTTTGCGGATGACCGCAACGGCCAGATGCAGGCGTTTTCGACGGACGTGGGGGCGTCGTACCCGGCGCTGACGCCCGACTGCCCCCAGGCCAACGGATTCGAGCGCGAAATCGCCGAGCAGTGGGGTGTGCGGCCTGAAGGGCACCCGTGGCTCAAGCCGCTCCGCTATCACCGTTCCGCTGTGCCGGGCCGTGACGCGTGGGGCCGCGCCCCAGGGACGGCGATAGAGCCGTCCGTGACCGATTTCTTCCGCGTGGAAGGCGAGGCCGTCCACGAGGTAGCGGTGGGCCCCGTGCATGCCGGCGTCATTGAGCCCGGCCATTTTCGGTTCCAGTGTTTTGGCGAGACCGTGCTGCACCTCGAGATCGCACTGGGTTACCAGCATCGCGGCGTGGAGCAGGCGCTGCGCCACGGCGACGCGCGGCGCGTGATGCCTTACATGGAAACGCTGGCCGGCGACACGACCATCGGCCACGCCACGGCCTATGCCCAGGCCCTCGAGTCCGCCGCCGGCGCCCGGGTGTCCGCGCGGGCCCATGCCCTGCGGGCCGTGGCCTTGGAACTCGAACGCCTGGCCAACCACACCGGCGATCTCGGCGCGCTGGCGGGCGACGTAGCCTTCCTGCCCACGATGTCCTACTGCGGCCGGATCCGCGGCGATTTTCTGAACATGACGGCCCTGATCTGCGGCAACCGGTTCGGGCGCGGACTGGTGCGGCCGGGCGGCGTGCGTTGGGATCTCGACCCGGCCCGCAAAGACGAACTGTTGTCGCGCCTGGCGGCCGCCGAGGCTGACACCAAGAGCGCGGTCGAGCTGATGTTCGACTCGCCGTCGGTGCTGGCCAGGTTCGAGGAAACCGGCACCGTGTCCTTCGACGAGTGCGAGTCGCTCGGGCTCGTCGGGCCTGCAGCGCGAGCCTGCGGCGCCGAACGCGACGTGCGACAGGATTTCCCCGGCGGGATGTACCGGTTTCAGCAGATCCCGGTGGGAACGTGGAGCACCGGCGACGTATTTGGCCGCGCCTTCGTGCGCTGGCTGGAAATCCAGCGTTCCATCGCGTTCATTCGCGAGGTGCTGCAGACGCTGCCGGAGGGCGACGTGCTGGCGCCCTGCGGCCCGCTGGCGCCGGACAGCCTCGTGGTCTCCCTGGTCGAGGGGTGGCGGGGCGAGGTCGCCCACGTGCTGATCACCGGGGCGCAAGGACAGCGCGAGTTCTACAAGATTGTGGACCCTTCGTTCCATAACTGGATGGGCCTGGCGATCGCGATGCGAGACCAGGCGATCTCCGATTTCCCGATCTGCAACAAGAGCTTCAACCTTTCGTACTGCGGGCACGATTTGTGAAGAGGGTCATTAGAGGCTATCCGAAAACTTGTCTGCCTCTTCTGGGAGCGGCGCGGCTTCCCGCGCCGGCCTGCCCTGAGCGCCATCGAAGGGCCGGAGCCGGAAGCGGCTCCGCTCCATGTGGCAAAGGGGTTTTCGGACAGGCTCTTATTGGACATTGGAGATTGGGCATTAGTCATTGGGGCCAGGTATGTTGAGTGTCATCAAAGCGCGGGCGAAGCAGAAGTATCGCACGAGCCGGTACCCGGCCGAGGCGCCGGTGATGCCGGATCGTTTCCAGGGACTGCCCGAGGTGAAGCCGGACGCCTGCGGCGCGGACTGCCAGGCGGGTTGCGTGCAGGCGTGTCCCGTGGGCGCCGTCTCGCGCGGGGGGGGCCGGCTGGCCGTCGACCTGGGGCGTTGCCTGTTCTGCGGCGAATGCGAGCGCGCCTGCCCGCACGGTTGCATTCGGTTTACCCGCGATCACGCGCTGGCGGCCCGATCCCGCGAGGCGTTTGTGCGTGACGGCGGGCCCAAGCCGCTGGCCGCCGCGCTCGACGGCCGCCTGCGAAAACTGTACGGCCGGTCCCTCAAGCTGCGCCAGGTCAGCGCGGGCGGGTGCAACGCCTGCGAGGCGGACTGCAACGTGCTCGGCACGCTCGTCTTCGACTTGGGCCGCTTCGGCATCCAGTTCGTCGCGTCGCCGCGGCACGCCGACGGGCTTCTCATTACCGGGCCGGTGACGAAGAACATGGAGCTGGCCCTGCGCAAGACTTACGACGCCGTGCCCGAGCCGCGCATCGTCATCGCGGTCGGCGCCTGCGCGATCGCCGGCGGTCCCTACATCGACCATGATGAGGTTCGCAATGGCGCCGCGAGCGTGGTGCCGGTCGACCTCTACGTGCCGGGCTGCCCGCCCAATCCCTGGACCATCCTCGACGGCCTCCTGCGCCTGCTTGGCCGGATCCCAGATCACGCCGGGTGATAGTGACGACGGAACTCGGTCTTCCAAGCTGCAGACTCGTGTTTCGGCCTTTTCGAGCCGCGTGCACCGGTACGAGAACGTTGTCGCCCCGTCTTGCTCTTCGTCCTAGCTGAGGATCTGGTCATCTGCTGCGTCCTTGTAGCTTGCACGTCAGTCGGGTATATATGGTTTGTTTGACTTTGCTTGGTTGTGTCTGTCGGGTGTTGAGTTGGCTGCGGTTTGGCAGGACTGATGACGACGATGGCGACAAGCGTCCGCGCAAGCGGCGATGGAGATAAACTGACCGCGCATCCCCTGGTCGACAAGGGTGCGGGACCGGTTGTGCGGTGTGCGGTCTGGTTGGGCCACTGGCTTACGCTGGCCGGTGCGTTGGCCGGCGCCGCGGTGGCCCTGCGCGTCCTGGGCGGTTCCGCGCCCGTTCACGTGGCGCTTCCGAAACTCTTCCCATTCGCTGAGATGTCTCTCCACGTGGACGGGCTTTCCGCGTTCTTTCTCCTGGTCGTTTGCGTGGTCGCCGTCGCGGCCTCGGTCTATGGCCCTTCCTACCTCGGCGCGCACGCCAAGGCGCCGCTGGTCCAAACCCTGGCCTTCATGGTGTTTGTCCCCTGCATGGCCCTGGTATGCTGCGCCGGCGACGCGCTCACGTTTCTGCTGGCCTGGGAGGGCATGACGCTCGCGAGCTACGTGCTCGTCGTGAGCGATACGGCGGACGCGGAAAAGACGCGCGCGGGACTGCTTTACCTGATCATGGCGCATGCGGGCACCGCGGCGCTGCTCGCCGTGTTCCTCACGCTCACCGTGCACGCGCAGGCGTTCGACTTCCCCGCGTTGCGCGACGCGGCGGGCCGGTTGGACGGCTCCACGCGCACGGTGCTGTTCATGCTGGCGCTGCTCGGTTTCGGGGCCAAGGCCGGCGTCGTGCCGCTGCACATCTGGCTCCCGGCGGCGCACCCGGCCGCGCCCAGCCACGTGTCGGCCCTGATGTCGGGTGCGATGCTCAAGGTCGCCATCTACGGCATCTTCCGTTTCGGGTTTGCGCTGCTGGCCTCGACGACCGGCCCGCTGCCCCCGTCGTGGGGCTGGACCGTCCTATTCCTGGGCACCGTTTCCGCCGTGTTCGGTGTCTTGCTAGCCCTCCAGCAACATGACCTGAAGCGTCTACTCGCGTATCACAGCGTGGAGAACATCGGCATCATTCTTATCGGCGCGGGGCTGGCTATGTTGCTGGGCGGCAGACCCGGCACGGAGCGGCTGGCCACGCTGGCCTTGGCGGCCTCGCTCCTGCACACCTTGAATCACGCGGCGTTCAAGGGCTTGTTGTTCCTGGGCGCCGGCAGCGTCGTCAGCCGCACGTTCACCCGCAACATGGAGGAGTTCGGCGGCCTGGCCCGCCGCATGCCCTGGACGGCCTGGCTGTTCCTGCTCGGGTCGGTCGCCATATCGGCGCTGCCGCCGCTAAACGGGTTTGTCAGCGAGTGGATGACGTTCCAGGCCCTGGTACTGGGCGGCGCCAGAATGGGCGGCGCGTCGGGCCTGCTCGCCGGAATTGCGGCCTCGATGCTCGCGCTGACCGGCGGCCTGGCGGCCGCCTGCTTTGCGAAGGCCTTCGGCGTTACCTTCCTCGGCCGGCCGCGCTCGGCGCACGCCGAGCACGCGACTGAATCGCCGGCGCCGATGATCGCCGGCATGCTCCTGCTGGCGGGCGCCTGCGTGGCACTCGGCCTGGTGCCGGGGTATGCCATGCGCCTGCTGGACCGGCCCACCGCTGAAGTTATGGGCGGCCTGAGCGCCAGCGCGGTCGTCGCTGCCCGGGGGCCCCTCGTCCTTTCCGCCGGCGGCGGGCCGGCGGGCCTGGAGGCGACCTCGATCTCGGTGACCCTGGCCGCATCGGTGTTCCTGTTGATCGCCGTGGCCGTGTGGTTTGTGCGGAGTTGGCCACGGAAGGCGCCGCGCCGGCTTGCGCCGACCTGGACGTGCGGGATGACCCCCACCAGCCGCTTCGACTATACGGCGACTGCGTTCGCCAAGCCGTTGCGGCTCATCTTTGCCGCCGTTTACCGGCCGCACCGGGCGATCGCGCGGGAGCCTGGTCCTTCGCCCTACGTGCCCCGGCGGTTGGTCTACTCGGGCGAGGTTGTCGATCTCACGGAGACGGTCTTCTACGCCCGGTTCAAACACGCGGTGACCGCCGTGTCCCAAGCCATCCGCGCCCGGAGCACCGGGCGGATCCACGGGTACATCGCCTACGTGCTGGCCACGCTGGTGATTGTGCTACTTCTCTTCGGGAAAGGGTGAGTCCATGGCGAGTATCGAACACATCGGGGCCGCCTGCGCGCAGACCGGGCTTCTGGTTGTGCTCGGACCCCTTGTGACCGGGTTCATCCAGAAGATCAAGGCGCGCCTTCAGTGCCGGCAGGGGGCGAGCGTCTGGCAGCCGTACCAGGACCTCGCGAAGTTGCTGCGCAAGGGAACCGTGCAAAGCGACACGGCCAGCCCGTTCTTCCAGGTCGTGCCGGTGCTCGTGCTGGCCGCCACCGTGACGGCCGCCGCCATGCTGCCCGTACTGCGCTCCTCGGTGGGCTCCTCAGCCCTGCCGTTCGGCGACGCCATTCTGCTCGTGGCCCTGCTGGCCCTGGCCCGTTTTCTCCTGGCGATCGGGGCGCTGGATGCCGGGGGCGCGTTCGGCGGGATGGGGGCCTCCCGCGAAATGACCGTCGGCCTCTTGGTCGAGCCGGCCTTGATGCTCGTCGTTTTTTCGGTGGCGATCGTGGGCGGGACCACCGAGTTGGGCGACCTGGCCACGCGCCGGCATACGCTCGCTGCCATGGCGTGGCAGGCGCCCGACCTGCTCGCATTCTTCGCGATGCTGGTCCTGATACCGGCGGAAACCGGGCGGATCCCCGTGGATAACCCGGACACCCACCTCGAGCTCACGATGCTGCACGAAGGCATGCTCCTCGAGCACTCGGGGCCTGGCCTGGCCTGCATCGCCCTGGCCACGCACACCAAGCAGATCGTCATCCTCAGCCTGACCGTGGCGCTCTTCTGCCCGTACGGCATGGCACAGGACATCACGCCGGAGGCCTTGGGTCTGGCCCTGGCGGCCTTCGTCGCCAAACTTTTTGTGTTCGTGGTGTTTCTGGGCGTGATCGAGTCTTCCTACGCCAAGATGCGTTTCTTCAGGGTTCCCCAATTCCTGGCGTTGGGGTTGCTGTGCGCGTTCCTGTCCCTGGCGTTGAGGATCCTATGAGCATCGAGCTGGCCACCCGCCTGATCAATGACCTGGGAGCGCTGCTCCTGGTCACCATGATGCTTATCCTGGCGTCCGGGCAGTTGTTCCGCGCTATCTTCGCCGTCGCCGCGCAGGCCGTGTTCCTGGGAATCGCCGGCGTGATCCTGGGGATCGTCACCGGGAATCGCGACCTGTGGATTATTGCGGGCATCACGATCGTCGTGAAAGCCGTCCTGCTGCCCTGGCTGTTGATCCGGGTCGTCAAGCGGGTCCAGATCCAGCGCGAGATCGAGCCGGCCATCCCGATTTCCATCACGCTCATACTCGGCGCGGCCATCGTGGTGCTCGCCTTCCACCTCAGCGCCACGCTGGGCCCGGTCCGGCAGGCGATCACCGGCAACGCGCTGCCCGTGGGCGTGGCGCTGACGTTGCTCGGCGTCCTGGTGATGGCCTCCCGGAAGAAGGCGCTGACCCAAATGGTCGGCCTGTTCGCCTCCGAAAACGGCATCTTCTTCACCGCCATGGCGATCAGCCAGGGCATGCCGTTCATCATTGAGATCGGTGTCATCCTCGACGTTGTCCTCGGTGCGCTCGTGATGGGAATTATGATCCTGCGGGTCCGTTCCGACGTGGATACGGATATCGCCGATCTTGAAAGTCTGAAGGGCTGATGACCTCGACGCTTCCATGGGTTCTGCCGCTGGTGCCCGTCATCTCCGGGCTGTGTATGCTGCTCTTCCGCGACCGGCGGGTGCTCGCGGCGCTCGACATGGCCAGTTCGGGGGTAATCCTGGCGCTCGGGCTGGTGCTGGCGGGTGAGGTCGCCGCCGCCGGTCCTATCAGTGCTCTGGGCGCCATGCGTGCGGATGAAGTCACGGTGATCTTCCTGCTGCTGATCGGGTTTCTCGCCCTGGCGGTATCGATCTGCACGGTCGGCTGGATGCGGCAGTCCCTGGCGCGCTCGGAAATGAAGGCGGATCGGCTGCACTATTACTACGCGCTGGTGCAGGGCTTCATCGCCACGATGCTGGTGACGGTACTGTCGGACAATCTCGGGATCCTGTGGATCGCCATGGAAGGCACCACCATCACGTCCGCGGTCCTGGTGGGCTTCCAGGGCAACAAGCACAGCCTTGAAGCGGCGTGGAAGTATATCATTGTGACCACGATCGGGATTTCGTTCGGCCTTTTCGGTACGGTGCTCATCTACGGGGCGGCCGCGCACGCGCAGGGCGGCGTTTTTGCCGGGGCCATGAACTGGTCGAGCATCTCGGCCATTTCAGGCAAGCTCGATCCCGGCATCGTGCGCATGGGGTTCATCTTTGTGCTCGTGGGCTACGGGACGAAGGCCGGTCTGGCCCCCGTTCATATGTGGCTGCCGGATGCGCACAGCCAGGCGCCCACGCCGGTCTCGGCGCTTCTGTCCGGCGCGCTCATCAAGTGTGCGCTGTTTGGCATCATCCGGTTCCACACGATTGCGCGCGGCGCCTGCGGCCCGGAGTTCAGCGGGAACCTGCTGCTCTGGTTCGGCGTCATCTCGGTGGTGGTGGCGACGCCGTTCATCATCGTCCAGCATGACTTGAAACGGCTGCTTGGCTATCACAGCGTCGAGCACGTCGGGATCGTCGTGCTGGGCCTGGGCTTCGGCGGCCCCCTCGGGACCTACGGGGCCCTGCTGCACACGATCAACCACGGGGTGACCAAGGCGTTGGCGTTCCTGATCGCGGGCGATGCGATTCATCGCTACGACAGCCGCGACATGCGCGTGATCAAGGGCTTCCTGGGCGTCGCGCCGTGGGCGGGCACGCTGCTGTTCATGGGGGCGTTCTCCCTCGCCGGCACGCCGCCGTTCTCCATCTTCATCAGTGAACTGCTCATCGTTCGTGCGGGGCTCGCCTCCAGCCACTACTGGGCCGTGGGCATCTTTCTCGTCATGGTGGTGGTCATCTTTGCGGGCCTGATCCACCACGTCGGGCAGATGGTCCTGGGCATCGCGGCAGAACCCGTGAGCCGCGAGAAGGAGTCCCGCCTGGGGCTGCTGGGGCTGCTTTTGCTGGCGGCGGTGATCGTGCTGCTGGGAGTGTGCATGCCCGCCGGGTTCGATCGGCTGCTCGTGCGGGCCACGGAGATCATCCATGGATGATTCAACCATGGAATTGGAATCGGTTCTGAAGATGCGGCTGGGCAGTCTCGTCGCCTTCGGGCGCGGTCCGCGTCCATGGGATTTTACCCTGCGGCTGCGGCGCGCGGAGGACGTCGTCGCGGCCGTCGCGGCGTTCCAGGAGACTGGGCTTTGCCTGGCCACCCTCGTCGCAACCGACGAAGAGGCGACCGATGAACACGATTTGAAGGTCCGCTATATCTTCGAACCGGGAATCGGTTTCCCGTTTCCGCTCCCGGACCTGTTCGTCACGCTCACGGCCTCGCTCGATCCCCGGTGCCCGGTCCTGCCGTCGATCGCGGCGCAGATCCCGGCGGCCAACTGGCACGAGCGGGAGGCCCGGGATTTGTTCGGGATTGTCTTCACCGGCCATCCGGACCCGAGGCCGTTGGTCGTTCACGACGGCTGGCCGCAGGGCCTGTACCCGTTCCGAAAGGGATTTGATGCCGGACAGCGCCCGGCCGTGGAGCCGGCCGAGGAATTTCCGCATCTGGTGGTCGAGGGCGAGGGCGTGTTCGAGGTGCCCGTGGGTCCCATCCATGCGGGCATCATCGAGCCGGGGCATTTCCGGTTCAGCACGATCGGTGAGAAGGTGCTGTTCCTGGACCCCCGCCTTTTCTACACCCATCGGGGGTTGGAGAAGCGCGTCGAGGGCCTGACGGCGCTCGACGGCTTCATCGTGGCCGAGCGCATGTGCGGCGTGTGTTCGCTCTCGCACGGGCTCGGGTTTTGCGAAGCGGCCGAGCAGATCGCGGGAATCGACATACCGGGGCGCGCGCGGACGATCCGGACCGTGGCCCTCGAACTGGAACGGCTCTACAACCACGTGGGGGACCTCGGCAACATCAGCGCGGGCGCGAGCTACCACTACGGCAATTCGGCCGGCTCGCGCATGAAGGAAGCGTTGCAGCAGGTCAACGAGCAACTGGCAGGCAACCGGTTCCTGCGCGGGTTGCTGACGCCCGGCGGCGTCAGTTTCGACCTGACGGCCGAAGTGGCCCAGTCAATTGGGCGCGTCATCGATGCCACGGAAGAAGCCCTCCGGGACCTGACGGAGCGGATCGAGAATAACCCGACCGTTCTCGACCGGCTGGATACGACGGGGATCCTGTCGCGTGCGGATGCCGTCAACTTGGGCGTGACGGGCATCGCGGCCCGTGCCAGCGGCCTCGACCGCGATGCCCGGAGGGATCACCCCCATGGCGCGTATGCCGACGACGACGGCCCGCGCGTCAAAGTGATGACCGTGGATGAGGGCGACGTTCACGCCCGCCTGGTGCTGCGCGCGGCCGAGGCCGGCGAGTCCATGCGGTTGATTCGCGCCTTACTGGCGGACGTTCCCACCGGGCTGATCCGGGTCGATTTTCCCGGGGCACTGCCCCCGTGGCGGGTTGGGCTCTCGGCCATCGAATCGCCGCGCGGGGCTTGCCTGCACTGGCTTCGCTCCGACGCGGCGGGGCGGATCGATCGTTACCACCTGCGCGCGGCGAGCTATGCCAACTGGCCGGCTGTGGCGATCGCGGCCGAGACCGCGATCATTCCCGACTTTCCGCTGGTGAACAAGAGTTTCGAGCTTTGCTATTCCTGCACCGATCGATGAGAACACCGTAGGAACCCGGCATGATAAGGGCCATTCTGAGGAACTTGAAGACGGGCGTGGTGACGCAACGCGCCCCGCTGCCGCCCCCGGCCCGTTTCCGGGGCACGCCGAGCGTCAACCCCGGCGTTCCCTTCGATTCCCTGCCCGGGCCCTCGGTCTGCCCGAGCGGCGCCATCACCGGCGGCGCGGGCACGGATGGATACGCGATCGACATTGCCCGCTGCGTCTTCTGCGGACGCTGCGCCCTGGCGTCGCCCGCCAATGCCATTGAGCTGGGCCGCGAAGTCGAACTGTCGGCGCGCCGTCGCGATCGGCTCGTGGTCCGTGTCGAGCGCGGCGCCGACGGACGGACGGTGATCCCGGCCGCCCCCGCCGCCCTCGAACCCGTGGCCAACCGAATCCGGCGCCTGCTGGGCCGCTCGCTGCACCTGCGCCACGTGGATTCCGGTTCCTGCAATGCCTGCGACTGGGAGCTCACCGCACTGTTGAACCCTGTCTACGACATACGGCGGCTTGGTATCGACTTCGTGGCCTCGCCCCGGCATGCCGATGGGATCGTGGTCACCGGTCCGGTGACCCGCAACCTGGAGACAGCCGTGCGGCGGACCCTGGAAGCCGTTCCCGAGCCGCGCCTGGTCATCGCGATCGGCGCCTGCGCCTCATCGGGCGGCATCGTCGGGCGCAGCTATGCCAGCGCCGGCGGCGTGGATGCTATTCTGCCGGTGGACGTCTACGTGCCCGGTTGCCCGCCGCGTCCCGATGCGATCATTTTCGGGATCCTTCTCGCCATTGGCCGGCTCGGCGAGCGCCAACCGGCCGGCCCGCGTTAAGATGCGCACGGATGATCGGCGCCCGCCCGGTGGCGCCTCAGGGTTCGCGCCGGCGAGTCTGGGGGACTCCCCGATGGACGGTCGCCCATGACGCAGTAGAGTGCGGCCAGTATGCCTGTGCAACGCAACCGCGGAAGGAGAAGGTCGCATGAAGAAGTCGTCGAATCCTGTCGGATGGTTTGAACTGCCGGTCAAGGAGATGAAACGCGCCAAGGCGTTCTATCAGCAGGTCTTCAAGGTCAAGCTGGAGGTGGCGAAGATGGGCGCCTGTCGCATGGCGTTCTTCGCGATGAGCGATAAGACCTATGGGACTGCCGGCGCCCTGGTCGAGGGCAAAGACTATAAACCGTCGACCAGCGGCGTACTGGTGTATTTCTTTACGGCGGATATTGAAGCGACGCTGGCGCTGGCCAAGGAGAATGGCGGGCGCGTGTTGCTTCCCAAGACGTCCATCGGGGAATACGGGTTCATCGGCTGGTTCCGCGATTGCGAAGGGAACCGCGTCGGCTTGCATGCGATGAAGTAGGCGGGAGGACTTGAGTCTTCTCGACCGGCCGGGGACGGCCGGCTCCAGCGTTCGGAATGATCTGGAGCCGGCGGTCCCCGCCGGTATCTTCAGGCCGCTAGGTCCGGCTCGGCGTCAACCGCAGCGTCTTGATCTCGAACGGCCGGAAGTCCAGGCGCACCGCGCCGCGTTTCACCGCCGCGTGGCTGCCTTCGGTCTCCAGCATGTTCGTGACGGCCGCGGCTTTCACGGGGAACCCGATGGCCAGCGTGCAGGTTGTGGCCGTGTGCTTGGCCTCGTAGAGACGCACGATGATGTCGCCCGACTCGTCTTCGGCCGGCTTGACGGTCTCGACGATGACGTTGGGCGCATCCACACGGAAGAGCGATCTGGTGCCGGCGGCGCCGGCAGCCGTGAACGCGGCTACGTTCAGCTCATAGGCCTCGCGTACCAACCCGCTCTCGAAGAAGGTCCCGGTCCAGGCGTGGAAGGCGTAAGTGAATTCTTGCATCCCCTGGTCGGCGTGCATGTCGGGCGCCTGCGGCGCCCGCAGCAGCGTCAGGTTGATGCTCCCGCCGTCAACGTTCACGCCGTACTTGCAGTCGTTCAATACGGCCGCGCCGCAGTTCTCTTCAGTCAGGGCCGTCCACTTGTGGTTACACACCTCGAAGCGGTCGGCGTCGAACGGCCGCGACGCGTGGTTCGGGCGCCGGAGGTGTCCGAACTGGATATCGTGCACGGCCTCGTTCGCGTGGATCGTCGTCGGGAAGTTCACCTTCAGGAGCTTGTGCTTTTCGTTCCAGTCGATCCGGGTCCGGAACTCCACGCGGCGGCTGCCGGCGGCCAGTCGGATTTCCTGTTCCAGCCGCGACTGGTGCAGGGTCCGCGTCACGCGGACGATCGCCACCAGCGGGCCGGCCGCCACCACGGTCACTTCGGCCTTGCCGGTCAGCGCGACCGGCGTTGCGGTGTAGGTCGAATCGATGTCCCATGCATCGAACCAGCGTGGCACGTCTTTGTACATCCGGAAACTATTCATCGCCCCGGCGGCGAGTTCTCGGCCACTCTGCTTGTCGACCAGGCTCGCGATCTCGCCGTTGGCATTGAGCGTGAGGCGCAGGTGCTCGTTCTCCAGGCCCCCGATTGAGACCTTGAGGTCCGCGGGCATCGGTGCCGGCCTGGCGCTGGCCAGGGTGGTCCAGCCGCAGGAGGGGACCGTGGTGGCCACGTAAGCCGTCCCGCCGATCTTTTGTGCGGGCAGGGCCCGGCCATCCTGCGTCGCGCCGGACCAGCCCTTGGGCAGGGCCACGAGCGCCTGGCGGTCCCAGGACAGCGAGTTGAATACGGTCACGGCCGCGGCCTTGCGGGCCGTCAGTTTCGTGGCCGCGGCAACGGCCGTGGCCCGTGCAGTCGCGAGGATCCCGGCGTAGAGGGCCTCGGCCTCCTTGTACACGCGGGCGATCGACGAACCGGGAATGATGTCGTGGAACTGGTTGAGCAGCACGCCCTTCCAGGTCTCGTCAATCAGCGCGTACGGGTAGCGGAAGCCGGGACCGACCATGGCCGCCACGCTCCACATCTCGGCTTCGCGCAGGGCGAGTTCGCTCGTGCGGTTGCCGCGCTTGGTGCGCGCCTGGCTGGTGTAGGTGCCGCGGTGGGCCTGAAAGTACAGTTCGCCCACGTAGGTGGGCCACGTCTTCGTGCGCTTGAGTTCGGCGCGCAGGTACTCGACGGGTCCCCCCATTTCCGCCTTGGGCGTGCCTTCCAGGTCCTTTTGCCGGCGCAGGAACTCCAGATGCTCGCGGGTCGGTCCGCCGCCACCGTCGCCGTACCCGAACGGCACCATGCGGCCGTACAGGCCGTCCTTCTGGACGCGCTCGTTCCAGCGCTGCTGGAGGGAGGCCGGATTGGTGCGCGAATTGTAGTCGTTGTGCAGGTGGCTCAGCACGCGCGTGCCGTCGATGCCTTCCCACCAGAAGGTGTTGTACGGGAAGCGGTCGCCGCCATTGTAAGTCCAGAAGATCTTCTGCGTGGAGAAGTACTTGATGCCGCAGCCGGCCATGATCTGGGGCAGGGCGCCGGAATAGCCGAACACGTCGGGCAGCCACATGAGTTCGGATTCCACGCCCAGCTCCTCGCGGTAGAAGCGCTTGCCGTGGAGGAACTGGCGGATCAGGCTTTCGCCGCCGGTGATGTTGGTGTCGGCTTCGACCCACATGCCGCCCTCGGGCAGCCAGCGGCCCTGGCGAATCGCCGTCTTGATGCGCGCGTAGAGTTCCGGGTAGAGCCGCTGGGTCATCCGGTAGAGGTGCGGCTGGCTCTGCAGGTACTTGTACTCCGGGTAGCGCTCCATGAGCGCGAGCTGCGTGCCGAAGGTGCGCGCGCACTTGCGTTCGGTTTCGGCCAGCGGCCATAGCCACGCGACGTCGATGTGCGAGTGGCCGAAGCAGTACATCGTCGGCGTCGTGGGGCCGTTGCGGCAGTCCAGCACGTCCTTCAGCCGGCGGCGGGCGGCGCGCACGGAAGCCAACAACTCGGCGCGCGGCAATTCGAGATCGGCGATCGTCGTGAAGTCACGCAGGGCTGCGTCAATCTCGGCCAGGCGCAGGCTGTTGGCGTCGAGGGCGTCGCGGACCTCCAGGAGGGTGAGCAGGTCGATCCACGCCTGGTAGAGATCCTCCTGCCAGATGCCGAACGAGGTGGCGCCCAGCGTGTGCTGGCGGGCCGGCGTCTCCGGCACCGTGGGGTGCCCGTCCGGGGCGGGGCCCCCGCCGCATGGCGTGGGGCCGTGGCCGGCGTAGAGTTCCATCAGGATCTCGAAACGGGCGCCAGGCTTGCCGCGGGCGGCCAATTCGATCGTGCCGTGTTCGCGGTCGCGTCCGCCGGCTTCCCGGCCGTTCACCAGGACCCGGCCTTCGCCGAAGAATCCGTGCGAATCGGCAGTGGCGAACACGATCGTTTCGCCGACCGCTTCGGCGGGCAGCTTCACGAAGCCGCGCAACCAGGCGTATTCCCACTTTGCGCCCCACGGGGTCCCGACGGGCATGGACTTGAATGCGTGTTTCAGCGCCTGTTTGGGCGAGAGTTGGTCTTGGGTGACGAACCCGGCCAGGGGGACCTGGCCCAATTCGACGTAGAACAGTTTTTCGAGGGTCCACTTCCAGTGGTCGATGCGTCCGCGCCATTCCGGTGTCAGTGACATGTCAATGCTCCTTCTTCAATTCAATGCCCAGCGTGACGAACCCGAATGCCGGGATCGTCGTTGCGATGGTGCGGCCCTTGCGCGTCACGGCCTGGCCCTTGACCGGGCGTTCCATCAGGTCCAGCGCTTCCGCGCCGACAGGCGCGAAAGGCGCCGCCTTGTCGAAGATCACCTCTGCTTTGACGTCCGTGCCATTCGGGTTCACCAGGCGCACGACGAGCCTCTCGCCGTCCTCGGCCTTTTTCAGCCCGCACAACCCAATGGCGGCCGGCGTGACCGTGAGGTAGCGGGCCGTGGCCGGCAGGGCGCCCACGTGGACATCCGTGCCGACCGCGCGGAGGGCATGGTTGAGCGCGTCCCCGGCGCGGGTGGCCGCGGCCACGTCCAGGTCGCCGGCGAACGGCAAAAGGGCGAGATGCACCTCGTGCTGGCCGATCTCCGGCAGGATGTCGGGCTCGTAACTGCTGCGGATTAATGTCAGCCGTAACGTGCTGCCATCCAGCGAATGGCCATACTTGGAATCGTTGACCAGCAGGCAACCGGCCGAAGCGCCATTGGCCGCAATGCCGGTGACCTGCGCCCACTGGCGGGCGGGCACTTCCTCGCGGCCGTTCAATGCGCGCTCGATGGCGCCGAACGGAATCTCGTAGCGGGCACGGGCCTCGCGGAGCGCGAGCGGCAACACGAACGCCAGGGCCGGCACGCCAGTCTCCTTGGTGCCGCGTTGAAACCACGTTCCGCGCAGGTGCACGTGCAGGCGCGGATCGCCGGCGCGCAACTCGTAGGTGAGCGTGAAGGTCGATTCGTGAACAACCTGGTCGACCTCGATGGCCACCTTGTGTGGTCCCTTGAGCGTGCGCCGCAGGGCCGTCGTCTTCATCGGCTCAGGGACGGCCCCGGCGTGGTCGATCAGCCAGGCGGTCATCCCGTGGGGCCGTTCGGTTTCGTATTCCAGGATCGGCGCCGGCCGGTCGGGCGTCACCAGTTCGACGCCCGTGCGGCGGTCGAGCAGCCGCCGGATGCCGCCGGTGACCGGATCGAGCTCGACACGCACGAATTCGTTTTCCAGCCCTTCGACGCTGCGTTCGACGAACGCGTAGCCGCAGTGATGCACGGCGCCGGACTGCACGGCCGCCGGGCCGGCGGCGGGCGCGCCGGCGGCGCCGGCGGCCGTTTCGATTACCGTGTAAACGGCATGGCCCAGGCCGGGCACGCGCGCCGGGAAGGCGAGCGTCGCATGGTCGTGGCCCCAGTAACCGCCGCCGCCGAGAACCTGGGCGGGAATGAGGGCGCCGTCAGGTGTGCGCACGTCGTAACTCCGGTCGCGCATGGGCTGAGTACCTGCCGGTCCGTTATCCCACACCGCGACCTCGACCACCTCGTCGCGATCGAAGGCGGTGGGGTTGAACAGGACGAACGGCCGCTGATCCTGGCCGGTGCTGACGTCGGCCCGCGACAGGCCGCCGTCCTGCGTGCCGTGGCCGACGCCGGCCCCGAGGCCCGAGCGCAGGCGCGACGGCGGCACGGCCGCCCTCGTCGCCGGCGGGGTCCCGGCCGACGTGTCGACCGCCGTGGCCAGGAGGCGCAGGGACTGGGTTTCGGCCTGGGCCGTGGCGGCCATGGTTTGCTGGAAGAGGCCGTGGGAGTAGGTGCGCGTGTCCATTACGCCCGAGCCGGGCAGGATGTCGTGGAAGTGATTGAAGAGTACGTTGCGCCAGCCGGTTTCAAACGCCTTGCCGGGATAGGGGGCGCCCACGGCGGCATGCGTGAGGGCGGCGGCGATCTCGGCGTCGACAAGCCGGTTCTCGCCGAACCGGTTGGCCTTCTTGATCAGCGTTTGCGTGGTATAGCAACCGGTGAACTCCACGTTCAACTCGCCGCGATGCACGGGCAGGCGCCCGCCTTGCGGCGCGACCGTATCGAAGAAGCGGCGTGTGGTGGAGAACTGGAAGCGGGGATAAATCGGCCACTGGCTCAGTTCCATGCCCATTTCCAAGTCGCGGCGCGTCGGGCCACCGCCGTGATCGCCCACACCGTAAACATACATTGTATCCTGGAGTCCGGTGGCCTTGAAGGTGGTGAAGGTCTCCCGGTAGAGATCGGCGGAAATCGCGCCGTTGTAGCCGCTCCGCGTGTTCGAATCATTGCGCACCAGCACGCGCGTGCCGTCCGGTCCTTCCCACCAGAACAGCCAGGGCCGCTCGGGCGTCCACGTGCCCGGGCGGTGCATGTAGAGGTATTTCACGCCGCCGCGGACCAGGTAGGTGGGAACGGTTGCGGGGTGCCCGAACGTGTCGGGCGACCAGTCGATCGTCACGTCTTCCGGCGCGAGCTTGAACAGTTTTTGGAGATAGCGGCGTGTATAGAGGATGTGGCGGCAAAGGCTTTCGGCGCTCGCCAGGTTCTTGTCGCCCTCGACCCAGTGGCTCGCGGTCACCTCCCAGCGGCCCTCTTTGACGCGGCGCGCAATGGTCTTCAGCAAGTCGGGCCGGTGTTCCTCGACCAACGCGTAGACGCTGGCCTGGCTCTGCGAAAAGCAGAAGTCGGGGTACAGTTCCATCAGGCGCAGCACGGTGGTGAACGTGTCCACGGTGACGGCCACGGTTTCGGGCCAGGACCACATCCAGTTCATGTCGATGTGCGCGTGGCCCACGCCATGAATGGTGTAAGTCTTGGCCACGGGCCCGAGCGGGGCCAGGGTCGTCTCGACGGTTTCCACGGCGCGGCGCAACGCCGTGAGGTCGCCGCTTGCCAGGGCCTCGCTCGCCTGGCCTTCGGCTTTGGCGATCAGAGGCTGCCAGGCCGGGCTCTTCTCGGGGTGCAAGGCGCAGAGTTCGTTCGCGACTCCGATCTCGGCGGCGAGGCGTTCGGTCAGGTGACGGACGTGGGCCGCCGCCTGGTCGGCCGCTGCCATAAGCTTGCTTGTCATGGTGCGTCGAGCTCCTCTATGGGCCCTGTCCGGAGGGCCTGACTTGGGGCTGAATTGGCCGCTGACAATGGAAGAAACGCAGGGGTCCGTCAAGTGAAGAGCACGGGGCCCCATTGGGGCGGAAACGGAGGGAGCGGCTCAAGAAGGAAGGCAATGAAACCGTGACGGATTGTCACGCTTTCAAACAGACTAAGGGTAATGGCAAGCTGCGCTGATCGTTTTTCAACTGTTTTCCGGCTGTCTTCCGGCTTGAGCGACAACGCTAACCGTGGTAAACGTCAATCGTGGTAAATACCGACAAATACAGCAGTAATGCCGCGACAACGGCCGACCTGATGGAAGGCGGCATCGCGTTGATGCGGCAGAACATTCGGCGGCGCAATCCGGTCGCGTCCGAGGCCCAAATCGACGCCTTGCTGGTTGCCTGGCTGCACCGCACGGACGACCCCTTTCCCGGCGATACGGCCGGCCAAGTTCGCGTGCGCGAGTGGGTTCCATGAACCGTCTGGAGTCACTCTTGCGGCAGATTGCCGCTTTGTTCGGCGGACAAGATCCACGTTGGGCCTTGGTGGGCGGGCTGGCGGTTTCCGTGCGCACGGAACCGCGTTTTACGCGCGACCTGGATCTCGCCATGGCCGTGTCCGACGACCGAGAGGCAGAGGCCTTCATCCATCGGTTGCGTAACGCTGGGTTTCGTGTGCTGGCAATAGTGGAACAAGAGGCGGCACATCGTCTGGCGACAGCGCGACTGGCGGTGCCCGAGGACGAACCCCAGGGGCTGATGCTCGACCTCTTGTTTGCCTCATCGGGAATCGAACAAGAAGTCTGTGCGAATGCGGAATTGATGCAGGTTTTTCCGGGACTTGTCGTGCCGGTTGCACGACTTCACCATCTCATCGTGCTCAAGACCTTGGCTCGTGACGACCGTACCCGCCCACAAGACGCTGGCGATCTGCGTCAGTTGATCGCGGCGGCGGCTCCCACCGAGCTGGATGCGGCTCGTGACGCTGCCCGGCTCATTGAACAACGCGGTTTCAATCGATCGCGCGATTTGGTCGAGGCAGTGTCGAGAGCGTGGCAGGAATTTCGACCGTGATGTCACGCGCGTGTGGCAACAGAATAGTGACCGTTGCACCGTCTGCTTGACGGTCAGCGGCGTCGCTGGTGTTGCGTGCCCCATCCCTGTGCGGTACCTTCTTGCCATGTCGCGGCAGGGGGATGTCGCCGAATGGAACTGTCGATGAAACGCATTCTAGTCCTGGCGACCACCATCCTCCCTGGCCCTTGGCGTCTTTGCGCCGCCCCGCCCGCCATCACGTCGTTTGACAATTCACAGGAGAATCCACGGCATGGAGAACTGCGTTTGCCAACTGGCGGAAGCCATCACACGGATCCGCCTGACGCCTATCATCCCTCGCCCGACACCTTACTATGCGTCATCAAACTGTCATAACTTGCGTATTGCCAATGCAACTCATGAGGTTCTTCACGGTCAGTGACGCACCGGCGGTTTGCCATGCTTGACGGCTAATACAAGGCTCAGGGAGATAGAATGGAAAATGATGTCATCGCCGTAGACAAGAAGATCCGGGCGGAAGGCGATCGTCTCCTCAATGTTACCGGGCTGGGAGAACTGATTCGAGAATACGCCCCGTTCGCTGTGACCGGGAGTCACACGCTTGAACTGATGGTCTGGCGAGACTTGGACATTGCGATGAACGCCCCCGGAATCTCCATTGATGACTTCTTTGACCTCGGTAAACGCATCACGGCCCTTCTATCCCCCTGGAAGATGTTCTTCACGAACAATCGCGACAACAACGGAGGACGATACCCTGTCGGGCTGTATTGGGGCACTCGTCTCGGCGACATCAAGAAGGGGGCATGGAAGCTGGACCTTTGGGCATTCAGCACTGAAGAGTTCAGGCAGAAGGTGGAGGAGTGCCAGAATCTGAAAGGACGTCTGAATGACGGGAACCGTCTGACAATCTTGACGATCAAGGCGCAGATTTGGAACCATCCTAAGTACAGGGACACGATGACAAGCCAAGACATTTACGACGCGGTCCTGGACCACGGGGTTACTTCGCTTGAAGGGTTCTGGCAGTACATGAAGTCAAAATGAGGAGTCAACCAGCAAGTGCTCGGTACGGTTTCGCCGCCCGAGATTTGCGCCGTTGGGCACTGGAAAGGGCAGTGGGGCCGCATCGCAACATCTAACAATTGCCAGTCCGGGCAGCCGACGATGAACAAGGCACAAACCAAACTCCAAATCCGCGACAGCACGGCCGAGTTCCTGATTCCCACCCGGCGGGCGGGCGAGGACGGGATCGAGGTGCGGGTGGAGCGGGAGACGGGCGGACAGAACGAGGCTAATCCATGAGTGACGATCAATTGCCGAAGTCCGAGATCATCCTCTATCAGACCGAGGACGGGCGGACGCGGATCCAGTGCCGATTCGAGAACGATACGCTGTGGTTGACGCAGGCGCTCATCGCTGAGTTGTTCCAGATCGGCGTGAACACGGCCAATTACCACTTGAAGTCTATCTTTGCCGAGGAGGAGCTACAAAAGGAGGCAACTATTCGACGTTATCGAATAGTTCAAACCGAGGGTTCTCGGCAAATTGCCCGCGAGGTTGAGCACTACAGCCTGCCCGCCATCCTTGCCGTGGGCTACCGTGTGCGGAGCCATCGCGGCACCCAGTTCCGGCAGTGGGCGACGGCGCGCTTGAGTGAGTACCTGGTGAAAGGTTTCACCATGGACGACGAGCGGCTCAAGAACCCGCCGGGCAAAGGTCAGAAGGACTACTTCGACGAGCAACTGGAGCGCATTCGCGACATCCGTTCCTCGGAGCGGCGTTTCTATCAGAAGGTGCTCGATATTTACGCGACGAGCGTGGACTACACGCCGGATACGGCTGTGTCGCAGCAGTTCTTCGCCACGGTGCAGAACAAGATGCATTGGGCAGCGCACGGTCACACGGCGGCGGAGGTGATTCATGAGCGCGTTGACGCCGGGAAGCCTTTCATGGGTCTGAAAACGACGCGCCCGGGTGGCATCGTGCGGCGGGAGGATGTGTCCATAGCCAAGAACTACCTCGACGCAACGGAACTCGGGGTGTTGAACCGCATCGTGAACGCCTATATCGAATTCGCGGAGTTGCAGGCGCTCCGGCGCAAGGTCATGACCATGCGGGACTGGATCGAGAAGCTGGACGATTTCCTGAAATTGTCGGAGCACGAGTTGTTGAATCACGCAGGCAAGATAACCGCCGAATCCGGCAAGGCAAAAGCGGAACTGGAATACGAGCGCTATCGGGCGCTCGTGGATGCGCAGCCGCGCCCGGTCGATGCGGATTTCGAGAAGGCGGCGAAGCAGTTGAAAACGGCTCACGCGGAGACGCGGAGAACGCGGAGGTAACCGAGACAGTTTGCCTTGCCCGCGAATAATATCCGAACGGAACTCCTATGAACCCAACCGCAAACAGCCCCTGGCCCGCCGGTCAACGGTGCGCCGTGTCATTGACCTACGACGACGCGGTGCCCGTGCACTACCAACACGTGGCGCCGCTCCTGTCGGCTAAAGGCCTGACGGGGACCTTCAACCTGACGGGCCAGGCTAGCGTGACGGAGGCGATCGAGCAATGGCGGCACGTGGCGGAGGCCGGGCACGAACTCGGCAATCACACCCTGTTCCACCCTTGCCGGCGGGATCCGCCCGAGCGCTATGGCTGGCTGGAGCCGCATTACGACCTGTGCGCCTACACCATGCAGCGTCTGGCGGACGAACTGCGGGTCGCCAACGCCCTGCTGCGGCTGATTGACCGGCGCACGCGGCGGACGTTCGCCCACCCGTGCGGCCACGCCACGGTCGGCCCGGCCGGCCGCGAGATCAGTATCGACGATCTCGTGCTGCGGCTGTTCGTCGCCGGGCGCGGCTCCAGCACCGGACGTCTCGTCGATCCCGCCTGCCCGAACTACGCGTCGCTCGGGTGTGTCGGCGGCGACGGCAAGACGTTTGACAGCCTCCGCGAGTCGGTCGAGCAGGCCGTCGAATGCGGCGCCTGGTTGATCTTCATATTTCACGGCGTGGGCAAGGGGACGCACGGCGGGTATGTCGAAACCGAAGCGCACGACGCGCTGGTGGACTACCTGGCGGCCAACGCCGACCGGTGCTGGGGCGCATCCATGGTTGAGGTGGCCCTCCACCTGCAGGCCCAGGCGCCCGCGAAGCGTCCGGACGGTCCGGCGACCTGACCGCGGCCCGTTTTCCCATTGCGGCCCAGCGGCGGCATCTGACATAGTGCCACCGCACAGGGACCGACGTGTCGTCCCTCCTGCGAGGATACCGGTATGAAACGTTTCGGCATTGTTTTCTGGGCGGCAGCAACCCTGTCCGCCGTGGCCCTGGCGGAGCCCATCACCGTCGACGGCGTGGCGGCCTATGTGAACGATTCCGTGATCACGATCAGCGAAGTGCGCGAGGCCATGGCCCCGATGGTGCCGGAACTGCGCGAGGTTTACCAGGGCCCCGACCTGCAGGCCAAGATCCAGGAGACGTACGACGACGTGCTGCAGAGCATGATCGACGACAAGCTCATCGTGCGCGCCTACGACGCGGATACCAAGCTGAACAAGGATGCGATGAACCGACACGTCGAGCGGCGCGTCACCGAGTTCATCGAGGAGCGGTTTGGCGGCGACCGCCAGGAGTTCCTCAAGGTGCTTAAGGACGAGCACATGCCCTACGACCAATGGCACCAGCGGATGCGAGACCACTTGATCGTGGGCATGATGCGGCAGAAGGAAGTCGACGGCCAGATCGTGATCCCGCCGCGCGAAGTTCGTCGGATTTACGAGGAGAACGCGGCCAAGTACCAGAAGCCCGAACGCGTGCGGATCAGCGTGATCGTCATCCACGCCGGCACGAACGACGAGACTCGCGTGGCCAAGCTCAGGCTGGCCACCGAGACCCTGGCACAGCTCAAGGGCGGCGCGTCGTTCGCCGAGACCGCCAAGCGTGTCTCCGAAGAGACCAAGGCGCAGGAAGGCGGCGACTGGGGCTGGCTCGACCTGGCGGACCTGCGCCGCGAGCTGGTTGAGGCCGTGAAGCCGCTCGGATTTGGCGCCCTGAGCGGCTTGGTGAGCGTCGATGGCGATCTCTACGTGGTCAAGCTCGTCGGTCGCCAGGCTGCCGGCCTGACGCCCTTCGACACGGTGCGCGCCGACATCGAGAAGGACCTGCGGCGCAAGGAAACCAAGCGGCTTTACAAGCTGTGGGTCGACCGCCTGCGCAAGGATGCCTTCGTCCAGGTCGTGAAAACCAACAACCCGTGAGGAGGCGGGGGTGAAGCGACCCGTTGTGCTCGGACTCACGTTGGGCGACCCGGCCGGGATCGGCCCCGAGATCGCGGTCAAGGCGGCCTTGGGTCGCCGTTGGCCGGGATCACTCCGGCTCGTCCTGATCGGCTCTGCCGCCCTCATCCGCGCCGAATGCCGCCGGCAGAGACTGCCGTTCCCCCCTATCCGCGGGGATGGCATCGAGCTTCCGCCCGTCAGTCTGTGGGATCCAACCCCCGGCCCGGCCGCAGCCGTTCCTCCGGGGCGCTGTTCGGCCCGGGGCGCCCGACAGGCCGTGGCCTGGATCGAGGCCGCCGTGCGCGCCTGCCAGTCCGGCGAACTGGACGGACTTGTGACGGGGCCCGTCAACAAGGAAGGACTCAAGCGGGCCGGCGTGCCGTTCCCCGGGCACACCGAAATGCTGGCCGCGCTGACGGGCACGCGCCGCTTCGCGATGCTGCTGGTCGGGGGCCCCCTGCGCGTCGTGCTGGCGACCCGCCATATCCCGCTGGCCGAGGTGGCCGCGCGCCTTGATGCGCCGGCCATCATCGAGGCCGCCACCCTCATGGCGCAGGCGCTGCCCTGGCTGGGGGCGCCCAAGGGCACCATCGGCGTCTGCGCGCTGAACCCGCATGGCGGCGACGGCGGCGCGCTCGGCGACGAAGAACGCCGCGTCATCACGCCCGCGCTAAGGGCTCTGCGCCGGCGCGGCATCCCGGTCGAGGGACCTGTGCCGGCCGATGTCATCTTCCACCAGGCGATGCGCGGGCGCTACGCCGCCGTGCTGGCCCTGTACCACGACCAGGGGTTGGGACCGCTCAAGATGCTCGCCTTTGAGTCGGGCGTGAACGTCACCCTGGGACTGCCGATCGTCCGGACCTCGCCCGACCACGGCACGGCCTACGATATCGCCGGCCGCGGCACGGCCAGTCCCGCGAGCCTGGTGGAGGCGATCCGCCTGGCCGCGGACCTGGCCGCGCGGCCGAATCCATGGCGGCGCGCCGCCGCCGGGAGCCGCGCATGAGCGAAGCCGTCAACCTGACCAGTCCCACCCGGATCCGGGCGCTGCTCGAGGAACGCGGGCTCCAGACCAGTCAGACGATGGGCCAGAATTTTCTGATTGACGCGAATATTCGCGATATCATCGTCGCGACCGCGGCCGTCGGCCCGGACGATGTCGTGCTGGAGGTCGGCCCCGGCCTCGGCGTGATCACCGAGCCGCTGACGCGGCTGGCCCGCCGCGTCATTGCGGTTGAAAAGGACGCGGGCTTTTTCGCGTGGCTGCAGGAGTCGCTGGGCAGCCGGCCCAACCTGGAGTTGATCAAGGGCGACGCCCTCGACCTGGTCGCCGAACGCGTGCCCGGCTGGGGCGTCACACAGGTGGTCTCGAATCTGCCGTACTCGGTCGGCAGCCGCATCCTGATGGATCTGTTTGCCTTGCCCGATCCGCCGGCGTTCATTACGGTGACCGTCCAGCTCGAAGTCGCCGAGCGGCTGAAGGCGCGGGTGGGGCACCCCGAGCGCGGGCTGATGGGTGTGTGGGCCCAGCGGTGGTATGACGTCAAGGTCGTCAAGACCATCCACCCCACGTGTTTCTTGCCGCGGCCCAAGGTGCAGTCGGCCATCGTCCGGCTGACCCGGCACGGGAACGTGCCGACGGCCGACGGGGCGTTCTTCCGGGCGCTCACGCGGGTTGCCTTCGGGTACCGGCGCAAGCAGATCGCCACGATTTTGAACCGGTCGGCGGCCGAACTGCGCCTGGACGGCGCGGCCACGACGGCGGCCCTGGGCGAACTCGGGATCGACCCGCAACGGCGGCCCGAAACGTTCGACCGGGAAACGTGGGAGCGGCTGGCCGGACGGTTGGCGGAGGGACGGACGCAGGGGACGAGCATGGAGACGACGACGGCATGAGCGGCGAAACGTTGACCCCGATGATGGCCCAGTACCGGCAGGTGCGCAACCGCCTGCCGTCCAATACCATTCTGTTCTTCCGGCTCGGCGACTTTTACGAAATGTTTTTCGAGGACGCCAAGACGGCGGCGCAAATCCTCGATATCGCCCTCACCAAGCGGCAGGGCATACCAATGTGCGGCGTGCCGCATCACAGCGTCGACGTCTACCTGGCCAAGCTCATCCGGGCCGGCAAGAAGGTGGCGATCTGCGACCAGGTCGAGGACGCGGCCGTGGCCAAGGGGATCGTGCGGCGCGAGGTGACGGGCATCGTGACCCCGGGCACCGTGATGCAGGATGCAATCCTGACCTCGGCCCAGAACAACTATCTCGGCGGCCTGTGCCGGAGTGGCGCGCTGGGCGGATTGGCCATGCTTGACGTGTCGACCGGTGCCTTCTGGATCGAGGAATCCGAGGACCTGGGCCGCCTGGCCGACACGCTGCGCCGCTTCGGTCCGCGCGAAATCGTAGTGCCGTCCGAGCAGATGAACGATCCGGCGCTTCGCCGGGCGCTCCAGTCCCTGCCGGGCCTGGTCGTGAACCCCTGCGAGGACTGGGTGTTCCAGGTCGGCGTCGCCCGGGACCGGCTGATCCGCCAGTTCGCGGTTCATTCGCTGGAGGGGTTCGGCTGCGAACAGAAGACCGCGGCCGTCGGCGCGGCCGGGGCGGTCCTGTACTACGTGCAGGAGGAGTTGCACCGGGACGTGCGCCACGTGCGCGGCGTGCGGTTGAACAACCCGGCCGACTTCATGGTGCTCGACGAGTCCACGGGCGCGAACCTCGACTTGATTCCGCGCCGGGGCGAGGAACGGCGCGGCTCGTTCACGCTGCTGGGCGTGCTCGACGTGACGCAGACGCCCATGGGCGCCCGGCTGCTGCGCGAGTGGATCCTGCGGCCGCTGGCCGAGGTGCGCGGCATCGTGCGGCGGCTCGACGCGGTCGAGGCCTGCGTGCGCGACCGCGGCCTGCTGCGCGACCTGCGCGATCCGCTGAGCGGCATCCGCGACCTCGAGCGGCTCGTCGCGCGGCTTAGCGCGGGCGCGGGCAACGCCCGGGACCTGCGCGCCATGGGGATGTCCCTGGCGGCCCTGCCGGGCCTCAAGGCCGTGGCCGTCAGCCATGCCGACCCTCTTTTCCATGAACTGGGCGAAAGCATCACGCTGCTGCCCGAGGTCGCGGGCCTGATCGAAAAGGCCATCGCCGACGAGCCGCCCGCCACGCTCAAGGAAGGCGGGATGATCCGCAAGGGGTACCGGCTCGATCTCGACGAGTTGCGCTCGGCGGCGACCCAGGGGCGGGAGTGGCTGGCGGAATTCCAGGCACGCGAACAGGCGCGCACCGGCATCAAGACGCTCAAGGTCCGCCACAACCGGGTGTTCGGTTATTACATCGAGATTTCGCGCGGGCAACTGGCCAACGTGCCGCCCGAGTACCAGCGCAAGCAGACACTCGTCAACGGCGAACGGTTCGTCACGCCGGAACTCAAGGAATACGAGGACAAGATTGTCGGCGCCCAGGACAAGGCCGTAGCCCTCGAATACGAGGTGTTCGTCGAGGTGCGCGACCGGGTGGTGGCCGAGACGGCCGCCATCCAGCGCACGGCGGCCGCCCTGGCCCAGGTCGATGTGCTGACCGCGCTGGCCGACCGCGCCGCGGTGCTGCGCTACGTGCGGCCGCGCGTGCATGACGGCGATCGGTTGTGGATCAAGGACGGGCGGCATCCGGTGATCGAGCAACTGCCGGAGGCCGAGCGGTTCGTGCCCAACGACACGCTGCTCGACGGCACGCAGAACCAGTTGGTTGTGCTTACCGGGCCGAACATGGCCGGCAAGTCCACCTACATCCGGCAGGTGGGCCTGATCGTGATCATGGCGCAACTGGGTTCGTTCGTTCCGGCGGCCGAGGCCGAGATCGGCATCGCCGACCAGGTGTTCACGCGGGTGGGGGCGAGCGACGATATTGCCCGGGGCCGCAGCACGTTCATGGTTGAGATGCAGGAAACCGCGAACATCCTGAACAACGCGACGCCGCGCAGCCTGATCATCCTGGACGAGATCGGGCGCGGCACGAGCACGTTCGACGGGATCAGCATCGCCTGGGCCGTGGCGGAGTTCCTGCACAACAATCCGAAAGCCAAGGCGAAAACCTTGTTCGCCACGCACTACCACGAGTTGACTGACCTGGCCCTGACCCTGCCGGGCGTGAAGAACTACAACGTGCTCGTGAGCGAACGCAACGACTCGGTGGTATTCCTGCGCAAGATCGTGCCCGGGGCCGCGGACAAGAGTTACGGGATCCAGGTGGCGCGGTTGGCGGGGTTGCCCCTGGAGGTTGTGGACCGGGCCAAGGAGATCCTGGCCAATCTTGAAGAAGGCGAGTTCGGCGAGGCCGGGCAACCCAAGCTGGCCCGGCAGAGCCGCCGCAGAGGCCGGCCGAGCGACGGGCAGATGAACCTGTTCGGGTGAGGCAGGGGCGGGCTCCGGCCCCAAAAAGAAACCGGCCGGGGTTGCCCCCGGCCGGTTGTGGGTCTTCTGCGAGGTGTAGGCTACCAGCGACGTTCGCGGGATTCGCCGCCGCCGCCACCGCCATTGCGCGGGGCATCCGTGCGCGGACGCGCTTCGTTCACCTTAAGTTTGCGGCCGCCCATATCCTTGTCGTTCAAGGCGCCGATCGCGCTCTGGGCCTGCGTTGCATCAGGCATCACGACGAAACCAAAGCCCTTCGACCGGCCGGTTTCGCGGTCCTGGATGATGTTCACCGATTCCACGGTGCCATGCTGTTCGAACATCTGACGCATTTCTTCCTGCGTCGTCGAATAAGGGAGATTGCCAACGTAAATATTCACTCTGTCACCTTGCTTGAAAACTAAGACTTACTACACATTACCCAAACAACCGATCGCGTCTAACGTGTCGCCAACTCTGCCTGCCTCGTACACCTCCATATATTGCCCGCGCCCACTTTCAGGCACTATAGGGCGGGACAATACCGCAACCCCAAACGGCCGCGCAACAGTTTTTTTGATGGTTTGGCGGGGCTTCGAAAACGCTGCGTTGCCGGGTATGGTCTCTTGTGTTATTGAGGGTCATAACAAGGTTACTTGACGATGCTTAAGTATTCCGTCTACGTGCTGGCAGAGGCGGTGAGCCGGGCTATCCCCCGGCCGTTCGCCTACTGGCTCAGCCTGCGGATCGCCGACGCCTACTTCTTCTGTGACCGGCGCGGGCGGGAAGCGGTGATGGACAACCTGCGGCACGTGCTGACGTTCGGCGGGGCCGCGGTTTCGGAGCGCGAGTTGCGCCTGGCGGCCCGGCGCACGTTTCAACACTTCGGCAAGTACCTCGTCGAATTTTTTACGTTCGCGCGGCTTACGCCGGAACAGATTCGGGAGTTGGTGGCCGTCGAGCACCGTGAGTATCTTGAGAAGGCTGTGGCCGCCGGCCGCGGCGTGATCGTGGTGACCGCGCATCTCGGCAACTGGGAACTAGGTGGGGCCGTGATGGCGGGGTTGGGTTATCCCCTCAATGTCGTCACCCTGCAGCAGACCTCGGCCAAGCTGAACGAGTTCTTCCAGCACCACCGGCAGCGGCGCGGCATGGCGATCATTCCGCTGGGGCATGCCGTGCCGCAGCTGATCCGGGCCTTGAGGCGCAAGGAATGCGTGGCGTTGCTGGCCGATCGCGATTACTCGCAGCGCACGGATTTCTCTCCGCTGTTCGGCGCCGCAGCGTGCCTGCCGCGGGGGCCGGTCTGGCTGGCGGAAAAGACGGGGGCCTTGGTCCTGCCCGGTTTCATGTTGCGCAAGGAGAACGATACGTTCGAGTTGCGTTTCCATCCGCCCATCGACCCGACCGGCCTGTCCGCGGAACAGATCCGGAGTGCCATCGGCGCGGTTCTCGAGGACAGCGTCGCGCGCAATCCCCACCAGTGGTTCATGTTCGAGCGCGTTTGGAACGGACAGAGCTACGGTCGGGAAGCCGGGAAAGCCAGCGAACAGTGAAGGGGTGCCGAGACTGTAGGCTATAGGCTGTAGACCTTAGGAATACTGCAGCTTTTGGCTCTGGTGCTCGGCAAGGCATTTTCGACCTTCAGTTCCTGGATCTGCCCCGTTCGGCCCTACAGCCTACAGCCTAAGCTGCTACAGTCTTGGTGTTCACTGTTCACTGGCTTCCTTGACGAACCTCGTGAGGCCCGGCATAGTACGGCGAACACGGGAACGTTAACATGTCACAAACGCGGCAATTGCAACGCGGATGCGTGGTCATACCGGCTTACAATGAGGAGCGGCGCATTGCCGCGGTGGTGCGGCGCGCGAAGGAGCAGGTTCCGGCGGTAATCGTGGTGGACGACGGATCGCGCGACGGGACGGCGCGTGAGGCGGAAGCGGCGGGGGCGTCTGTGTTGCGGCACGAGTCCAATCGCGGCAAGGGCGCGGCCCTTGAGACCGGCTTCCGTTATGCGCGCGGGCATGGGTTCGACTACGTCATCACGATGGATGGCGACGGCCAGCACGATCCGGCCGATCTGCCGAAATTTGTGGAGGCTTATGTGCGCACCGGGATTCCCGTGCTGGTCGGCAACCGGATGGCCGATGCGGGCCAGATGCCGTGGATCCGGCGATTCACCAATCGTGTCATGAGTTGGTTGTTGAGTCGCGATATGGGGCAGTACGTGCCCGACACGCAGTGCGGGTACCGGCTGCTGCGGTGCGACGTTGTGCCGCTGGTATCGGCCGAATCCACGCGCTATGCGGCGGAATCCGAGATGCTGCTGCACGTGGCCGACCGGGGGATCCGGATCGATGCCGTGCCCGTCGCCACGATCTACCGGGACGAGAAGAGCAAGATCAACCCCTTCCGCGACACGATCCGGTTTATCCGGATGCTCCGGAACTATCGTCGGAAGAAGCGCGCCGCACGCCGGTGAGGGGTGCGGGTGCGAAGTCCGTCCTTTCTGGTCTGCCTCTTCTGGGAGCGGCGCGACTTCCCGCGCCGGCCGGAGCCGGAAGCGGCTCCGCTCCTTGTGGCAGGATGGTTTTCGGAGGCCTCTAGGACAACAGGGATTTCACCACCCGCTGCGCTTGAGACACGGAGACCCGGAGGGGGATGCGGAGAGCACCAGAGGGGAAAAGATGCCGCTGCATCCTCCTATGCACTCGGCAGCTCGGTGTTGCGCGCATTTGGCACAGGGCTGCACCTCGCACGGGACCGGCCAATCGCCTGAAAGGCCCTCGCCCTGTGCCAAATGCGCGCAACGTTTCCACGGGAGAAGAAGGGGGCAGTGCCAAGCCAGGTCTTCCCCGTGCCTTCGCGCCCTCGGCCCGCCGTAGCTAACAGCGAAGGCGGCTCCAGCGTAGCGGGTGGTTCAGTTCTCGAGATAAGCTACGCCAACCTGGATTTCCCGGATTTCCCGCCGGAAACCTTTTGACATGGCGGCCGTTTCCGATATGCTTGTTGGGCTTTTTGGTCAGTCGGGGTGTAGCGCAGACTGGTAGCGCGTTTGGTTCGGGACCAAAAGGTCGGGGGTTCAAATCCCCCCGCCCCGACCATTTCTTCCTTGCGTAGAATCACTCGAAAGCCCTGTGAATACAGGCTCTAATCGATGTTCAGCGCCTGCGGCGGTCCGCCTGCACTTCTGTGGAATTCTGCGAAATCCCTTTCTGTGGTTGCCACAGTTTTTACCACAGTTACCACAGTCGGCCGGGAAGAAAAAACCTGAGTATTGTGCATGTGGTCCAATGCGCTTGCTCAGTTTGTGAACATTGCGCGCCACTTGAACCAGGCAAACCAGGAGATCGTGACGCCCAGGAAGCGCACGCCCGCGCGCACCGACCCCATTCCATACGCGCACTGGGTCCGGTAGAACCGCACGTTCGCATCCCACCCGCCGTTGCCCGTGCCCCAGTCGAAGTCATGCCGCAGGCACGGCGGGAAGTAGATCGTCGGCCAGTAGACCTCCGACACCCCGGTGCACCCGTCGCAGTCCGTGAACCAGTCCCACTTGTCGGAGTCCAGCGCCTCCCGGATTAACGCCTGGATGTCCGCCGGCACGTTCAGCACGTCGAACGACTCGATGATTCGCCGGTACTCGGTCGCCCGGTCCAACCCTTCGCTCTTACCCTTGCCACACCCCATCACCCCGCAACGCCCGCTCATATTACCGCCCTTTCGCAATAGCCCACTTGAACAACAGGATCAGTCCCATGACGGCCGCAGTGAGGACCGTGCCCACGATGATCGAGAGCGCCCAAAGAAGACCGTGCAGAATCTGCTCGTGCCGCTCGATCCGGGTCTGAATCGACAAGGTCCCGTTATCGCGGAATAACCGTTTCTCGATGGACTCCAGCTTCTGAAACACGCGCTGGTTGATCTCGCCGCATTGCGCGTGCGTCACGAATTCCCCTGTCTCCTTCATTCCAACGCCCTGCCGTTTCTGAACGCCTCCAGGACCGTGCCGTATTCCTCATAGACCGGCACTTGAGTCCCCGGCATCAACGCGGCCGCGTTCGTGAACCAGGACCGATACGTTCCCGTCTCGCTCCAGGCGTCAACCAGTGCCGTCGTGAATACGCCGCCTTGCGGCCCGCCGAGACTGCTCTGCCCGTCCGCACATCCGCCGTAGTGAATCAGCGCTGCATGGAACGGGGCAGGGAGGGCCTTCTTGTAGGACCGGCGCCGATAGTTCGTGCCTGAGTTGCAGGTATCGGTCACGAAGAAGACCCGCACGCCGACCGGAACCTCGGCCAGCACCGTGGAAAGGTAGGTGTCCGTCATCTGGCCATCCCAAAGGCAAAGCGTCTCGGAAAGACCATCCGCCTCCGTGGTGTCCCCATCGTCTACCTGGCCGCCGTGCCCCGATACGTACACCACGAGCAGGTCACCGGCCTTCATGCCCGCGCATGCCGCCCGAGCGGCCGCCTCCAGTGCGCCCTTGGTCGCCGCCGCGTTGTGATGCAGCGACACCTGCAGGCCCCGCTCGCGGCAGAGCATTGCGAATGTATCCGCATCCACGTCACACCCGGGGCACGCGCCCGCCCACCCGCCGTATGCCGCCGGATCCACGGCCGTCAACCCGGCGACCACCGCCCGGCGCACTACGCCGGTCACCGACGTGAAGTCGTTCGTACAGTCGGTCACCGGTTGTGGCGCCGGCTGGCTCGCGCAACCCGCCATCAAAACACCCGCCAGAACGATCAAGATACCTCGCATGTTAAATCCCCCCTTGTTGTGTTTTCACCCTCGTCCGGGCAGCACTCGCCGCCCACTCACACCCGCATTACGCCTACCGCGCCACCCAAAGCCCGCCACCCATGACCACAGCGATGTGGTACTCGGACGGCAGTGTCAATGCCTGCCGTGTCAGCATTCCCGATCATGCCGGCCGCGAGGGCTATCTCCGGGAATACCCATCGCACGCCGAAGTCAAAGCGCACATGCAAACGCGTCTGCAGCAAGGCGTGGCGTGTCCAACCCATGCCGGTGCGGTGACGACCACCCTCCCGTCCCGCGCTGCCATGCGACAGTGCATGTCAACCTGTCCTGCAGGCACATGCACGACAAGAACTGCCGTTAAGTGCTATGCGCGCCGGCATGCCGGCGAACTCGAAGCCCGATTCCAGAGAGCGGTAGTCGAGGGATTCGATGCCCTGTGGCAGTTTGGGGTGGGGGTGGCCTATGCCCTGTGGCCAGAAGCAGGACGGCAGCATGCCGGCCCGTTTTGTGCCGTCATGGCCATCGCCGGAAGCATGGGCATGTCCGAACGGGACATGCAGGTGCTGAGGGGTAACATGGCCCGACTAAGCGATACCCAGCGACAAGGAGGCCCAACGTGAAAGAGGCGAGTATCATCGACGAACAAGCCGCCGATTCGGAAAAAGTGCAGGTCGGTCATCTGAAGGAACACACGGAGACGGAAAGGCTTGAGGGTGCGGCGGAGCATATCAGCCAGATCAAGCAGCTTCGGCCCGAAGTGTGGTCGGGTCTCACCGAGGCAGGGCGCGAGAGCTGCTTGCGGCAAGTCGGGCGGAGATTGTCGGAAGCCTATGAGTGTCCTGCCCCGCCGTTTATCGGAAGCCGCCTGGCCGAGGATGATCGCGGCATTACCCTTGGCGAGCACTCCGATGACGAGTACATCACGAAAGTGAACCACAAGGTGCTCAACATGAACGAGTCTGGCCGGGCACTGGAGACATACAGCCACGAATTCCGCCACGCCTATCAGCACGAGATGGCGACTCGGTACAACTCAGCATTTAGACACCTGTGCCACGATGAAACCAAGGCCGCCCAGTGGGCCGAGAACCTGAAGCCCGGAAGCTACGTCTCCTTTGACGTGAACGCGGAGGGCTATGAGGCGCAGCCGGTCGAGAAGGATGCACGGGACTTCGCTGCCAGACTCAAGGAGGAGGTGCGGAGAAGGCAATGAAGACGAACCACATGATACCAACTGCACGAGTTCTGCTCACGACTGAGTTGACGGCCGGACACGTCTCGCGCTAGGAAAACTGGAGGTACGAAAGATGGGATTCACGCTTGCAGGAGATATCACCGTCAAGGTGACGACTATGGCGCGTACGATGGGCACCAGCGATGAAGCGGTGGTCATTCCGGACACAAACAATCAGGTGCTCGTTAGGCTCGGTTCAAGAGCCTTCCATGAACGGATGAAAGACACGACGATATTCAAGATTCCGGTAAGGTTGAAGACCGTGATAGGCGGGGTTGAGACTGAAGAACTATTCTTCGTTTGTACAAAGTGATGTCGTGGGCACGTGCCAAGCACTGCGGTGCCAACGCGGCGAACCCTTGATGACAGATATTCCGCATTTGCCCCGCACTAATGCGCGGGGTTCAGGAATACGAACGGTCAAACCCTGTCATCTGAGCGCGTTAATTTCGGCTTCGAGTGCCTGCAATCCGGCCACAATGACGCCGAAATCGGGCCGCTCGCCGAAGATCATGGACTGCATCTGTTCGTAATCGCGCGCTAACACCTTCATCACATGCTCAGGCGGCACGAGTTTCATCGTTCCCGGCGTCGCCAGGTCGTACCGAGCCCACCCGCGGTGATAGAACTTGTCCTTGAAGGCCGCCACCGCATGAAGCAGATCCAGGTCGGCGAACGCGTCACCCTTCACCCGGGTCTGCGCCATGCGATGCACGTCGTAGTAATGCCGCGAGTAACCCGCCGGCTGGACGCTTCCGGCGGGACGGTTGGCCTCATGATGCAGGATCGTGATCTTCTCCCAAAACGTTCGTTCCGCCTTGATGGCCTGTACCCGGCACGTCGGCCGCCGGAACACCGCAGGCAACGCCTCGGCCGAATAGGGCCGGATGTCATACTCCGCGTTCGGGATCCACGCAGCCAGTGGCCCCACTTCGAGTTGGATCTCCGGCCTCAGGTAGTCGCTGCCGAATGCCGCCGGATACTTGACCTTCACAATCTCGGGGTTGTCCCCGATCGTCGCCTCGCACGTGTCCCCTACGAGCCGGCGGACCTCAGGCAGGAAGGTCTCCCGCAGATACACGTGCGCCTGCCGCAGCAGTTCCTTGTTGAACACATCCTGTCGACTGACGGATCGCGCGGCCCGCGGATCCTCCTGCGTGATCTCCGTCCAGTCCAGGATCAGGTCGATGTCTTCGGAGAACCGCTCGATCAGACCAAATACCTTCGATAGGGAAGTGCCGCCTTTGAACAGAATCCTGCGGCCAATGGTCGCCGAACCGAATAACCGATCCAGCGTCCAGCACACCCAGAAGTCTTTCTCCACGACTTCCGGGGGCATCTTCTTGATCGCAGCGGCCTCGCGCATCAGATCCGCGCGGTCGGCCGCGCTCCAAGTGGCAACGGCATCCATCAGGATTCCTCCCGGCAGATCTTCAGGATCGTGTCACGCACCCAGCCGCTCGCCGTCGCTGTGTCTTTCAACACCTTGGCCCGGAGCCCGGCGTTCAGGAAACCGCGTAGGGCCCGGATCGTGTCCGCAGTGATCCGGTCTGGCCCGAGTGTCTTCAACGCCTGCACCAACAAGGAACTCTCCCGCTGTTTGAAACCGGCCTCTTTCAGCATGGTATGCTCAAACACGAGTTCCTGGCCGCCGACACGATACGTCCGGTCCGGTCCATCGGAGAGGTACGCGACGCGACCCATGACTTGCGTCGACAGCCCCAGCAGGTTCAACGCAGCCGGCCCGGTTGCCTGAATGCGCCACCCGAACTTCCGCGCCAACGCGTGCGCCACGCGGTCGATATCGGGACTCAACTCCCGGTCCAATTTCTTGCTGTACCGGGGATAGTCGTAGAGGCCCCGTATGACACGGCGGATAGTCCCCCGTGCAAGCAATCGGTGCAGCGCCACATCAACCGCCGTCCGGGTCCCGATCCCGCTAAAATCAGTCTCGGAAAATGCCCAACCCCTCCCGTTGCCATAGACCCGGCTAACGACCCTGTTTTCAACGGTATTGTGCATCTGAGTGACCCTGTTCCTGTAAGAAAATGTGCCACCTTCTTCTTACAGCCGCAAGCCCCATCTTCACGCGCCCAATGCGCCGGCCGATCGCGCACTTCCCGTCATACCCTCTGCGCTTCCCGTACCACCCGCGAGTCAACCCAGTCTTTAGCCTGATTGACCAAATCGGCGGCCGTCTTCACTTGCTTCCGCCAACTCGGCTCAGGCACGATGGCTGCATTCTCCGCCAGGGCCGCCTGCAGCAACTTCAGCCCTGCTTCCAGCAACTCACCCGGCCCTTGGGCCTCCCCGTACGTCTGACCGTCGTCACGCAGCACCGGCGCCCCTATGTCGGCCGGCTTCTTGCCTTCCCCCAGCATCAGCGCCGGCATCGCCCCCGTGATCGTCTTCGTAAAGTCATCACGCCCCGGCTTGAAGTAATTCTTGAGCACCACGTCCGCCGCCTTGTGGCCGGTCACGCGTCGAACCAGTTCCATCGGCACCCCCGCTGCCAGCGCCATGGTGATCCATGTGACCCGGAAACTGTGGAACCCCCGCACGTTCGCAGGGTGCAGCCCCTTGCCCCCTTCGCGCTCCACATGCACGTCTCCGCGCGTCTTGGTGTCGAGGCGTGCCAGCCCCTTCTTCTCCCGTTCCTTGTTCTTCTTGTCGATGACCGCTTGGTCGATGAACCCCGCCTTCTTGAACACAACCCCCAACCGCCAGTTCACACCATCGGGGTTATTCTGGTACATGTGCGCCAGTTCCGGGAACACGTACCCGCTCGCAGCGGCCGTCCGCTTCTCGAGTTCCTCCCGGAGCAACGCCAATAACGGGATTTCAACAGTCTCCCCGGTCTTGGACGTCTTCACCCGGATGTAGTTGTTCTTGAGGTCAACCGATTCCCACTTCAACAGGCAGGCATCCCCGCGCCGCATGGCCGTGCAGACGCCCACCACGACCAACGGTCGCATGAGTTCGTCATTCATCGCGGCATTCAGGATGATCCTCAGTTCCTCGGCGCTGAACGGCTTGCGGTGGATCGTATCCCGGTCCTTCGTCACGATCCTGCCAAAGGGGTTCGTCAGCATGCCGGCGTCCTCGCGCAGGTGTTCGAAGGCGCCGCGCAGCAGGATCAGTTCCGAATTGAACGTCTTTGGGCTGATCTTGCGGTCATCCTCATGACGCATGAACGCTTCCGCCACCTTCTTGTCGACGGCCGCCATTTCCTTCACGCGCGGGAACTTGTCCTTTACGAAGTCCTGTAGGCGTTCAAACGTCCGCTCCGCCCACTTCACGTAGTGCTTCTTCGGTTGGCGTTTCCGCGGGATCTTCTTCCAGGCATCGTTCAGGTGGAGCAGGGGAATACTGCCGATCCGGTGCCCGAACTTCACCCTGTGGATCTCTTGCACCAGATCCTCCGGCCGCTTCTGCTGGTCGGAGTCCGCCACGACCTTTTCGAACGCCGTGAGCGCTGCTTGCCGGGTCACCTCGAAAGCCGGCTCGCCCGGTTTACCCACCGCCTCGACATTCAGGCGAGCGAAGTGCCGTTTCCCGTCCCGCATCCACCGTCCGTACCAATTTTTACTGCCCGGCTTGAGTTCAATCCCCATACGCGCCTCCCGGTTTAACCCTGTGCAATTCCTTTCAATCCGGCGACCTAAGTCACCTACGAAATTGCCACAGTTTTAACCACAGTAGGCCAAAAAATCAACTCAAGAAGCCAGTAATGTCGGCAATCATTGGCAAAAACAGCAATTTCCGATTTGGTTCGGGACCAAAAGGTCGGGGGTTCAAATCCCCGACCATCTTTCGTGAATAAAAACCTCGCATTTCTTCAGGAAATGCGGGGTTTCTTGTCTTTCAGCCGAAATGTTTTTCAGTCTGAAACAGGGCTGAATTTCTTGGTCAAGAACACCCACAAACGCACCCACAAACACCCACGAAATTTTGGGTCGCCGAGTGTGAGGGTCTACGGCAGCAACAAGTACCCAACGGCGGACGATGCACCGTCCGATGACGCCCAGCCATTCACGAGGTTCCTGCGTGCCGTGAGCCGCCTTGCTGACGGACGAACCTTCGAGTGAACATGGGCAAGTACGAAATCCTCGCCCTGGGCGTGATCGCCGTCTGCCCCGCCATCCCGTGAGGGAACCGCCCGTCCACGGAATGCACCTGCGAAAAAACCGCCCACGGAACTGGCAACGCCGACGGTTGCGATCCTTGCGTGCAGGCACTGCATTTCAGTAATAATGAAATGTAGTTGACCGTTTGTGCCTCGGGCTCTACCGTGCCACAAGGTGCGGCATATGAAACCGACTACTCGTACCGTAGGCAAACGTGTTGCGAAGGCGAGGCTGGCGATGACGCCGCCGATGACGCCGCAGGATTTGGCCAAACGGCTCAAGGCTCACGGGCTCGACATCGGCAAGGCTGGAGTAGCCGATATCGAAAGCGGAGTGCGTCCGGTTCAGCATTTCGAACTGGTCGTGCTTGCCGGCATCCTGAATACGACGGTTTACGGGCTGATCGGCGGAGAGTAGCGTTGAGGAAGTCGTCGGGAACAGCCCTTCCGAGAACGCCGCCACTTCCCTGACGGAAGATCGGCCGGTTTCCCGCCCCAGTAGGTGACCATATGGCATACCAGATAGAGAAGAAGGACGGGTTCTTCGAGGTGAATGTCTCGGGGGAAACGTCCAAGTTCGAGATCATCAAGATCCTCCTGGAACTCGCCTTCAGAAACCCCGAAAAGAAGCTGCCTGATCTTTGGGCTTTCTCCGAAGCAAGCGAGGTCCCGTTCCGGCAGTTCAGCGACATCGTACAGGTCATCCAGCATCTCTTGCCCCGTGACGCCGCCGGGAACAAGACGGCCATTGTCGCTGCCGACGCTATCCAAGGGGGGATACTCGAACTATTCCGTGCAGAGGCATCCAGTCTGCCTTACGACATCGGCGTGTTCCGATCCCGGGATGAAGCGATCGAATGGTTCAAAAGCCCAAAGCCCCCAGCGGCACCCCGCTGGCGCCGTTGACGGCGTAACAGTCGACGTCCGAATTCCCGAGGACGCCTCCCGCTGACCTGACCGCCCGCCTTCCCGCCAGGGAACCGCCCACCCACGGAACGGACCAGAAAATACGCCGATGACGGAATTGACGACGATGCTCTTGCGAGGGTTGCGTCCCCCGTCATACGCCGTCCCAGCCTGCCCCAGCCTGGCGCCGCCGACCTGCGGCAGTTGCGTCCTCGCCCCCGTCAAATCGCTTGAACCAGCGGACTGGCAGGAGCACTATCGCAACCGATGAACGCCGCTGTCCAGCCTGATCGCCACGGGCGTGTGCCAATGCCGTCCCGAAAGTGGTTCCCGTTGCGGCTGACGGGCATCGGCAGGGCGTGGCTGACGGCATTCTGCCTGTTGGCAAGCGTAGCGGCGGTGCAAGCCGACGATTTTGCCTATACGACCAACGGCGACAACACGATAACCCTCACGCGGTATACAGGCACCAACGCCTCGGTGACCATCCCGGGCACCATCACGAACCTGCCCGTCACCAGAATCGCAATGTACGCCTTCTGCTATGGTAGCAACCTGACCAGCGTCACGATCCCTGCCAGTGTTACTAACATCGTGCCCTATGCGATAATAACGTACGGCACCAGCCTGACAACGATCGCAGTGAACTCATCCAATACATTCTATAGCAGTGCAGGCGGGGTACTGTTCAACAAGGATCAGACCGCACTCGTCCAATGTCCAGGAGGCATGGCTGGAAGTTACTCGATCCCCAATAGCGTCACCAACATTGGGAGTTACGCGTTCGGCTGGTGTTCCAGCCTGACGAACGTCACAATTCCCGCGGGTGTCACCAGCATTGGAAGTTGTGCGTTCGACTACTGTTCCTGGCTGAGCAGCGTTACGATCCCCGATGGCGTCACCAGCATCGGGGGCTACACCTTCAACTCTTGCACCAGCCTGATAAACGTCAGCATCCCGGATAGCGTCACCAACATCGGGGATGATGCGTTCTTCAGTTGCACCAACCTCGCCAGCGTGACGATGGGCACTAACGTGACCAGCATCGGGGCGTGGGTGTTCTGGGGGTGCCACAACCTTACCGATATTTCGATTCCCGATAGCGTCACCAGCATTGGAAATGGTGCGTTCTTGGGCTGCTCCGTGACCAGCGTGACAATCCCCCAGAACGTCACCAACATCGGCCGCGTTGCGTTTGTTGGCTGCCCCCGCCTGGCAGGAATAACGGTGGATGCGAGTAATGCCGTCTACAGCAGTGTGGCTGGCGTATTATTCGACAAGAGTCAGACCACACTCATCCAGTGCCCGGCCGGCAGGGCCGGAAACTACACGATCCCCGCCAGTGTTACGAACATCGGGGAAGAGGCGTTCCTTTCTTGTTCCAGTTTGACCAGCGTCACGATCCCAGCCAGCGTCACTGGTATCGGGGACGATGCATTCGGTGGCTGTTCGAATGCGCATTTCCTCTTCTTTTTGGGAAACGCCCCTGCAACTGGGTCATCAGGTTCAATCGGGGATTCCTACTATGAGACCGTCGCCTACTTGCCGGAAACTAAAGGCTGGGGCTCAACCTATGGCGGTCTTCACACCCTGCCGATGGGATACGAATACACGAGCAACGGCAACGGCACCTGCAGCATATCTGGATACGTAGGCCTCAGCACCGTACTGGACATCCCCAGCATGATTAGCAACCTGTTGGTCACCGGCATCCGTTTTGGTGCATTCGGTGGTTACTTTGCCCCGACCAGCGTCACGATCCCCGCCAGCATCACAAACATCGAAGTTCCAGCGTTTCTGTCTACCAACTTGACGGCGATAACGGTGGATACGAACAATCCTGCCTACAGCAGCGTGGATGGGGTCTTGTTCGACAAGAGCCAGGCGACGCTCATTCAGTGTCCCGGAGCAAAGCCAGGCTCCTACACGATTCCAGACAGCGTGAGCGGCATCGGAGTCGCTGCGTTTACACACTGCAACGGCCTGACAAACGTGACGATCTCTGCCAGTGTAACGAACATTGGGTATGTTGCGTTCGCGGCTTGCCACAGTCTGACGGACATAGTCGTGTGTACAAACAATCCCGCCTACAGCAGTGGGGGTGGGATTCTGTTCGATAAGGCTCAGGCAACACTCATCCAGTGTCCAGCGGGCAAGGCCGGCACCTGTACGATCCCCAATAGTGTCAACACCATCGGGGACTATGCGTTCAGTAGCTGTACCAACCTCACCCGCGTTTACTCAGAAGGAAATGCCCCCGCTCTTGGTGCCTCCGTGTTCGGTATCCTCGGCGTGTCACGTCCTGATTTCCGTTTGACACTTTTTGTTGTTACTCGACATGCGAATTATAACCCATAGAGAGACGACTGAAGCCAGGCGAGGCCCCCAACGGGGGCCGTTGCCTGGCCGCCTGAGCGGGGACCGTTGGCC
>CAITUY010000086.1 GCA_903895695.1 uncultured bacterium
AAGTTCTTGGTCGCGGCAAGGTGTAAGCAGGCCGGAATGCACTGGAGGCACAAGAACGCCGCCTACATCGCCTCAATCCGGGCCGCCCTACGTTCCAATCGGGAAATGGCCGCCTGATGTTACAAAATCAAATCACACCCCTTTCACGCCTTCGAGTGTATTTTCAGTTGCAATTGTGTGGGGGGGGGGGGGGATAATGACACCGCAGTTTTGTCCACTATTCCCCAAATGGGTTCCGTACCGGCGATGGGGCATCGCCTTTGGGGAAGATTACGGCTATCACGCAAGGAGAAGTCAAATGCCCAGGAAACGTGTCTCGCATGAGATTCCACAATTGAGAAAATGCCGTACCGGCATCAGCGGCCTCGATGACATAACCGAAGGCGGTTTGCCCAAAGGGCGACCCACGCTGGTCTGTGGCGGCGCAGGCTCGGGCAAAACGCTGCTGGCCATGGAGTTCATCGTCCGTGGCATCACCGAGTTCAACGAACCGGGCGTCTTCATGGCGTTCGAGGAAACGGCCGAGGAATTGGCTGAGAACGTCGCGTCGCTCGGGTTCGACGTAAACAAGTTGATCCGCCAGAATAGGATGGCCATCGATTACGTCCACATCGAACGGAGCGAAATCGAGGAGACCGGCGAGTACGACCTGGAAGGACTGTTCGTCCGCCTCAACGCGATGATTGAACAGGTCGGGGCCAAGCGGGTGGTGCTGGATTCGGTTGAGGCGCTCTTCGCCGGCCTGCCTAACGAGGCCATCCTGAGGGCGGAGTTGCGGCGGTTGTTCCGGTGGCTCAAGGAGAAGGGCGTCACGGTCATCATCACCGGCGAGCAGGGTGACAAGAAACTTACCCGCTACGGCATAGAGGAGTATGTCAGCGACTGCGTCATCTTCTTGGACCACCGCGTCCACAACCAGATTTCGACGCGGCGGTTGCGGATCGTCAAGTACCGCGGTTCCAAGCACGGCACGAACGAGTACCCCACTCTGATTGACGAGCACGGTCTGTCGGTGCTGCCGATCAGTTCCATCGGCCTCAACTATTCGGTCAGCGACGAGCGGGTCTCCACCGGCGTGCCGCGCCTGGATGCAATGATGGCCGGGAAGGGCTACTACAAGGGTAGCAGCATCCTGATCTCTGGCATGGCCGGCACAGGCAAATCGAGCCTGGCCGCCGCCTTCGTGGACGGCCTCTGCCGGAAGGGCAAACGATGCATGTATTTCTCGTTCGAGGAGTCGCCCGAGCAGATCATGCGCAACATGCGTTCCATCGGCTTCAACCTCGGACAGTGGGCCAGGAAGGGCCTGCTTCAGTTCCACTCGTTGCGCCCGCAACTTTACGGCCTCGAAATGCACCTGGCGCACATGCACAAGGTGATCAAGTCCTTCAACCCCGCGGGCGTCGTCATCGATCCCGTCACGAACCTCACCAGTGTTGGCGAAACCGACGAGATCAAGGCCATGCTGACCCGCGTGATCGACTTTCTGAAGGCCCAGGGCACCACCAGCGTCTTTACCAGCCTGACCGGCGGCGGCACCGCCCTGGAACAGACCGACGTGGGAGTTTCCTCACTGATGGACACATGGTTGCTGCTCCGCATGATCGAAAGCAGCAACGAACGCAACCGCCTGCTATGCGTGCTCAAGAGCCGAGGCATGGGCCACTCCAACCAGATGCGCGAGTTCCAATTGACGGACGACGGCATCAACTTGGTGGACGTGTACGTCGGCCGCGGCCAGGTGCTCACCGGCTCCGCCCGCCTGGTGCAACAGGCTCACGATGACGTCCAGGCCACCCTCGAACGGCAGGCGTCCGAGCGCAAACAACGCGATCTGGAACATGAACAGGCGAACTTGTGCGCCCAGGCTGAGGCCATAACTAAGCGTCTGGCGGATATCACCGCCGAGATCAACATCGGCAAACAGTCGGAAACGGATCGTCAGCACATGACAGACAAGGAACGCCGGCAACTCGCCCAGGCGAGGAAGGCGGATTGAGGGAAGTCATGGGTCAGTGGACACGAATGACCAATGACAAATGACCAATGACGGATGAGGAGAGTTAAGGATGACGACCAAGAAGAACGGCGAGGAATTGGAGTTACGCTTGTATGTCGCCGGCCAAACGCCGCGGGCTCTGGCCGCCTTTACGAACCTGAAGAGGATCTGCGAAGAACACGTCACGTGCAAGTATCGCATCGAGATCATCGATCTCCTGAAGAACCCGCAACTGGCCAAAGGCGATCAGATCCTGGCCGTGCCAACCCTGGTGCGGAAACTGCCCGTCCCGGTCAGGAAGATCATCGGCGACCTGTCGAACACCGAACGCGTCCTCGTGGGCTTGGATCTGCGGCCGCGAGGCTAAAGGAGCGACCGCCATGGCGAAGAGAAAAGCAAAAAGCGACACTCTGGCCGCTTTCGAAAAGGCCACGAAACCCGTCGTGCCGCAGATGTACGTGCTCCGACTGTATGTCGCTGGCATCAACCCGCGCTCGTCAGCCGCGATCCGCTCGATCACGGCAATCTGCGAAGAACACCTCCAAGGGCACTACGAGTTGGAGATTGTCGATCTCTACCAGCAACCCATGCTGGCCAAAGGCGAGCAAATCATCGCCGCTCCGACGTTGATCAAGAAACTGCCGGAACCCTTGCGGCGCTTCATCGGCAACCTCGCGGACAAAGAGAGAATCCTCGTGGGCCTGGACCTGCGCCCCAAAAAGAATTAGAGACTGTGACGATGCCGGCCAAAAAACAACCCACTCAGTTGGAAGAGAAACAGCGGAAGATCGAGGAGCTGGAGATCCGCCTGGCCGAGGCCGAGGAAACGCTGCGCGCGATTCGCGAGGGCGAGGTTGACGCCGTCGTCGTATCCGGCACGAGGGGCGACCAGATCTTTTCACTCGTCGGAACAGACTCCATCTACCGATTGATCGTCGAGACCATGAAGGAGGCGGCTTTCACCGTCACCTTCGACGGCACGATCCTCTTCTGCAACGCCCAGTTCGGTGAACTCGTCAAACGGCCCTTGGAGGTGATCGTCGGACACCCCCTCCATGAGTTCGTGGAAGAGGGCCAACGTGCGTCCGCGACTTCCCTTCTGGTTTCCGCACAGCGAAAACCCGCCAAAACACGCCTGGTCTTTCAGGATCTCAACCACGCGAGCGTCCCGACGTTCGTTTCGGCCAATGTCCTCAACCAACCCGACAATCTGAGCATCTGCGTCGTCGCCAGTGACCTGTCCGAATTGGAGAATTCCACCGAGTTGCTCCAACAACTTCGGCGGCAGCAGGAGATGCTGCGCGAAAGTGAAGAGCAACTGGCCCTGGCGGCGAGCGGCACACGCATCGGCATCTTCGACCGGAACCTGATCACGGGCGAGATCAAAGCGACCGAACAGAACGTCCGACTGATCGCTCTGCGAACAACAACAACAACAACAACAACAACAACAACACTCTCCCAAGAATATCACTACCGCGACTGGGCGCAGCGTGTCCACCCCGAAGATCTGGCGCAAGTCGAAACCGAGATGAAGCGCTGCATGGACAAACACGCGCCGTTCGAGGCCGAATATCGCGTCGTCTGGCCCGATGGCACCACGCACTGGATTGCCGAGCGCGGGGTGTTTCAAGATGACGGCCAGGGTACACCCAGTCGTCATCTGGGCATTCTCATGGACATCACCGCGCGCAAGCAGGCGGAGGAGGCGTTGCGCGAGAGCGAAGAGCGGTTCCGCGTCGCGCAGGAACTTTCGCCCGATGGATTCTCCATCCTGCGGCCTGTCCGCGACAGCGAGGGACGCATCGTCGATTTCACGTTTGTCTATGAGAATGCCGCGATTGCCCGCATAAACGGCACCGACCCGGCGGCGGTGGTGGGCAGGCGTATCTCGGAATTCCTGCCCGCTCACAGCCAAAGCCCTTTTCATCAGGCCCATGCACATGTGGCCGACACCGGCGAAACCTGCATCATGGAGCAAAAGTACGACGGCGGGGACATACCGAGGCCCACCTGGTTTCGGGTGGTCGTCGTTCGGACGGGCCAGGATATCGCGATCCTCTCGCAGGACATCACCGAACGCAAGCGGGCGGAGGAGAGTCTGCGGGAAAACGAGGCCAAATTTCGCTCGCTCTTTGAAAACAGCCCGGACGCCATCTTTCTGGCGATCCCCGGCGGGGCGATCACTCAGGCCAACCCGGCCGCGTGCGCCATATTCGGAAGGACGGAAGTGGATCTATGCGAAATTGGCCGCCAAGGCATCGAAGATCCTGCGGACCCCACACCCGCGGGGGCGCTGACGGAACGCGCCCGCACCGGCAAAGTGAGGTATGAGGCCACGCACGTGCGGAAGAACGGGACCAGGTTTCCATCCGAAGTCAGCTCGGTCATCGTGGACGGCGGGCGGCGATCGATCGTTATTCTCCGGGACATCACCGAGCGCAAGCGGGCCGAAGAGGCGCTCTGCGATAGCGAAGAGCGGTTCCGCGCCCTGTACCAGCACAGCATCGACGCGATAATTGTGAGCGACCCATGCCACGGCGGGAGGGTCTTGGCCGCCAATCCCGCCGCCAGTACGCTCTTTGGGTGGAGCGAGGCGGAGCTGATGGGCAAGACGCGCGAGGAGTTGTTTGACCTGAACGACCCGGCGTTTGGGACACTCATGCAAACGCGCCAGAATGTCGGGATAGCCAGGGGGGAACTCACCTACCGGTGCAAGAGCGGCATCACCTTTCCCGGCGAGGTAAGCACCGCCCTTTTTGCCGATGCCCACGGCGCGCCGCGCACCGTGGCGATCATCCGGGACATCACCGAACGCAAGCGGGCGGAGGAAGCGTTGCGGGGGGCCGTGACGGAACTGGAGCGGTCCAACAAGGATCTGGAGCAGTTCGCCTACGTCTCCTCACACGATTTGCAGGAACCGTTGCGGATGGTGACGGCGTTCGCGGGAATGTTAAGGGACCGCTATGGTAACCAGCTGGACGAGAAGGCCAACCAGTATCTCGGCTTCGCCATCGAAGGTGCCGAGCGGATGCAAGTTCTGGTAGGTGACCTTCTGGAGTATTCGCGGGTGCGTAGCAAGGCCCAGGAACCCGTCTCGACGAAGGCCGATGCATCACTGGGGGCCGCGCTGGCGAACCTCCAGGAATCCATCAAGGAATCCGGTGCCAAGGTCACGCACGATCCGCTGCCTGTCGTCATCGCGGATGGCCTGCGATTGACGCAGGTGTTCCAGAACCTGATCGCAAACGCCATCAAGTTTCGCCGGACGGAAGCAACGCCGGAGGTCCACGTTGGATGTCGGCGCGACGACAAGGAGTGGGTCTTCTCTGTCAATGACAACGGGATAGGCATCGAGCCGCAGTACGCCGACCGCATATTCGAGATCTTCGAGCGCCTGCACACGCGGGAGGAATACCCCGGCACGGGCGTGGGCCTGGCCATCTGCAGGAAGATCGTCGAGCGCCACAGCGGGCGGATCTGGGTCGAATCGGAGCCAGGAAAAGGCTCGACGTTCTTCTTCACGTTACCTCATGGCTGAAGATGACAAGCAGTTCGACTCGCGATAGCCAGTCGCCACGGTGGTCCTTATCCCACAGTGTTGACGTACCTGGGAGTACGGCCGGCGCTGGGGCACAGCCAGTCCAAGGGTTTTCGAACCGTTTGCTCATCCATTGGTGGATGGACGCCCGGACCCGGATGCCATAGGGTGACGGACTCTTCAATAGGCGTCTAAACGACGTCGACGCCATCAGGTTGGCCCCCCCCTCCTGGTGGCGTTTTCTTTTGCTGCCCATCCATGTGTAGCCACCGCCTGCTGTCCGAAAACCTGGCTGCCTCTTGTGGAGCGGCGCGGCTTACCGCGCCGGCCTGCCCTGAGCGCCATCGAAGCACCGGAGCCGGAAGCGGCTCCGCTCCGTGTGGCAGGAGGGGTTTCGGATGGATTCTGAGAATGCTACTGCGTCGGGAGTAACGGCGGAACTGCGACGCCGCCATCGGCCTCCGCAACACTTTGATGGTTCTTGGTTCGCGAGTCCATGATGTGGCCGTCTTCATCGGCGTACGTTATGTAGTATGAGACGACCGTGAATGGCCTTCTGCCTTGGGCGTAGATATAGAACGTGCGCTTGCCGGTGGTTCTATCGACGGGCGAACTCATCTGCCCATAGGACGTCATCGGTTGTGAAGCGAATTTACGCCATGGGGTGCGCCTATGCTATGGGGTCAAACCCCACCCTGAGTTGAGTGTTCCGGTGGTGACGAAGTCTGACAGGATTTACAGGATTCGACCGGAATAGGATGGGGGGAAATCCTGTAAAATCCTGTGAATCCTGTCAGAAAGGTCCTGCGTGGCAGCCGCAGAAGCGCCAGCCGCCGTTGCGGCGGCGCAGGGCTAGACGATGGTCAGCGGAACGTCGCATTCAATGATGCCCGCCGTGATGGCGTAGCGCGTGAGGCCGGCCGTGTCGTGGATGTCGAGCTTCTGCATGAGGTGGTCACGATGTTTCTCGACCGTCTTGATACTGATGCCCAGCTCCGCGGCGACCTGCTTGTTGGCTTCGCCCTCGGCGATCAGTTGAAGCACTTCGACCTCGCGCGTGCTCAGGTGGGTCACCGACTGCTTGCGCACCCCTTTGCGGTTCAGGGAGGACTGGTGTTGGTGATTGAGTCGCTTGGCGATGGCGGGGCTGAAGAAAGTCTTCCCCTTGTGGATTTCCCGTATGGCTTCGGTCAGGAAATTGCCGGAGGTCTGCTTGATCAGGTAGCCTGACGCACCCATCGCTGTCACGCTTTCAACGTAGGCATCGTCGCTGTGGGCGGAAAGGATGAGTATCTTGGAGGCGGGAACAGTTTGCCGTATCTGGCGGGTGGCCTCCAGGCCATTGAGCCGCGGCATCGCGATGTCCATGACGATCACGTCAGGCTGAAGATCCCTGGCCATTTCGACGGCCTGGCGGCCGGTCGCCGCTTCTCCCACCACCTCGATGTCGCTCTCGGCTTCAAGCAGTTTCCGGAGGCCCTCGCGGACAATCATGTGGTCGTCGGCCAGGAGCACGGTGATACGTTTGGCGGCTGTCATTGACGGGTGTGCTCCTTGGAGTTCGGGCTGAACGGAATCTGCACCTGGATCGTGGTGCCGCGGTTGGGTGCGGAGTCGACCGCGAACGTGCCGCCGATCATTTCCACGCGTTCGCGCATCCCGAGCAAGCCCATGCGTTGGCCCTTGCCGGCGTGCAAAATCCGTTTCACGTTAAAGGACTGGCCGTTGTCCTTGATGGCCATGCGGATGGCATTCGGCAGTCGCTGGATGCTCGCATCCACCCGGCTGGCGTGGGCGTGGCGGCCGACATTGGTAAACGCCTCCTGAGCGACGCGATACAGCACGGTGCGCCCGGCGCCGTCCAGTTTGTCCACCCCCGCAAATGCCGTCAGGCTCACCCGGATGCCGGTCTCCTTCATGAAGTTCTTCATGAATGATTGCAGCGCGGGGAGCAGCCCCAGGTGATCCAAAACCGCGGGCCGCAGGTCGTAGGCAAACTGATGCACGATATCCACGGACTTTTCCACCATGGCTTGCGTGCGCGCGATGTTCTTGGAGAGTTCCTTGGTATCGACCGTGGCCGCCGCTTTCAAAAGGGCCAGTCGGACGTTGATACTGGTGAGCACCTGGGCGACAACGTCGTGCAACTCGCGGCTGATCCTTTTCCGCTCATCCTCCTGGACCGACAGCACCTGGCGGGATAAGAGTCGCAGCTCTTCCTGCAGATGCCGCGACTGTTCCAGCAAACGGCCCGAGTGCCGTTCGCTCTGCCGGAGCGTCTCTTCCACAACCCGGCGACGGGCGACTTCTTTCTTTAACTTCCGGTTGGAAGCGGCGAGATCCAGGGTCCGGCGGCTCAGCCTCCGATTCAGCCGGCTCAGGCGGGCATTGGCCTCCAGCGCCGCGCGGTGCAGTTCCTCCATGGGGATGATGGCCTGGGCGAAGAACGACTTCGCCCGCCTGATGATCCGATCACGGGACGCCGGCGTGCCGATGGGAAGGACGTAGGCGATTAAGGCCGCTTCGTGGATCAGGGTCAGGTCGAGCGTCTCCAGCCCGAGGTTGACCGCCTGGCGGCCCAGCCGCAAGGCCGGTTGCAGACTGGCCTTCGGGCCGTGCCCGAGGAAGTGGCCCAGTTCCGTCCGATAGCGCTGCGCCAGCTCGCCGGATTTACGCTTTGACATGGATGCCGTATTCATGGGCGAATCGTTTGACCTCACGGTTGGATTCTCTCACCAGGCGTTGCGTCGTGCCAATCTCCTTTTCGAAGGCCTCGGCGCTGATCCTCATCGCTTTCTTCAACGTCAACAGCTGCACGTGGATGCCTAGCAAGCCCTGGGCAATATCGTCCCGAAGCTGGAGGCTGACTTTCTTCCGGTCAACTTCCTGTGCCGCCAGGCACGCGTACGTCAGCTGCCGTACGTGCTGCAACAGACGATGCGATTCGCCCAAAAGCACGGCGTGGTGTCTCCTGCTTTTCTTCAGGGCGGCTTCTGCTCTCTGGCGCTGGAGAATGGACTGCGTCAAGCGGCGAGTCGACGCCGACGCTTCCTGGGTGCGCTCGCGGAGCGTCTGGCTTAGTTTGCGAATGAGTCTATCGGCCTCTAGTGCGGCACGATGCGTTCTCTCGATCCGGACAGCGGCCTCCGCAAAGAACTCCCGCGCCCGCAGGGTCGTACTCCGTCTGGCCTTGGGTGAAATGTCGGGCAATAGCATGTCCGATAGGGCCTTTTCATGAGTCTTGGCCAAGTCCAGCGTCTCTAGCCCAAGCGCCACCGCTTGTCGTCCGAGCGTTTGCACGATCCGCGGCGTTTCCCCTTGGCCCTTCGCAAGGTGCTTGCGCAACGCGACCCTATAGCGCAGGGACCAGCCGGTCGTCTTGGCGTTGGTTTTCACCGGCCCCATCGGGTGGCTGCTTGTGTCCGGCTCATGGATGCCCAGCGATCAAACTTTTTTGTTTCCTACGACCAACAATACGAGACCGCCGACGAGCGCGATCGCCCCGGCCACCGGCGGGATGAAGTGGCTGTGCGTGGTTTCGACGTGCACAGGTCCTATGACCACGGGTTGTCCCGGGGTCCTGAAGGTGATGCCTGAGTAGGCCAGCACCACGACGCCCAGCGTGATCAGAATGACGGCAATCATGTTTCTTGAACTCATGTCGAACCTCCATCTCGGTGTCTGTTCGGGCCTGACCTTTTAGGATGAGGCTGAACGCTTCGGCATTTCTCTTCGGTAGGGCGACGGCGTCCTCGCCGCGCCGTGACTGTCGTGTTCCCTTCGCGGCGGGGCCGGAGGCCCTCGCCCTACCTTCCCTGAGTGACGGTTCCTCAAGCCATTCGCCGTCCTTGAATGATTCTGAGCAGCACCACGATAATGGGCCTCGACGCTAGAATTTGTGGGCGAGTTCCGGCATGGGTAACTTCCCAAGTGTATGATAAAGCATGACTTCCAACACGGCGAACGAGCGATAGCCGTAGGCGCGTCTGGTGACCACGCG
>CAITUY010000087.1 GCA_903895695.1 uncultured bacterium
CTCTTGTTCCGACGCCGAGACCTCAACCCTGCGCGTAGGCTTCATGCCCAGAGTAGAACAAATAAGCCCGCGCATGTCCCGCCTTTTCTTCTATCCCGCTCTCCTCTCGCTTCTTATGCCTCCAGCCGCATCCGCCCTAGGTCTCAGCCTGGGCCAGTCTCACGGTCCGCCGGGCATTCAATTCCTCCCGGGTCCCTTCAATCCACCGCAGGTTTCGGAACTCTGGAATAACGCCCTGCCAGTCGGTGCCCGGCCCGAGTCTCAGTTCGACCGCCCGCGTCCAATCGAGGATCGATGTGCCGGCGGCATTGTGGAAATCGGTGGGGAAGAGCTCCACGCGCTGCCAGCGCCGGCCGCCCCTGAGCGGGACTTCGACGGCAAACTCATCGAGCCCGACCGCGAGCGTGTTCGTCTGCGCCGAGCGCACCTCGAAGCCCAGTTTGGCCCAGGGCGGCGCGGCAAACTGCGGATCGTGCGGCCGGGTCGTCGAACACGGCCAGCGCTCCTGCCCGTTCTCGTTGAAGTTGTACCACCCTTTCTCCCAGCCCTTGGAGAAGTCCTCGAGCAGCAGCGACGGCTTCAGAGTCGGCCGGGCGTTTGCCGCCGCCAATTCCGCCGGTTGCGCCATGAGCAGGCGGCTCGAAACGCTCACGCAGCGGGCGGTATAGGTTGTGTAATAATAGCCCGCGCCCACGACCGGAGTGGCGAGCGGATAGCGGAGGTCGGCATAGACCCAGAGCGGCTGATTCGTCGACCAGACGGGCAGTTGGGCCGTCCATCTCGGGCCATCGCGGCGGACGGCCGCCACCCGCCAATAGCGCGTTTGTGTCCCCGGTTGATCGCCCTGGAGGGTGTAATAGACGGCGACTTCCGCGCCCGGGGCCGCGGGATCGGGCGTCACCTCGAACAGGGGAATGCCGGAGCGGGTGTTGAGCGACAACTGCGCTGCCGGCGTACGCGGCAGGGCGGCGGCGCCCTTCAAATGCTGATCGAACCACAACAGGCCGGCGGCATAGTGCTCCGGCTTGTCACGGTGATTGAGGTGCGGGACGCACGTAAAGCGGAAGTCCACGCTCTGGAGCAGGTCGGCCGTGCCAGGCAGGTTTTGAATCGGCCCATTGAAATCGTTGGCCGGGGTTAGAAAGATCACCGGACATTTGATGCGCGTGAGATAGGCTCCGGCCCAGAGCGTCCGGCTGTCGAGGGTATCGAGGGACCGTGCGTCGCCCACGCCGCCGCACGAAGGGGCGGCCGCCTTTACGCGCGCATCGCTGCCCGCGGCCATGACGGTCAGCACGCCGCCCATGGAATGCCCGTAAACGCCCAGTTTCGTGCCATCGACCTCGGGCTGCCGCACCAAAAAGGTGAGTGCGCGCCGCACGGCAATGGTCCCCAAGAACCAGTTGTTGTTGCGTGGGGAGGTCACCGCATCGATGGTTTTGGCATCGGGCGCGAGGGAGGCAAAATGGTCGTTATGCGTGTGCTGCGTGGCATCCACGGCGCCCCAGTCCGTATTCGGCCCCGTATACCCGGACACGCCGAGAGCGTCGTTGCATAACCAGTTCACGGAGATGCAGGCATACCCGCGTTTGGCGTTCGTAAGGACAGCGTTCAGATTGGCGCTTTGACCGCCGCCGTGTATTTGCACGAGGCCCGGCAGTTTCGTCCCGCCTTTCAAAAAGCCGTAAAGAGCCAGCATCCGGGACGTGACGCCCTTGAAGGCGCCGATCCGGTAGCGCAACACCCGGCACTCCACGCCGTCCTGCTCCCACTCCTTGAGGATCTCCGTTTCCAGCGGATCCGCGCGTGGGTCATACCCCGCCCACAGCTCCTCGAATGTCTGCGGCGCCTTGCCGTCCTTGAGGAGCGGCAGGCTTTCCTGAGCCGTGCCAGCCCCGGCCGTGATCAAAAGGCAACCGACCGCGATGGACTTCTTCATGGCCTTTGCTCGCTCTTCTCGGTGTCGATTGACTTCTTGATCGCCTGCTGGATTGTCTCGTTCAAGTTGGTCGGCGCGGTGTCGCTCAGGTTGGTCGGCGCGTTTGCCTCGGTGCCGGCAACGCCTCCCTCCCAGTGCAGGTTACGGAACTCGCGGGACCCCGGCCAGCCACGACGCTGAACGTTCTCGGGGCCAAAACTCACCTCCTGGCCATCTTTGAGGTAGGATGGCGCCCAACTGAAACTCAGTTCCGTCACGGTTTCCCACGAATCCAGCGGGACGGCGGGAGTCTTCTTGACCGACAGCATTTCCTCCATCGCCACAGATACGGTCTGCCAGTCGGCGGCTCCCTTGATTGGTTTACGGGCCTCGTAGGAACCGCCGGGCTTGCCGGGATACACTCCCCAACCATTCAGATCCGCACTCACCCTGAGCACAATGTCATAGGGACATTTGACTTCAAAGACGAGTTTCGCGCCGGCAGGCCCGCGCCATTTCAGGTCCTTGACCTTGCGCGTCGCGGCGACCCAGGCCTGCGGATTGCCCCATTCCAACAGGTACCAGTCGTGCCAGCCGCGGGAGAAATCGTCGATCGTCCGGGAAGGCGCATCGGTCGCCTGCACTTTAGCCGCCTGCAGTTCCTCGGGAAGGCAGATCGCCTCCTTGGAACTGATGATGAAGGACTCTGGATCTTTGGCGCCACGAAAGCCGTAATGCGCCGTTTTCAACCGGTAACTGACATTCGCATATACGTACAACGGCTGCGACGTGCTCAGGACGGGGCAATCGGCCACCCAGATCTGCCCCTCTTGTTTCGCCTCCGCATCGCGCCAGAAACGGGTCAGGCAGTGAGGATCGACGGAATAGTAGATATCCACCTTGACCACCTCGGTGGGGCGGTCGATTATCACGCTGGCCCTCGGGACACCGCTGGACGTCTTGAGATTGACTGTCAACTGCGGCGTCTCGGGGAAGGCAAAGGCGCCTTTGAGATACTGATCGAACCAGAGAACCCCGCAGATGCCCGTTTCCGGAATAGCGCGGTGGTTCAAATGCGGGGCGATGGTGCTGGCCACGTGCCGGCTCCCGATCTTCGCCCAGTTCACCGTCATACAGTCGAACGGCCCGGCAAAGTCGTTCGCCGGAGCCATGAAGAGGATCGGACACGTGATGCGGGGGATATACGGCAAGTCATCAATCGTCTGCATCTCCGCGTCCGTAGTCTTGGCGCCAAGCCCCGCCCCGGGCATGCCGCTCAGTTTTCCGGTGAGGCTGCCGGTGCCGCCGCACGATGGCACGGCCGCCTTGACCCGCTTGTCGATGCCGGCGACATCGACCGTGATCTTGCCGCCCATGGAGTGGCCCGTCACGCCCAGACGCTCGGGATCGACCTCAGGCTGCTGCTCCAGGAAGGTCAGGCCGCGGCGCGCCGCGAGAACCAGCAGAAACCAGTTGTTGTTGCGGGGCGAGTCGATGGAATCCAAGGTCTTGAGATCGGATTTGCCTCCCGAGTAGTGATCGTTGTGCCGCTGCGTGGCATCGACGGCACCCCAGTCGGTGTTTGGATCGCCGTCCTTGGCCCCTTCCATCGGGTTTCCACCCCAGTTGATCGAGAGGCAGGCGTAGCCGTTTCGGGCATTCTCCACTACCGCGTCGAGCGAAGCATGCTGCCCGCCGCCATGAACCTGAAGAATGCCCGGGACCTTCTTATCGCTTTTGACGAACCCGTAGAAGGCGGCCATCCTCGATGTCTTCCCCTTGAACGTGCCGATCGTGAACAGGACATGGCGGATCGTGACATCGCCCTCCTGCCACTCCCGCACGACTTGCGTTTCCAGCGGTTCCTTGCGGGGATCGTAATCGCCCCAAAGCTCGTCAAGATTCGTCGGTGCCTTGCCGCCCCTGAGCTGCGGCAGTGAGTCCGCCGCGTTCGCACGCATGCTCCCGCACGCCAGAAGCAAGGCCGTGCCTATCCAGGACGCCAAATTCCATCTATTCATCCTTATCATTTCCCCCTCACCGCCACCGGCTCCCCGCGCGTCAGGAATTGCAGTTCCAACCAGGGCGCGGGTCCTGGCTTGGCGGTCTTCACGGTGATCGCGGACTTCCCGGCAGGAACCGCGAACGGGTCTTTGATGGTCACCGGCAACTCGGACACCTTGTTCCAGTTCTGGTCATACACCATCGCCGTCGTACCGCCTTGATACTCCAGGTAGTGATCGAAGGGTACCTCGCCCCTGACCTGCAGCTCGCCTCGCACCGTCACGATGGTCGGGTCCTGGAGCGGCACCGGGATCTCCTTCAACGCCTTGAGACTCGTCACCTTGATTCCTACCGAGGTCCTGGCCGGGATATAGCCAATGCCGAGCGTGAGCGGACTCATCGCCGCGTAATTGCATCCCTTGCTGGCGCCATAGCGCCAACCCCAGGACTTCAGGGCGTAAGCCGCCTCCCCATGGGGAATCTCGATATAGCGTTTGCCCGTGAAACTGATGGGAACCGCATAGTCGCGATGTGCCGAGATAACAAACACCTCGTTCTTCCCGTCGCCTTCCACATACATGCCCAACGGACGGTGCGAACTCCAGTCGGACGGGAACTTCTGGGTGATGACCGGAAGCGTCTCTGTCCACACATCCTTGTCGCGCGGATTCTGGAGGTCGAGTTGCAGGCCATCGGCGAGATCGCCAAACTTCGTGTCTCCCGGCGGCGTCATGGCGTTGGCGGCCAGCGGAATGGCATAGTTCTCCACGTTCGTGTAATCGGTCGCTGCCAGGACGTGAATGATGAAGCGCAGCGGCTGTTCCGGGAACGGGTTGGTGTAAAACTCCTCCGCGTTCGCCTTGGCAAACCGCCAGGGTTCGATCGGGCCGTTCTCCTGGCCGTTATACCAGATCGAGTTCTGTTCGCCCTTGTCCATCACCGCCGTCGGGTAGATATCCCAGCCACCCTCGCGCGGTTCGGGAACATAGACCACGGACACTTCATTGTGTTGTCCGGCCAGGCCGAGTCCGCTGGCACGGCCGTTGCCGTGATCGAAACGCTTCTGCTGCTCCGGCGTCATGGCCAGGGCAATTTCACGCCACAGCCTCATGCGAGCCAGGATCTTCGGCCCAAGCCCATGCTTGGCGAAAACCTCGGGCAGAAATCCGCGGTCTCCCGAACTTAAGCCCAGTGTGGGCGATCCCTGCAAGGCGCCCGTGCCCAACCCGAAATCCGCCATCAGCAGGCTACTGGCATTCTGCGACAAGGAGCGCAACCGGACAATGGCGCCTTTCCCCGCGCCACCCGGACCCTGCGACTTGGAGAACCGGTATTCGAACCAGGCGGCCGGCGGTCGACCTCCGCTTGTGCCGGCCACCGTCGGATGATCCAGTTCGCTGTAGAGCATCTCCGCCATCTTCTCGCCTACGCCGCCATAGTAATAGTTGATCTCAAACCCATCGAACTCCGCGTGCGAGACCCCAACCCGGTTCAGCAGGTGGGCGTAGTTTCCAGCCACCTCGGGAAGCAGCGTGGACCAGTCATCCGGAATGAGATTCTGACCGTATGTCACAATCAACCCCGCCGCTTCCGCTCCCTGGGCGTGCACGGCGGCCCTGGTGGATCCATAGCCGCGCTCGCAGTCCGTGAAGGTCCAGACATCCTGTTCCGGATTCTTCAGCTCGCCGAATCGGATCAACTCGTCCTCAACCCGCACAATGTTGTATCCCTGCCACGGCGCGAGGCCGGGCGGAAATGCAACCGATGCCCCCATCGATTGCGGGTGATAGGGAGCATAGACGCCGGCGGCGGGTTTGAAACGGATCTCCCTCGCTTTCGCGTCAATCGCGGTTTCCACCGTTCCCCCACCCCAACTGGCCAGGCGCCGGTCCGGATGCTGGCCCACATAGATCGGGTCGCTGAACCCGATCCCGGCGTCCACCCAATGGAATCCCAGATACATTCCCCGCTTTTCCACAGCGTCGGAAAATGCTTTGATGTCCGCTTCACCCTGCGGAAAGATGTTGGTATTCACGCCGTCGTTCCGCTTCACGATCGGCCAGTATTCCCCGCGCCAAACCCAAGGCATTAGGTACACCTCGGAAACCCCGGCCGCCTCCGCATACTCCAACCCCTTGTAGAGGTCGGCAAGGTTGTTGGCCTCCAAAAGGATGTTGCCGCGACTGGGAACGAACTTGGCCTGCCACCGGGCGACCCATTCCCTGGCCCGCTCATAGGTCCAAGCCCCCTCGATCTTGGGATGGACAATGGGTTCTTCGGTCCAGATCCGCAGCAGACATTCGTCCCGATCCTCGGCATCCTGGGAAACAAACAGGCTGAAACCGCCGGGCACATCACCCTTGGGAACGGTCCACAAGTTGTTCCACTTCACCTCCAGGGAATCCTGGTGTCGCACCCACACCATGTAGTTGTGCGGTACGGCTTCGATGCTCTTGTCCACGTTCATTCCGAACTCCAACGTGAGATCCGGCACCGGCGAGAACCGCACCAGCTTCTCCACCTGAAACCCAATATGCGACTGCCCCAAGTGGATCTGAAACCAGACTTCCGGGCCGTCCTCGGACGTCCGGGCAATCAGCAGCGATCCATTCTCGGCCAGCGTCAACCGCGACAAAGACAGTTTCTGACCGGCCCGGTTGACCACCGCAAAACCATCGCCGGGATGTTTTGTGTCCAACAGCTCGCGGCCATCCGGCAGCGACTTGAACGACAGCGGTTTGCCGTCCGCCGCGAAACGCAGCCGGAACCGGTCGCAGCCCAACTCGACCTGGTCCCCCACCATGTGCGAGATCAGCCCCATCGTCTCCGCATTGCCCGGCAACGCTTTCTCTTGCTCGGTCGCTCGCACGGCGATGATCGATAGGCCGAATGCCAGGAGCCCCCATGCCGGAAGCAACGCGGCACCCAGCCCGCACACCAGTCTGTTTCCATTTGTCATGACGAACCTCTTTCTGTCTTTAGATTTCCAGCCCAATCTGGGACCCAGGATTAATGATTCCGTTCCGATTCGCTTTCTTTACGCACGAACACCGCCTCGCCTCGGGTCAGGAATTGCAACTCCAACCAGGGCGCGGGTCCTGGCTTGGCGGTTTTGACGGTGATCACCGATTTCCCGGCGGGAACGGCAAACTGATTCTTGATGGTGACGGGCAGTTCGGACACTTTGTTCCAATTCTCGTCATACACGGTGGCCGTAGCGTCGCCTTGATACTCCACGTAGTGATCGAAAGGCACCGCGCCTTTGACCTGTAGTTCCCCCCGGGCGGTCACGATGGTCGGGTCCTGAAGCGGCACCGGGATCTCCTTCAGCGCTTTCACACCAGACACCTTGAGACCGACCGAACTGCTCGCCGGAATGTATCCCACTCCAAATGACAGTTTGCCAATGGAGGCGTAGTTGAATTTCTTGCCGCACCCAAACCGCCAGCCCCAAGCTTTCAGCGCATAACTGGCCTCGCCGTGCGGGATCTCGATGTACCGTTTACCGGTGAACGTGACCGGCACGGCATAGTCACGGCCCATCCCTGCCTCCGCATGCAGGACGAGGACTTCCTTCTTCCCGTCCCCTTCCACAAACATGCCGACCGGGCGATGCGAGCTCCAGTCGGACGGGAATTTCGTTTGGAGCACGGGTAGACTTTCGTTCCACATCTCCTTGTCGCGCGGGTTCTGGAGGTTGATTTGCAGTCCATCGGCGACATCGGTGAACTTTGTGTCTCCTGCCTCTCTCAGGGCACTTGCCGACAGCGGCATGGAATAGTTTTCGGCGTTCTCGTAATCCGTCGCCGCCAGGACGTGGATAATGCAGCGCAACGGCTGTTCCGCGAATGAGTTTGAGTAAATTTCCTCCGCATTCGCCTTGGCAAATCGCCACGGCTCAATCGTGCCGTTCTCCTGGCCGTGGTACCAGATCGAGTTCTGTTCGCCTTGATCCATCACCGCAGTCGGATAGATATCCCAGCCGTTCTCGCGCGACTCGGGAACATAGACCACAGACACTTCATTATGGCTTCCGGCCAAGCCAAGTCCGCTGACACGAGGGCTGCCGAGATTGAATCGCTTCTGTTGCTCCGGCGTAATGGTTGCGGCGATTTCCCGCCACATCCTCATGCGAGCCAGGATCCGCGGCCCAAGCCCATGCTTGGCGAAAACCTCGGGTAGAAAACCGCGGTCTCCCGAACTTAAGCCCAGTGTGGGCGATCCCTGCAAGGCGCCCGTGCCCAATCCGAAATCCGCCATCAGCAGGCTGCTGGCATTCTGCGACAAGGAGCGCAACCGGACAATGGCGCCTTTTCCCGCGCCTCCCGGACCATGCGACTTGGAGAACCGGTATTCGAACCAAGCAGCCGGCGGCCGACCTCCACTTGTGCCGGCCACCGTCGGATGATCCAGTTCGCTGTAGAGCATCTCCGCCATCTTCTCGCCGCTGCCCCCATAGTACCAATGGATCTCGAACCCATCGAACTCGGCATGCGCGACTCCGACACGGTTCAGCAGGTGGGCGTAGTTTCCAGCCACCTCGGGAAGTAGCGTCGACCAATCGTCCGGAATGAGGTTCTGCCCGTACGTCACGATCAGTCCCGCTGCCTCGGCGCCCTGGGCGTGCACGGCGGGCTTGGTGGAGCCATAGCCACGCTCGCAGTCCGTCAGGGTCCAGACATCCTGGTCCGAGTTCTTCAACTCGCCGAATCGAACCAATTCGTCTTCGACGCGCACGATGTTCCAGCCCTGAAAGTGAGGTAGCCCGGGCGGGAACCAGGTCGAAGCATCGAGCGATTGCGCGTGGTAGGGCGCGTAGACGCCAGCGGCGGGTTTGAAACGGAGTTCCCTCGCCTTCTCATCGATAGCGGCGTCCACAGTCCCAGCGCCCCAACTGGCCAGCCGCCGGTCGGGATGCTGGCCCACGTAGGTCGGGTCGCTAAACCCGATCCCGGCCGACACCCAGTGGAAGCCCAGGAACATACCCCGCTTCTCCACGGCATCGGAAAACGCTCTGATGTCCTTCTCGCCCTGGGAAAAGATATTGGTGTTCACGCCATCGTTCCGCTTCACGATCGGCCAGTATTCCCCGCGCCAGATCCAGGGCATCAGATAGACCTCGGAAATCCCGGCCGCCTCCGCGCTCTCAAGCCCCTTGTAAAGATCGGCAAGACTGTTCGCCTCCAGGATGATGGTGCCGCGACTGGGAACGAACTTGGCCTGCCACCGGGCGACCCATTCCCTGGCCCGCTCATAGGTCCAAGCCCCCTCGATCTGGGGATGGACAATGGGTTCTTCGGTCCAGATCCGCAGCAGACATTCGTCCCGATCCTCGGCATCCTGGGAAACAAACAGGCTGAAACCGCCGGGCAGATCGCCCTTGGGAACGGTCC
>CAITUY010000088.1 GCA_903895695.1 uncultured bacterium
CTCTTGTTCCGACGCCGAGACCTCAACCCTGCGCGTAGGCTTCATGCCCAGAGTAGAACAAATAAGCCCGCGCATGTCCCGCCTTTTCTTCTATCCCGCTCTCCTCTCGCTTCTTATGCCTCCAGCCGCATCCGCCCTAGCTGTCGGAAGAAGCCATCACGGTTGGCGCGGCGAACGGGAATCTCTACTACGGAATCGGCTCGGGTTATTCCGGGGACCAGGGTGGACCGATCCCTGCGGCCTACCCGAAGGGGTATAACGCCTACTACTGCATGAAGTACGATGTCAGCCAGGGGCAATATGCGGATTTCCTGAACAAGCTGACGCCGGCGCAGACCAACAACAACTATCCCGCTGGGGCGGCGGGGAACTACCGGTGGTCGATCACCGGCGGTTCCCCGAACTACAGCGCGTCGGCGCCGGATCGGGCGTGCGACCACCTCCACTGGCGGTATGGCGTTAACTACGCCGCCTGGGCCGGCCTGCGGCCGATGACCGAACTGGAGTACGAGAAGACCTGTCGCGGGGTCGCCTTGCCGGCAACCAACGAATATGCCTGGGGCAACGCCGCGTACACGCAGTTGACGGGCTTTACCGGGACGGACGGAAGCGGCACGGAGACGGCGAGCCCGACGAATGCGAATTGCAGCTACGGGAATAATATGGGAGGCCCGGCGCGCGTGGGGCTGTACGCGACGGCAGGCGCGGGGCGCGTGGCCGCGGGGGCGGGGTACTACGGGGTGATGGAATTGAGCGGGACGCTGATGAAGCAGTGCGTGTCGGCGGGGCACCCGACGGGGCGGAGCTTCCAGGGCACGCACGGCACCGGCGTGTTGAGCGCGAGCGGACTGGCCACGAACGCGGACTGGCCGGTGTTCAGCAATCCGAATGTCTATGGCGCCGGCGATCGGGGCGGGGATTGGTATGAAGCGACGACTGGCATGAGGGTTTCCGATCGCGATCTGGCCAATGACTACTGCACGGAAACCCCTTCAGGCTCATACAAGTGCTACGGCTGGCGCGCAGTGCGCACGGCGCCCTGAGAAGCAGGACGAAGGAAACGGAGAATAGAGCAACATGAAACACAGAACGGTCGTACAAGCGCTGGTGGCCATCGCGCTTCTGATTCTGGCGCGGGATGTCCTGGCGAACGGCATCGCGGTGACGAACGTGGCGCTCTGGAACATGAACCCGGCCCAGAAATCGGTGTACGTGAACTTCGACGTCAGTTGGCGCAACTCCTGGCGGGGTTCCGACAACTGGGACGCCGCGTGGGTCTTCGTGAAGTTTCTGGCACCGGGGTCGAGCGTGTGGCAGCACGCCACGCTGGACACCGCGAACGCGAACCACCAGGCCGCCGCGGGCAGCGTCGTCAGTGCCGCGCCTGACGGCAAGGGCGCGTTTATTTACAGCGCCGGGCCGCAGACCGGAAGCGTCAATTACGCGCAAGTTCGTTTGCGGTGGACGTACGGCGCGGACGGGTACACCTTTGCCAAAGGCGATGCGGTGCAGGTCTCGGTGCAGGCGATCGAGATGGTTTACATCCCCGGGATTCCGTTCTACCTGGGATCGGGCGGCGCCGAGAGCGGGCATTTCTATCAGTACACCGACGGCAGCCAGAGCACGAATCCGTATCCGGTCTCGTCCGAAGGCAGCATCGCTGTGGGCACCACGAATGGGAACCTGTATTACGGAACCGGTTCGGGCTACTCCGGCGATCGACTCGGACCAATCCCGGCGGCCTTTCCGAAGGGGTATGCGCCATTCTATTGCATGAAGTACAAGGTCAGCCAGGGGCAGTACGCCGACTTCCTTAACAAGCTGACGTTTACGCAGGCCACCAACAACTATCCCCGGAACGCCGCCGGGAACAACCGGTGGTCGATCACCGGCAGTTACCCCAACTATACAGCGGCGGCCCCGGATCGGGCGTGCAACCACCTCCTTTGGCCGTACGGGACGGCGTATGCCACGTGGGCAGCCCTGCGGCCGATGACTGAACTGGAATTCGAGAAGGCCTGTCGTGGCCCGGCCCTGCCGGTAGTCGGCGAGTATGCGTGGGGGAGCACGGCGATCACCCAACTGACCGGCTTTACAGGGACCGACGGCAGCGGCATTGAGACGCCGAGTCCGGCGTCGGCGAACTGTCAGTACAGCAACGGGGGTGCGCTGGGGGGACCGGTAAGAGTGGGAATTTTTGCCACAGCCAGTTCCAGCCGCGCGGCGGCCGGGGCGGGCTACTACGGCGTCATGGAACTGAGCGGGTGCCTGTTGGAACAGTGCGTGTCGGCGGGGCATTCCACGGGCCGGAGCTTCCAGGGCACGCACGGTAGCGGGATATTGAACGCGAGCGGCAATGCCACCAACGCCGACTGGCCGTCATATAACTGGGGTGCGTCGCAGGCACTCGGGGCCGGCGGCCGGGGTGGGGACTGCGACGAGGGCACGAACTGGCTGCGAGCCGCCGACCGAGATTACGCCAATGATTCCGCCACGGAAACCCCCGGTGGATCCTACAGACGTTACGGCTGGCGCTCAGTACGCACGGCGCCTTGAGGAACGCGGCGAAGGAATAGAGGGAGAAGAGATCAATGAAAATGATGATATCGCGGCTGTTCTTCGGCTCCGGGATCGCAGTCGTCCTCACGCTGGCCCTGGCGCAGACCGGTTTCGCCGTCCTGGCGACAGGCGGCAACACGACGACCGACATTAGCGGTTACCGTATCCACACGTTCACCAGCAGCGGAACCTTGTCGGTGTCGGGGGCCGGAAACGTCGAGGTGCTGGTCGTCGCGGGCGGCGGTGGCGGCGGAGCCGACGTGGGCGGGGGCGGCGGAGCAGGCGGGTTGATCTACAGCAATATGTTTCCGGTTGTAGCCAGCAACTACACGGTGACGGTAGGCGCGGGCGGCGGCGCTGATCTTGCTGCGGGCACCAATGGGGCGAACTCTGTGTTCAGTTCACTGACCGCCATCGGAGGCGGTGGTGGCGCGGGGTGGCGCACCGGTAACGGTTCTGCCGGTGGCTCAGGCGGCGGCGGGTACGGCGACAGCGGCAGTGGCACGACGGTGGGCGGAGCGAGCACGGCGAGCGGTCAGGGCAACGCGGGCGGGAGTGGTTTCAAAGGCACACTTACATCTGGAAACGCGTACGGCGCGGGCGGTGGCGGCGGCGGGGCTGGCGCCGCAGGCGACCCTGCCACCTCCGCCGGAGGCGCGAAGGGCGGCAATGGCCTTCAGTACTCGATTTCCGGATCCGCCGTCTGGTATGCCGGTGGCGGTGGAGGCTCGGATGATCCCGGGACACATCCTGGCACCGGCGGCCAGGGTGGCGGCGGCAACGGCGACGGCACAAATGCCACGGCGAACACCGGCGGGGGCGGCGGCGGGGGCGGTAATAGCAATGGGGGCAGGGGCGGAAACGGCGGCTCCGGCATTGTGATCATAAGGTATTCGACCAGTCCTGTCGTCGACAACGCCAGTGGGGCCACCAACGTGACGTTGACTTCAGCCTGCCTGAACGGAGATCTCGTATCGACGGGCGGCGCGCCGGCTTCGGTCTTCGTCTATTGGGGCACGACCGATGGCAGCAACTCCGCGGCGGCTTGGGGCAATACGAACATGTTTGTCGACTATCAGCCGGTCGGCCCGCTGACAACGAACATCACCGGCTTGTCCTCGAATGCCACCTATTACTATCGTTTCTGCGCCACGAATTCGTTCGGCACGGGATGGGCTCCGTCGTCAGCGGTTTTCGTTCCGGCCGGGGTGTCGGTCGCGGCCACGGATCCGATGGGTCGCACGGACCCGACAGACACGGCGACATTCACGGTCTCCCGTCCTGCGGCCTGCGCCAACGGCGACTTGATTGTGAACTACGTGCTGGGCGGCACGGCCACCAACGGGACGGACTACACGATCGCGCCGGTCAGCGGGGCCGTGGTCATCCCGCAAGGACAGGCGAACGGCGCGATCGTCGTGACGCCGAAGTTCAGGGTTGACGGGCAAAGGACGGTCAGCCTGACACTGACCAATGGCCCGTACGTCATCGGGTCGGCGAACAGCGATACCTGCACCTTCGCGGCTGTCAGCGATTCGGCGGGCGTTTACACGGGCGGCAGCTATGACGGCTATGACAGTGCGTCCTGCATCGTCCCGATCGGTTGGCCGAGCGTGAATAATGCGATGGGCGCCACGAACCTGACGGACCACAGCGCGTGCTTCAACGGGTCGCTGTTGTCCACGGGAAGCGCGCCGACCACGGTCTACGTGTACTGGGGTCCCACGGACGGCACGAGCAACATGGTAAGTTGGAGCAACTCGGCGACCTTCGGCGTCTGCGTCGAGGGTCAGGCGTTGAGCACGAACGTGGCCTTGAGTCCGAACAGCGCGGGTTACTACCGGTTCTTCTGCACGAACACCGCCGGCGAATATGCGTGGGCGATTGGATCGGCCCCGTACGCCACGCTCAACCCGCCCGTGATCACCAACCTGGCGCCATCCGTGAGCTTCACCACGGCCATTCTGAACGGCAGGCTCCTGGCGGGCAACAGTTCGATTGTGACGCTGTACTGGGGGCAGAACACGAACAGTTGGGCGAATACGAATGCCATGGGGACGGTGGCTTTGGGAACGTTCGCGAAGGCGATCTCGGGCCTGAGTTCGGGCGCCGTCTACTACTGTCAGTGGTATGGCACGAACTCCTTCGGATATGGCTGGTCGGCCACGGTCGCCTTCACGACACGCCTGCCCTATGCCATCTACTCTGGCGGCAACTACGACGGCTACGACAGCATGGCGGCCGCCCTGACGCTGCCCGTTACCGATCGTGGATCGGTCTTCGAGATACGGTGATCGCGCCGCACGTAACTTAGGTTGGGGGGGCGACATGAACAAGAGGCCAGCGCCGGATTCTGTTCCGAGCCAGCAGCCCGCGGAATTACCTGCGGAAGAAGGGCAGCGGTTGCGGGAGAGCGAGGCGCGGTATCGCGGGTTATTCGAGCACATGGCCGAAGGGTATGCCTATTGCAGGATGATCTTCGAGAACGGCGAACCGCAGGACTTCGTCTATCTCGTGGTCAACGCCGCGTTCGAGACTCTGACCGGGTTGCGGAATGTGACCGGCAAGAGTGTCAGCGATGTTATCCCGCACATCCGCGAGACCGATCCCCAGCTCTTCTCCACTTACGCCAGGGTAGCCATGACCGGCCAAGCGGAGAAGTTCGAGGTGTTCGTTCAGGCGTTGAAGATGTGGTTCTCCATCTCCGTCTACAGCCCCGAGAAGGGTTACTTCGTGGCCGTATTCGACGTCATAACCGAGCGCAAGAAGGCCGAAGCTGCCTTGCGGGAAAGCGAGCAGAAATTCCGTGGGCTTTTCACCTGGATGGGCGAGGCCGTTCAACTCTGCGAACTCGTGATCGACGAGGTCGGTGCACCGACTGATGTTATCCTTATCGACGTGAATCCCGCCTACGAGCAGCAGACGGGACTCTCCCGCGAGAAGGTGATCGGTCGGCGGATCAAGGAACTGCTCCCGGTTGTCGAGCCGGTGTGGCTGGAGCGCTACGGAGAGGTGATCCGCACCGGCAAACCGACGCACTTCGAGGAATATAACGCGTCGGTTGGCCGGTGGTTCGATGTCTATGCGAGCCCGATGACCGGCCGTCGTTTCGCCGTGGTCTTCAGCGACATCACCGAGCGCAAATGGGCGGAGGCCGAGCAGGCGGACATCGAGATCCAGACGCGGCAACTCAAGAAGGATGAAAGTCTTGTCCGCATGGCCGGCGCGGTTGCGCACCACTTCAACAACCACTTGCAGGCGATCTCGGGGAGCATTGAATTGGCGATGGACCATCTCTCGCCCGGGGCAGAGCGGATTGCTTATACGTGCCTTACCGATGCCATGGGCGCCACGCGCCGTGCGGCGGCTGTCAGCAGGCAGATGCAGGCTTACCTCGGGGAGACGGCCGGCAGAAAGACGCCGATTGATCTTTCCGAAGTCTGCCGCCAGAACATAGCTCCACTGCAGCGTGACATGCCCGGCGTCCTGGAGGCCGATTTCGTTGGTCCCGGGCCGGTCATCCACGCGAATGCGAGCCAGATCCGCGAGGTCCTGATCAACCTGATCACCAATGCCTGGGAGGCCATCGGGCATAAAGACGGCGCCATACGCATGAGTGTCAGCCAGCGTTCGGCGGCAGAGATCACAAGCCGGTACCACCGCCCCGTGGAGTGGCAACCGGAGCTCACCGACTATGCGTGTTTGGAGGTGTCGGACATCTGGTTGCGGGATCGCCGCTGCGGATATGGAGAGCCTTTTCGACCCGTTCTTTTCACGAAAATTCGTGGGACGGGGTTTGGGTTTGGCCGTGGTGTTGGGGGTCGTGCGGACCCATAACGGCGTCATAACGGTGGAGAGCAAGCCCGACCATGGAAGCATCTTCAGGGTGTATTTTCCTGTGTCTGCCCTGCCGCAGGCCCTGCCGCCAGTCGGCACGGGGCCCCAAGCGGCGCCCGAAGGGGGCGGCACGGTGCTGGTCGTCGAAGACGATGAATCCGTGCGCAATGTCGCCGCGGCCACCATCAGGAGCCTGGGGTTTACCGTGTTGACGGCACATGATGGCATCGCGGCCCTGCAGGTGTATCGGCAACACCCAGGGGAGGTGCGGTGCGTCTTGTGCGACTTGATCATGCCTCGGATGGACGGCTGGGAAACCCTGGCTGCCCTGCGCCAACTCGAACCCGGCATTCCCGTGATCCTGGCCAGCGGCTACGGTGAGGCCAGCGTAATGGCCGGGAAACACCCCGAACAACCCCAGTTGTTCCTGAGCAAACCCTATAGCCGCAAGGCGCTTCAGGATGCCATTGCCTATGCGCTGGCCCACGCAAAGGGATGAGTGGGTGCCCCAGCGACTTCACCAGTGCGGATTGTTGACGGCAGGTCAGACCGCGGTGCCCGCTGTGCGTTTCGCGTGGATGAAATCCAGCGAGCGGGACACAATCTCCAGCAGGTCGGCCAGTTCGAAAGGCTTGGCGACGTAGTCCAGCGGGGTGACGTTGGGCGAGCCGGCTTCCATGAACTCCCGCTTGCCGGCCGGTGTTGGAAACGCCGTGACGGCGATGACCCCCATGGGGTGGGGACAAACGGCGGCGATATGCCGGAGGAAGGTAATGCCGTCCATTACCGGCATCCGGAGATCGAGCAGGACCAGGTAGGCAGAGGCGCCCCAGGCCGCAAGCTGGTCGATGGCTTCCCGGCCGTCCTGGGCAAAGTGGACGTTTGCGTAGGAGCGGGTCTTCAGCATGTAACGCAGGGATTCCCGCGGCCCCAGGTCATCCTCGACGACGAGAATTCCGCGCTGCTTGGGATCAGCAATGAGCGTGGTGCCCGGTATGCTTTCGGCCATGACCCACAATAGGCCATGGCCTTCAGGCGTGCAAGCCGTATGCAACGGGGCGACGGCCCGCCGCGACAAGACCGGCGTCAGCGCATCACAAAGATGGTGCCGGGCGGCGGCGGGATGTTGATCGTTTGCGGTCCGTTAAGGGTAACACTGAAGCTGACGGTTCCGCTGACGCCGCTGTTGGTGGCGCAATAGAACGCGCCGTTGTCCATGACGAGCACTCTGCGATTCTGCGCCAGACCGCTGAGTGTATAGGTTGCCACGTTGGTGAGCAGGGCACCGCCCAGGTCCGTGGACGTGTCGGTCCAGGTCAACGGCCCGTTGACCACCCTCCAGGTGCTGACCGTGCGCGTGACGCGCACGCCGTTGGTCGCGATGACCCCGTCGCCGCCGTTCACGCTCAACGCGGTACGCAGCGTGACGCCGTCCGTGCCTTCGGAATCCGAACCCGGGCTGACGGACTGGCACGCGTAGTAGGTGCCGGGCTGGCCCGCGCCGGGGTTGCCGGGATTGGGGACCGTGGCCACCTGCACCGCGCCGGTGTAACTGGAGGCCCCGTACTCGAGCGCCACGCGACCGCCGCCGCCTGCATAAGAAGTGCCCGCGGCGTTGGCCCGAACAATGCCGCCGCCGACGAAGGTTCCCGCCCGTAACCAGAGGCTTCCGCCGGAACCGCTTTCGCCCCCCGTCGAGTTGGCTGTGATGGTGCCGTCCACCCGGAGCGTGCCGCCGGCCGCCAGTTTGAGCGCGCCACCGCCGTTGCAGTTGTACCCCCCGCTGCCCAGTGCAGTCGGCCGCGTGAGTTGTCCGTAGATCGGACCGCCGCCGAATCCCTTGCCTCCGTAGGACGCCGTGTGGGCGCCGGCGAAACCCGGCCCGTTTGCCCGGGCGCCGCTGAACCAGTTGGCAAAACCGGCGTTGTCGACGCTCATTGTGCCGAGAATCGTCGCGTCGCCGGACACGTTGAACACGACCCCCACGCCCTGCGGGCTGTTTGTCGTGCCGCCCGAGTCCGCGTTGGCCGCATTGGTGACTCCCATCGAATAGCTCGGATAGAAGAAGCAACTGCTATCGACGTAAAGAGAGGTCAGGTTGTTGGTCTGGACCGGCAGGTAGAATGTCGAACTGCCGGCCACGCTCAAGGCGCCCGTGATCGTCGTCGCCGCCGAGGAATAGGCGATCACCACGGAGCCGCCGGTGACTGAAAAGTCCCCAAAGGTGTAACTCCCCGTGCTCAGCCAGACCGGGCCGCGCAGAGTGGCTGCAGCCACAGTCACGGTGCCGTTCTCCAGCCAGGCGCCGACGCCGTTGCTGACCGTCAGTTGGCTCCAATTGAAGACGCCGCCGCCCAGGTTCCAATGCCCGGACTGTGAGAGGGTCACATTGCCTGAGGCAGGGAAGGAGGCCCCGGATTCGCAGATCGTCCCGGGTTGCCCGACGAGCGTGCCGCTGCCGCTGCAGGCCGCGCTCACCGTCCCGGTGTACGTTTTGGTATTGTAAACAAGTGAGACCCGTCCGCCGCCCCCGCCGTAGGAACTACCGTTAACCGAGTCCGCCGCGATACGGCCGGTGCCGGCGAGGTTGCTGCATGACAGCCATACACTGCCCCCGGAACCGGCGAACGCGCTATTCTGCGAGTTGGCACTGATCGTGCCGTTCACCGTCAGATTGCCGGCGATATCCAGCCGGATCGCGCCGCCCCCGGTGCCGAGGTAGCCGCCGCTGCCCAGTGCGGTGGGTGCCGTCCGGGAGCCGTACGTTTTGCCGGAAACGCCGTTGCCGTCGCCGCCATGGCTCCCTCCGGTCGATGTGCCGCCCGGCCCGGTCTGCGCCGCAAATCCCTGCCCATCGGCGTTGATGATGCCGTCAATCTGGACGTCGCTGAGCACTCGGAACGCAGCGCCTGTGCCGTGCGGGATGTTCGTGGTTCCGCCCGATGCCACGTTCACCGCGCCCGTGTCGCCACGGCAATAGAGCGCTGCATTTGACACCACCGTCAACGCGTATAGCACGAACGACTGCCCGGGCACGTACAGGGTCGAGGCCCGCCCCACACTTACGTTGGTGAAGGCGTAGGCGCCCTTGGCCAGGTCGAGGCTCGACGTGGCGTCGAGCGTGACGCTGCCCGAAATCGACGCGGTGCAGGAGGTGGCGACGGTCACCGTGCAGTTGCTGACCAGGGACAGCGAGTTGAAGGCGAACGTGCCGTTGTTCAGTTGCAGGTTGCCGTTGGTGAGCGCGAGGTCGTTGACCAGCGTGTAAGCGCCGGGCGCGAGCAGTTTGAGCGTGGCCCCGTCCTTGATCGTCAGGTTCGTGATCGTCACGGCGCCATTGAGCAGGGTCACGCTCGCCGCGTTGCTGATTGTCAGGCTACTCCACGTGTTCGTGCTTCCACTGAGGTCCCACACGCCAGACTGGCTGATGACGATATCGCCCGAAGTCGGGAACCCGACAGGTTCATAGACCGTCCCGGGTTGCCCCACGTTGGCGCCGCCGCTGGTGCCGGATCCGCCGGCCGCGCGCGCGATGCCGGTAAAGGTCTTGGTGTTGTAAATGAGGGCGACACGCCCGCCACCGCCGCCGTAGGAGCCGCTGCCCACCGTGTCGGCCGTGATCAATCCGTTCCCGGCCAAGGTGTCCGCCGAGAGCCACACACTGCCGCCGGAACCCTCTTCGCCGAGCCCGGTGCAGTTGGCCGAGATGGTCCCGTTGACTGTCAGGGTGTTGGTCACGGAAATCTGGATCGCGCCGCCGCCCGCGGCGGTATAGCCGCCGCTGCCGAGCGCACTAGGCGCCTTGCGCTGGCCGTAGGTCTTGCCGGAGTTTGAATAACCATCCCCGCCATGGCTCCCGGTGTGGGAAGCGGCGTAACCAGGGCCGGTTCTTAGGGGGAAACCGCAGTTGTTGGCGTTGACGATTCCGTCCAGCCGGGCATTGCCGCCAACGGCGATGGTCGTGCCGATACCGTGAAAATTGTTGGTCGTTCCGCCGGAGGCGGCGTTGACCACGCCGGTATTGCCATAGGCGTAAAGGGTCGAATTCGAATTCACGACCAGGTCGCCTGACAAGGCGTACGTCCCGGCTGAGACGAGCGCCAGTGTGGAATTGCTAAGCACGATGCTTCCGCAAATGGTCAGGTTGGATACGCTCATCGAGCCGAACGTTCCCTGATAGTCATTGTCGAAACGGAGGGAGGCGCCATTGGTCAGCAGCAGATTGGTGATGACCAGCGAACCGCCATGAAACTCGTTCGTCGTGCCCGCCAAGGTCAGGTTCCAGGTGTTGGTGCTATTGTCCGGGAAGTAGTACTGATAGCAGGTCGTGAGCGTTATGTTGCCCGATGAAGGAAAGCGGCCGGGCTCCCAGAGCGAGCCGGGCTCGCCGTAGCCCGAGGTGCCCAGGCTGGCAGCCACCGAAATACGGCCCGTGAAGGAGTTGTTGGTATGCAGGAGGGAGAGTCGGCCGCCACCACCGCCCCAGGAGGTGCCCAGAGCGACGGCGGAGACAACACCCGTGCCGGCGAAGTTGGAGCAGATCAGCCACACGCTGCCGCCGGACCCGCTTTCGCCGCCCGTTGCGGAATCCGCGGTGACGATCCCGTTTACCGTGAGCGTATTGCTGACGGCAATCAGGATGGCGCCGCCGCCGGTGACGTTGTAGCCGCCGCTGCCCAACGCGGTGGGCGCGGCCACGGACCCATAGGTGTGGCCGAAGCCGCCGGATCCGTCGCCGCCATGACTGGCGCCGTGGTTGACGTAGCCGGGACCCGTTCTCAGGGGAAAGCCCTGTCCGCTCGCATCGACGGTCCCCTGGATCGTCGCGTTTCCGTAAACGGTGATAACGCGCCCGGTGCCTTGCCCGTTAGTCGCCACGTACGGGCACAGGATCTTCGTGCCGGCGCCCAGGTTGAGGTCGCCATTGACGGTCAGGCCGGCCGCGTAGCCCTGGGCGAATGTGATAGTGGCCGCGTAGCCGGTCGCCACGTTCAGGCTGTTGATCGTGACATCCCCATTGATGATGCACATGCCCTTGCCGGTGTTTGTGAAGACCACGTCATCCGACGGGCCGGGCACCGTGCCGCCGAGCCAACTCGTCGTGTTGGTCCAGTAATTGGTTGAGGTCGCCTGCCAGATTATGGCCGCCAACGCTCGATCCGACGGCACGATCGCCGCCGCTACCAGAAGAAGCACCCCAAGACCCAAGCCCCCGCTCTTCATGTCGAATCCCCCAATTGTACGCGTTCCCCCTGTATCAGCCGGACAACTCGATAGGATACTGTGAGTCAGACCCAATGAACACTTTTTGTTTGCCCATCCGGCGCCTGCTGTGGGCTGCCAAGTGGCTTGAATGGGGCGGGCCGCGGCGGTAGTTTCTGTCGTCATGAATCCCGCCTGCTGGCAGGCAAGTCGGATGCCAGTGACAGCCGGGCGTGAAACGGACGGAACCATGGAACCTTTTGTCTACCACCACGACTACACCCGGACGCTGACGTACAAGGTGTTCCTGGTCTGGAAATCCAAGCCGGAGACTTTTGTCAATTTCGCCCGGGTACTGGAGATCATCCGGCAAGTTCACTGCCTGACCAGGGGAATCCCGCAGATCGTCTACCTGGTCGGCTGGCAATACGACGGTCACGACTCACGGTATCCCTCTTGGGCGCAAGTCAACCACCGCCTGGGACGTCCTGAGGATGGCGATGCGGCAGAGAGCCTGCGCTGGCTGATGCGCGAGGCCAGGGCATTCAACGCGACCGTCAGCCTGCACATCAACATGTGCGACGCGTATCCGGACAGCCCCTTGTGGGAGGAGTATGTCCAGAAGGACCTCCTGAACCGTAATGAGGACGGAACGCTGATGCTGGGCGGGATCTGGGATGGGGCCCAGTCCTATCTGGTCTCGAAAACGCGCGAGTGGCGGTCGGGCCTGGCCAGGCGGCGCATCGATGCCTTGTGTGCCATGCTGCCGATTGCGGAGGCGGGAAGCATCCATATCGATGTGTTCCGCCCGTGTGCGAGCCCGTACCACAAGGTGAGCTACGCGGACGAAGTCGCCGCCATGATCGAGATCCTGCAGTACTGGCATGGCTTGGGCATTGACGTCACCCAGGAGTGGTTTCATCACGAATTTGCCGGCCTGGTGCCGATGGTCTACCATTTGAACCTCTCCGAGGAGAACCGTCTCCGTTACCCGCCTTCCGTCATCTGTGGCGGCGGCTCGGGCTGGAACCAGCGCCACCGCCTGGTGCAGACGATGCAGGCGGAGAATGTCTGGACCTCGCCGGACCTGGGCTGCCTGTACGAGGAAGCATGGGGCCACTCGATCGAGTTTGAAGATTTCGGCCAGGGCCGTATCGCTGATTTTGCCGACGCGTTTTGTACCCGGACGCTGCCCTGGCACTTCTTGAACCGTCACACGATCCTCCGGCACGTCCAGGACCGCGAGACCTACGAAGTGCACTTCTCCGACGGCGTGAAGACGGCGGTTCGCAAGAGCGACCGCCATTTCCGTCTCACCCAGCATGACCGTGTTCTTGCCGAAGACGCCGACGTGATGTTGCCTGCGCCTTGGGCCGGACAGGAATGCATCGCCTACAGCCGACTGGGTGGGCGCCGGACCTGGGAACTGCCGCCGGAATGGAACGCTGTCACGCGCGTCGAGATCCGCCGGCTGACCCCGTCCGAGATTGTGCCCCAGGGGATTGCGGCGGTCTCAGACGGACGGGTCGCCCTGGACTTGGCACCGCGTCAGCCCGTCAGTCTATGCCCTGTGTAGTCTGGGCGAGGCTTGTGATATCCCCGCACGCCGGACAGGGTTTGGGTTCATTTCCACGGTTGACGAAAGCCGATCCGCCAAGCACTATCCCCGCATCTTTACTCTGTGGGATTGCCGGCACAAATCGAGCGCGCAGGATGACTCGAAGCGGAGGATAGCGATGGACAAAGAAGTATTGTTGATTCCGCTGAAATAGTCGGCGGGGACCCTACGGGGATCCCCGCCGCACTCGGCGTACCGTCAGGCGCGCCGTTTTGCTTTCACCTGGGACGGTGAACTGCGGACCAGATGTAGTTCGTTGCGGTCGAGCAACTCCCACGC
>CAITUY010000089.1 GCA_903895695.1 uncultured bacterium
CTCTTGTTCCGACGCCGAGACCTCAACCCTGCGCGTAGGCTTCATGCCCAGAGTAGAACAAATAAGCCCGCGCATGTCCCGCCTTTTCTTCTATCCCGCTCTCCTCTCGCTTCTTATGCCTCCAGCCGCATCCGCCCTAGCGGCGATCGTTCCCATCTACAATGCCTACGTGTTCTTGCAGATCGCGGGTAAGCCGGGTTGGTGGCTGGTGCTGCTCCTGATCCCTATCGTGAATCTCGTGGTCGGGATCATTGCCATGCTTTCGTTCTGCAAGAATTTCGGCAAAGGCGGCGGATTTGCCGCCGGAATGATCTTCCTGCCGATCATCTTCTATCCCATTCTGGCTTTTGGCGACGCCGCCTACGCGCCTGTGGCGCCGGCGCAAGCCTGAGGCTGGCATGAAGCATATCTGGCTGTACGTCTCGAAGACCGATTTGGGCATCGAGCTCGAGCAACTTCGGGACGAAGGGCGAGACGTCAAGCGGCTCGAAGCGGCGTTCAAGCGTCTGCAGGCGAAGGATCTGGACAATGACTTCGCCTTGCAGCCGCAGGCGCAGGAATTGCTGGATCGCGCGCAGGGACTGCCGACAGTCAAGGGGTATGCGCATCGGGAGCCCTCGGACCTGGCCGGCATTCGCAAGGAACGTCCATCCGGCCCGCGGCGAATGCGCCTGAAGTTGGGACGCGAGGCGCTGCTGGACCGTGTGCAGGGCGCTTGGTTCGGCCGGTGCGCCGGTTGCCTGCTTGGCAAGCCCGTCGAGGGCTGGCGCACGCCGCGCATGTGGGGCTATCTGAAGGATCTGGGCCGGTATCCGCTCGACGATTTCTTCCGTTCGAAGGTACCCAAGGCGATCCTCAAGAAATACGACATCAACCCGAAGTGGTTCGGCGTGGAGAACGTCACCTGCATGCCCGAGGATGACGACACCAACTACACGACCATCGGGTTGGCGGTCGTGAAGCGGCACGGCATTGATTTCACTCCGGAACACGTTGCGGGTTTCTGGATGCAGGAAGTGCCCATCCTGCACACGTGCACGGCCGAACGCGTGGCCTACCGCAATTTCGCGCAATCGATCGCGCCACCGGCATCCGCCGTGTACCGCAATCCGTATCGCGAGTGGATTGGCGCGCAGATTCGGGCTGACTTCTTCGGCTATGTCGCGCTCGGCAACCCGCAGCGTGCCGCCGAGCTGGCCTGGCGGGACGCGAGCATCAGCCACGTCAAGAACGGCATCTACGGCGAGATGTGGGTGGCGGCCATGCTGGCCGTGGCAGTCACGACGGATAACGTGAAGGAGGTCATCCGCCTCGGTCTCACGGAGGTGCCCCGCACGTCGCGGCTAGCCGCGGCCGTCCGGGACGTGATCGGCTGGAATGAGGAAGGCATTGGCTACGAAGAAGCCATCGCTCGTATCCATAAGTGCTGGAACGAAAACAACGCGCACCACTGGTGCCATACGATTTCCAATGCCCAGATTGTTGCCATGGGTTTGCTGTGGGGCGAAGGCGACTACGGCAAGGCCATTTGCCGGGCCGTTCAGGCATGCCTGGATACGGACTGCAACGGCGCGACCGTGGGTTCGGTCATGGGCATGATGCTGGGCCGCAAGGGGCTGCCTGAACGCTGGCTCAAGCCCATGCGCGGAACGCTTCAAACCGGCGTGACCGGCTACCACCGCGTCAAGATCGCCGACCTCGCCGCTGAGGGCTTCGAGTTGTACTGTAAGAACCGGCGATAGAGCGCGAGCGCTGGGGAGCCCGTATCCGGTTTCAGTATGTGGTCTTTTTTCATTGAATTAAGGTCATATATTGAGTTAGATAATGCTATGAAAGAGACCACTATTCCCTTCACGGAAGCGAAGACCCACTTATCCGAGTATGGTCGTCTCGCCGAAGAAGGGCGCAGCACGGTGGTGCTTAAGCATAATCGGCCGGCATTTCTGATCGCGCCGGTTCCCCGTGTGGCACAGGCCCGGCCGAAGACGCCGGGACTGGCGCGCGGGAAGATCCATCTGGCTCCGGACTTTGACGTGACGCCGCCCGACGTGATCGCGGCGTTTGAGGGCGGGCTGTGAACGTCCTGTTCGACACGAACGTTCTGCTCTGGTGGTTGGGCGAACCGTCTCGGATCAAGTCGGCGCTGCTCGCGGAACTGCGGGCGCCGGAGAGCGTGCTCTTCTACAGCCAAGTCAGTCTCCTTGAGATTCAGATCAAGGCGTCCTTGGGAAAACTGCGCCTTGGATTTTCCGTGGAGCGGATTCCGGACCTGGCTGATCAGTCCGGGCTTACCGCGTTGCCGCTAAGCAACGCGGCGATCTTCATGCTCCCCAAACTGCCGGATGTGCATCGCGATCCGTTCGACCGCCTGTTAATCGCGGAGGCGATTCAACAAGGCGTGCCGCTCGTGACACCCGATGAAACGATTCGCCGCTATCCCGTGAAGATTCTCTGGGGTTGAACCTCTATAGCGACTCGGTGAAGTCCAAGTCCCGACCGTAGGTTTCCTTGAGTCGGGTCAGGGCCAGGAAGGCGACTGCCGCGACCAGTACGCCGAGTCCCGCCGCCACGGTGAGCATGCCGTAAGTCGGCGCCAGATTTTTGAACGCCAGCGTGATCGGTGTCACCAGGCCGCGGACGAAGTTGGGCGCGGTGACGGCGACGGTGGCACGAATGTTGGTTCCGAACTGCTCGGCCGCCGTGGTGAGGAAAACGGCCCAGTAACCCGAGGTCCACCCCAGCAGGCCGCACGAGGCATAGAAAGCCGTCAGCGATCGTCCACCACACGTGAAGTAGACGCCGCCGGCCAGAGTGGTCATGATCAGGAACGCGCGGATGACTTGCTTGCGGGTGCGGAAGAGTTGGCTGAGGTAGCCGGACGACAGGTCACCGAGCGTGAGTCCCAGGTAGTAGAAGAGGATCGCGCGCGGCGTCGTGGGCGCCTCGGCCAAACCGAGTTTGAGGCCGATTTCCGGGGCGAAACTGATCAGGATGCCAATGGCGTACCAGATCGGCAGGGCCACGGCGATCGTGCAGATGTAGGTTAGGGCACGGCGGCGGTCGGTGAAGAGCGCGAGGAAGCGGCCGCGCGGTACCGCGCTGTTTCGAACGCGCCGGAACATGCCGGACTCGCCCACGCCGACGCGTAGGCCCAGCAGTAGCAGCCCGAGGATGCCGCCGATGAAATAGGCGGTCCGCCAGGCGAACCGGTCGCCGATCACCGAAGCCACGACCACGCCAAGAACCCCCACGGCCGCGACGATCATCGTGCCGTAGCCGCGCGAACGCGCCGGCAGAAGCTCGCTTACCAGCGTGATGCCGGCACCGAGTTCACCGGCCAGGCCGAGGCCCGCGATCACGCGGCATGCGGTATACGCGGGCAGGGAGTGGACCAGGCCGTTTGCGAAGGTGGCGATGGAGTACAGGAGAATAGAGCCGAATAGCACGGCGCGCCGGCCGAAGCGGTCGCCCCAGATGCCCCAGGCGATACCGCCGACGAGCATGGCCACAAGCTGGGCGTTGAGTAGGTCGACGCCCGTGGCCAGCAATCGCTCGGGCGGCACGCCGAGACCGGTCAGGCTCTGCACGCGCACGATGCTGAAGAGAATCAGGTCGTAGGCGTCGACGAAGAAGCCAAGCGCCGCGGCGATGACGGCCAGCACCGCGGCGGCCGTCGACGCTTGGCGTTCCTCAGTTGGGGTCATGCGGGCGTTTTCATACCGCAGACCGGCGGATCCCACAAGTTCCTTACAGCCGTCCACACGTATGGGCACGACGGAGCGTGCCCCTCCAAATCTCAGGTCTTGATGTGGAGGGCGCCGCTCTGTCGGCGCCGTGCCTGTACAAGTACCCGGGCCGTGATGCCTTTCGGCTGGCCGGAAGGCGGGCGGCACGGCATACTGACCGAGCTTTGCCACTCATGAATACAACCCGTCACCTGGCCTGGTACGCATTCCAGTTCGATATCCCCTTGGACTGGGAGATTACCGGCCACGCCATCGACGAGCGGGAAGGCCGCCTCGAGTTCAGTACGCGTGACGGATTTCAAGCCGCCGTGCATTGGGAACCGTGCAAGGCCTACAGCCCCGAGTCGGCCATGCAGGCATTCCTGCAGAAGCACGTGCCGGCCGCTCGCGACACGCCGGTGACCCGTCTGCTCGTCACCCGCGATGCGGGCGCGTTTCGGCTCGGTATCCCGGCCGGCGCGGGTCAACCCTGTCAGGCCGTGCACCATCTGGCCGCATCGCGGAAACTGCTGCGGTGGGTGTTCGCCGACGCGTCGCCGGAGGCGGTCGAGCGGCACTGGCGTCCGTTGCTGGCTTCGTTCGAAGGGAACCAGGGCCCGGTGCGGCGATTTGCGGCGTTCGGCTTGGATGTGAGAGTGCCGTCCGAGTACGACCTGGAAGACCTGACCGTGTACCCGGCGAATGTGATGATGGCATTCGAGAGCAAGCGCAAGGCGCGCCTCAGGCTGCACCGTTGGGGCCTGCCGGAACTCGTCCTCGGCGGGCGCACGTTGTCCGCCTTCTACGCAGGGTTTTTGGGTGCCCAGAAAGCGCAACCGGCGGAACCGCGCACGACGACGTTCCGCGGCTGCCCGGCGGTGACGGTGGCCTACGAGCAGCGGCCCGAACACCAGATGGACGCGATGATGGGGCGACACTGGAAGAACGGCGTGGCCTGGCTCTGGCATGATCAGGCCGAGCAGCGACTCTATGCCTGCGAGCAGATCGGGCCGGAGGGCGTCGAGCCGTTGCCGCTCGACGCCATGTTCGGCGCGGCCCCGACGGAGGCCCGCGCATGAGTAAGAAACGGACGATCGCTTTCCGCGACCAGCTCGCCTCCGTGCCCGTCCGTAACGAACGTGCGCTGGTGAAGCGCGACGTCGACGGAACCGTGGCCGTGACCATTGAGTTGTCGTGTCCGGGCTGGATGAAGCCGTTGCGGCGCTGGTTTGCCATGCGGCCCACGGCCTTCTACCGGCTGGATGCCGTGGGGACGGCTGTCTACGACAGCATTGACGGCGTCAAGTCGTTCGAGATGCTGGTCGACGAATTCGCCGCGCGGCATGCGCTGACATTTTTCGAGAGCCGGGCCTTGCTGATGAACTATGTTCAATTGCTCATGAAGCGCGGCATGATCGTCATCGGCGTTCCGAAGGCTGGAGTGAACGGTGCTCGGTGAACCGGCCCAACATCATCATATTCAATCCCGACCAGTGGCGCGGCGACGTGCTCGGGCACATGGGTAATCCGGCGGCCCTGACGCCGAATCTCGACTGCATGGCGGCCACGGACGGCGTCTCGTTTCGGAACGCGTTTGTCCAGAATCCCGTGTGCACGCCGAGCCGGTGCTCGTTCATGACCGGCTGGTATCCCCACGTGCGCGGCCATCGCACCATGTTCCATATGCTGGGCAAGGACGAGCCCTGCCTGCTCAAGTCGCTCAAGGACGCCGGCTATTTCGTGTGGTGGGGCGGCAAGAACGACCTCGTGCCGGCCGAGAACGGCTATGCCGACTACTGTGATGTCAAGTTCACGCCGCCCCGGCCGTGTCACCGGGACTCACACGGCGAGCACGCGTGGCGCGGCGACCCGACGGGCGACAACTGGTACTCGTTCTACCGCGGCCGGCTGGAGAAGGACCCGGGCGAAGACGTCTACTACGATGGCGACTGGGCCATGGTGCTCGGGGCGATCGATTTCGTCCGGCGCGCGCCGAAGAACCGTCCATACTGTCTGTACCTGCCGCTTCAGTATCCCCACCCGCCCTATGCCGTTGAGGAGCCCTACTTCGGGGCGATCGACCGGGCACGCCTGCCGCCGCGGCGCGGCCTCCCAGCCGGCTGGGATGGGAAGCCCAGGCTGCTGAAGGGCATCTGGGAACGGCAGCGCCTGCAGGGATGGACGGAGGATCGCTGGACTGAGTTGCGGGCGACCTACTACGGCATGTGTAGCCGCGTCGACGACCAGTTCGGCCGCCTCATGGGCGCCTTGCGGGAGGCGGGGACTTACGACGACACGGCGGTGTTCCTGTTCTCCGATCACGGCGACTTCACGGGTGACTACGGCCTTGTCGAGAAGACTCAGAACACGTTCGAGGACTGCCTCACGCGCGTGCCGTTTGTCGTCAAGCCGCCGCGCGCCGTTCCCGTGCAACCGCGGGTCAGCGAGGCGCTGGTTGAATTGGTGGACTTCCCGGCTACGGTGTTCGACCTGGCCGGCCTTACGTCTGACTATACGCACTTCGGCCGGTCATTGCTGCCGGTGCTGGCCGGCACGACCGACACGCATCGTGATGCCGTGTTTTGCGAAGGCGGGCGCCTGCATGGCGAACGGCACTGCATGGAAGGCGACAGTCCCTCCAGCGTGGACCCGGCCGGGCTGTACTGGCCACGCGTCAACCTGCAGACATCCGAGGGGCCGGAACACACCAAGGCCGTGATGTGCCGCACGCGCGAGTTCAAGTACGTTCGGCGGCTCTACGAGAGCGACGAGCTCTATGATTTGCGTGCCGATCCGGGCGAGATGCAGAACCGCATTAACGACCCGGCCCTGGCCGGCGAGTTGGCCAGGCTCAAGGTACGGATGCTGACGTTCTTCATGGAGACCGGCGACGTCGTGCCGCACAAGACCAACCGGCGGTGGTGAGGGGAGACATGCAAGCAGTGACATGACGGCAATACGATCACTGTTGGCTAGTTGTCGCCCGCCTGTCTATGCATCGCTTCGTACCGTTCGCGGAGCAACAAAGCTCAGTCGTATCGGTGACTGCCGTGAACGAGCCGGATGTAGTCGCAACAGTTAGACGAATCTAGTTGAGAACACCGGGGCGGTCTGCACGTCATCACCCTGTCGCGACAGACGCGAAGGCTCGCAAGGGCAGGCTGTAGAGACTGCGAACGCCTCGGGTATAGTCGTCGTGCGCACGGAACTCGCGGGGTGTTGGGTAGACGATCTGTACGTCATCCTGGATTGCGCGGAACAGGCCTACCGCCACCGCTTGCATCTTGCTGCCGGTGGGTGAGACAAGTAATCGTTCAGTTTCCGAATGCTCTCCGTACAAGCGCAGGAGGTAGTCGAGCGTCTCCCTATAGTCGAAGGTGCTAATGCAGACGCTGTCAGTCGAAGCCAGGTCAATTCGGTTGATTCTGGCTATCGCCTCTGTGCGCCACCTGTTCTCATCCCGCGGGGGAACACCGTGGATGAAGGTGCACCGAAAGGGTGCCAATTCGTTCTTCAAAGCCGTGAGTTGCTCCGGGCTGAACGATGGAAACGCCACCAACCGCGTTTGATTCGATGCGACCGTGGTGGACGATAGCTCTGGCACAACCATGACCTCAAATACTCCGGATGAGAGAAGCAGCAGTGAGGAGAGCGGGTCTGTCTCGGCGTGCCTGAGCGCATCCGCGACCTCCTGCTGACTGGGTGGGTAGGTGGATGCTTCGGCATATGCGATGGTACAATCCGAGAATCCACCAGTCCGTTGACGTAATGCCACCAAACTCTGAACAATCAGGAGACGCGACATGGCCGAGACATCGAGGAAAACTTGCCCTTCGATGCCCTCCAGTTGCCGCATAAACGCATCGCCGAAACCGGCCGGATTCATGCGGTCATACACAATCTCTGTTTTCCGGATTCCCTCCCGATCACAGACCGCCCTGATCTCACCGAGACGGTTGGCAGGAAGTAGGGGTTCATAGGTGATGACGACAACTTGGAAAGCCGAAGACCGTGATACCGCGGCTTCGAGCACGGCCAGAACTCGATCCTCAAAACCGGCGCACAACACGAGACAATCATCCCCGCAGAACTGAAATTGGGTTATCGACTGAAGGGCCGGCTTCACCAATGCGGCCAGTCGTTCGTCAGGTCGTGTGACCCGGCTCATTGTTCTTCCTCTCCGGCGACCTCAAGTGACAACTCAGTCTGACCCGGCATGGCCCTTCCCTTGGCTAGGGATTGGATGTCATCAGGCGACTGGGCGGCGCGCGCCCGCATCCGGTCTTCAAACTTGGCGGGTGTCAGGAGAAACTGCTCGAAGTCACCTGGTTCGAGTTCAATGGAATCATGCATACTGAAAGTCAGATTGAAATGAGGTATCAGAAAGCGCCGCAGGTATAGTCTGGGAACAACCTTCCCTCGACGACTCTTGCCCCGGATGTCCTCGATGAAGACAGAGTAACGCAGCAATTCGTCGTAAAGCTCTTGGGCTTCGGGGCTCAAGACAAGTGGTTCGTACGGTTCGATCCGTGAGGCCTGCCACGGCGGATTGCCCGTTACGTTTGTGGAATCCCTGTGCCTAAGGTACGCATGCGCGACGGTCCCGAATGCCGTCACGATCGCCACAAGACGTTCTCCATGTCGCGGAATACTTCGGAGATTCTTCAGAAAGGTTCCAGCTGCATCTTTGATCGCTTTGTTCTGCACTCGCGTCGATATCCGCGGGTTCGCCTGTGTACTTGCGAGTTCGCCAGGACCACCGCCTTGGTTGACCATGTCGCCGACTAGGCTGATTAGGTAGTGGATGTCCCCACTGCAGAGTCTGCATAGCACCTCCTCGCCCCAGAACTCCGGCTTCTTCCCCAAACGAAGTTGGCGGGCGCTCTCGTTGAAGTTGCTCTCGGCATTACTGCCAAGGAGGTCGCGCAGTTCTCTAACGGGATAGGCTATGGTTGCCGCTGCCAGTCGCCGCCGGAAGACATCTTCAATGAATTCCAACTTCTGTCCCACCTCGGCGTGAAGGAATACCAAGCCGAGATTGTGAAGGACATACTCGCGGTTCTCTACGTACACCTTTCCGTCAATATCGCTCTTGGAGAAAGACACGGGGCTCTCGGTCGACAGTTTGAAGAAACAGGTCCCCGCCCGCTGCATGAAAACCCGGTTTAGGTTCTCTTGCAACGCCTTTGTTACCTTTGGCGATGAGTAGTCATCAATGAGGAAGTAGAACGGCCGGGCCGCGAGGAAGGGAAACGATTCCGCAAGGGCGGTGCATGTATTCTGAAGCACCTCCGCGCCGAAACAGTCGCGAATCAGTTGTTTCCTGTCATGCGCAACCCGATGCTTCTCGGCGGCCCATTTGCGTTGCTTTTGGAGTTCAACGGCGACAGCCCTTAACGTTTCCGTTCCCGGCTGTCGCGGCGGTGGCAGCCTGAGGATTTCCCATAGCCTCTGAGCGGCCCGGGCCTCTGCCTGCCGAAAATCACTTTGGAAGTACGTGTCGGCCCACCGCTCCAACGACTCCAACAGTTCGTTGAGGAGAGTGGCCGTCACGAAGTGAACCGGCAAGTCCCATGCTTCAGGCCGTTCCGGCAACGCATAGCGAGGGAAGGCGAAGTAGAGGTCGTCGCATCGGTAGTAGATGCCGATCTGCGTGATTTTTTCCGGAGTCGCTTCGGTGACTCGCATCTGGTGCCGGAGGCTCATGCTCCTGAAGACCGTGCTCTTACCGCATCCGCGTGGCCCCGTCACAACAAGGTTGTTCCTGCTTTCCATCTCCCTGAGGCCCAAGAACCGATCAGAATACAACGCCCTGAGCAGGAATGGCGCGTCCCCAATCTGTTCGCAACTCAGGAAGTCGAATGGCGTCTGAAGGCGGGCCGTGTCGTTGTCGCCCTCATGGTCGATCTCCGCATTCAGTTCACGCAGACGAACGAAGAGCCCGCGCGGATTCCTTGTCAACGGGTCTCGTGTCGGGTCTTGTTCAGTCAGGTGCCGGGCAAGGAATTGGTGGTTCAGTGCATTGAAGAGGTGTTTGTCCCGCGGAGAACAGGTCTGGTAGTTGACGACCTCAAGCAGTTGTCGAAGAACGACGGCCAACTGGAGATAGTCATCCTTGAAGCGGGCTTCGCTGGTCACGCTGGCCACACCGAAATCCGTAACGCGGAACGCGAACCGAGGGCCGGTCAAGGCATAGGAGGCCCGATCTTCGACAAGCACATTCCCCGCATGTAGGTCACCGTGCGTAACTCCCACTGTGGACATCTCGTTGAATAGATCAAACATCGCCTCGAGAAATTGAACCACAAGCGGTACCGATATTTCGGTCCGGCGTTTTGCGATGAACTTTCCCAGATTCGGACCGTCCACGAAGTCGGCGACTAGGACAACGCAATCGATGTTTGCCTTTGGGTCGGTCCAGTCCCTCAAGTCCGCAAAACGCACAACTGCGGGGTTACGCAGAGCGTTGGCCTTCTCCACCTCCGCACGCCACCGGTCCTGGAGATTCGCTCTTGGTATGATTTTGCACGCGAAGTCGCGTTGCAGTTCGTCAGAGTGAGCGCGAAACACATGCCCATCGTTGCCACTGCCGATCAACTCAACCATCACAAGATCCTGCCTGCTCGGCAGTCGCTTGCCCGGGAACCATGTTGAGTCTGGGAGGTTGGCGCGCATTCAGCTCCTTTGGAACACCAAGACGTGTTCGGTCTTCACGCCTTTGCACTCACGTCGCGTCCGGCGCACGTCTGGGATTTGGTCGGCCATGACCGTCTTAAGGCGGAGCGACGGGGCTTGCTGATGCATGATGGTGACAACGACGTTGGAGGGATGCCCGTCGAAGGTGCGTTTGATTGCTTCGCCGACGACATAGACGCAATAACCCTTGGGCTTCAGTCCGCGCTCGGCTTTCGTCGCAAGACTGCTCAAGGCGTTAACGAAAGCTTGACGCCGCTGGGTGACGTCGTTGTCCACATTATTGGCCAGGTTTGGGGCGATAAACCAAAGCCGAAGGCGGTTGTCCCGGCCGTAGTCGAGCGCATTCATATAGGGCGGACTTGTGATGAGGGCGCCGAACTGACGGGGGAGTGTCAAGATCTCGACCGCAGTCTGCCGGAAAGGGAGCACCGCGCGCTTGGTGGGCGTCGCAAAGCGCTTGTAACTGCGGCGAACCTTGGCGAGCAACCGCGGTTTCAACTCCCGGTAGGCATACATCTCGGGAAAGTCCTGCCGAGGAAACTGGCGATTGCGCAGATAAGGGACCAGATGGCTGCTAGGGTAGGAGAGGAAGCCTGGCCGCTGGTGATGGAGGATGCCGAGGAAGCAGGCCATCAGGAATTCGTTCCCGGGCCGCCGGCATACCGTCGCGAAATTCAACGCCTCACTCAATGTTCTCGGGTGATAAAACTCGCGGACCCATGCCGGAACCTCATTCAAGTCCGGCGCAGGGAGGAGCGCCGCCTCGTCTAGCGCCGTTTCGGCAAGTACCAGGGCAGCGTCGAGGGACGGAGGTGGAGCCAGTTTGGCCTGCGCCAGAATGCGCGCATAAGAGCTGATGTCCGCCGCCAGAGCGCGCCGGCCCCTTATCGCGGCCTCAAAGGGAATCGTCCCGGCGCCGGCAAACGGGTCGACCACCAGATCGCCTGGTTCCGAATAGCGTTCGATGAGGTCGGCCGCAATGCTGCTCTTGATCTTGCCGATGTACGGTGACAATTGGTGAAGGGAGCACTCGGTGTTCGCGCATGGCAGTTTCCAGCGTGGAGGCGCTGTTCGCACCCTAATGCCGTTCAGACGCAACGCTGTATTAACCGTAGCCTTCATTTCGGATGTCGGCCGGAGACTATCAGAACGCCCGCCCGGCGCCAACGGTGAAGACTCCTTAGCAGAACGATGGAGGTTTGGGCGCTAAGTCTGCCGGCGCGCCGCACTCTTGACGCCTGGGTGGATGAAGCGCCATGATCTATGCTTTTCGGGAACCCCCACGGGAAAGCCCATGGCGTCAACATCACCACTTGAACACGAACCGCGATTGTTCGCCGCCCTGCAGCGTAGCGACGAGCAGGCGGTCGTTGACGGCGCCGTGGCCGGGGATACTGCCGTCCAGTTGCTTTTCGACGACGAGGGCGCGTACCTGCAAGTCGTGGACGGCAAAGGAAAGCCGCGGGACATCGACTACCGCGATTGCCGCGGCGCCTTGCGCGAGTTGGTCAAGGCTCTGGGCGCGATTCAGCGCCGCCAGCAAGATCTGGTCGGCTGGGAGCGCAACGCGGAGCGGATTTACCTGCATCACCACGAACATCTCCTGTGGCCTTTGAGCAAGTGTGAAGCGCTCGTGGACCACGAGCTGGATCCCATCACGTTCGCCTCCACCCCCGTGGAGGTCGTGCTGGATCTGGCTGCCGACAGGGAGAAGAATCCGCCATGGCTTTCCGGGCGGGTATTGTTGGTTCGCGACGGCGAAACCCTCGCGGCTTCGTCCGAGTTCCGGTTCGTCAACGAGACGCACATGCTGGTCGGCCGTCAGATCTGCGAGACGCCGCCGATCGGCGAGAACTTCAGGCGCCTGGCGCTGTTCGCGGACTCCTTTCCTGAGGTCATGCTGGAACGGTGCCTGTCGCTGCTTTTCTCCCACTTTTCGGGCATCGTCGTGCGCTACGACGGGTACGCGACTGTGCCCGGCGAAGCCGTCCATGCCAGACCGACGTTGGTCTTCCAGGACGTTGATCAGGCCGGCGACCTGCATTTTGACGTGGCCTACACGCTGCCGCGCTTCCCGCTGGATTTTGTCCGGAACTACGACATCACCCGCGTGGCGGCCCTCAACGAGGCGGAGCAGACGATCGTCGTGCGGGAGGTGGTGTATGGCTCGCTCGCGGATGAGCGCCAGAAGTTGACCCGGCTCTTGAGCCGCTATCAGAAGGAACTGGGAGGGTCCGCGGCGGCATTACTACTTGTCGACGAGCACGGGTTTGTGGTCGGCAAGGCTCTCGCCGCCCTGTTCCTGGCGCGCGAACTGGGCGAACTGGCCCGCCAGTACGTTTTGTTCGGGGCGGAAAAGCTGAAGGCCTATCGCGTCAAACCCGTGACGCCTAAGCTAAAGCTGAAGTTGGGCTTTGGTATCGATTTCATGGACGGCGCCGCGGAACTCGAACTCGACGGCGAGACGTTTTCCCTCATGGACGTGCTGGCGCAACACCGGAAGAACTCGTACGTCACCCTGAGCGACGGAACACAGGCCGTGCTCAATACCGACTACCTGACGAAACTCACCCGTTTGTTCAAGAAGCACGAGGACGGGGTCCGGGTGTCGTTTTTTGATTTACCACTGATCGAGGAGTTGATCGAGCGAAGTGCGGCTGAAACGGTGTTCGCGAGGGCGCGCGATGTGTTCCTTGGTTTCAACGCGCTCGCCGGCAAGGCGTTGCCGCCGCCGCCGATTGTCGGCGAACTGCGGCCGTACCAGACGGACGGCGTCAAATGGCTCGACTACCTGCACGAACAGGGGCTGGGAGGCTGCCTGGCCGACGATATGGGTCTCGGCAAGACGGTGCAGACCATCGCCCTTCTGTCGCGGCTCTATCCGGCGGAGACGACGCCCACGCTTCTGGTCATGCCCCGGAGTCTGCTGTTCAACTGGCAACGCGAACTCGACCGGTTTTGTCCCACCTTGCGCCACTATGTCTACCACGGCGCCACGCGCGACTTGGACGCCGCGCTGCGACACCACTTGGTGCTGACGACTTATGGAACGTTACGCGGGAGCATCGAGCAGTTTGTCGACCGGCAGTTCCTTTATGTCATTCTGGACGAATCCCAGGCGATCAAGAACGCCGACACGCAGATCGCCAAGGCCGTCCTCACGCTCAAGGCGAAGTACCGCCTGGCCCTCAGTGGAACGCCGATTGAGAACCACCTGGGCGAACTGTACTCGCTCTTCCGTTTTCTCAATCCGGCCATGTTTGGCTCCGAGGGCGAGTTCAACCGGAACTACGCCGTGCCGATTCACCAGAATGACGACAAGGAAGCCGCGCGGGAATTGCGGCGCAAGATTTATCCCTTCGTCCTGCGGCGACTGAAGCGCGACGTGCTGAAGGAACTGCCCGAGAAGATCGAGCAGACCCTCTATGTCGACATGAGCGCCGACCAGAAGCGGCTCTACGACACGCGGCGCCGCTTCTATTATGAAACGATCAAACGGCGGATTGCCGAGGACGGCATGCATGCCAGCCGGTTCTTCATTCTCGAGGCCCTGCTGGAACTGCGGCAGATCGCGTCCATCCCGGAGGAAAAGAGCGAAGGCGCCATCGTCTCGCCGAAACGCGAAACACTCGTCGAAAGCGTTCAAGATGCCGTGCTCAACGGTCACAAGGTTCTGGTCTTTACCAATTTCCTGGCGGCGGTCGATCTTTTGGCCGGGGATTTCGAGCAACGAGGGATTCGGCACCTGACCATGACCGGCGCCACCGGCAATCGGGAGGCCCTGGTCAAGCAGTTCCAGAGCCGCGACGACGTCAAGGTGTTCCTCATGACGCTCAAGACGGGCGGCCTCGGCCTCAACCTGACCGCGGCCGATACCGTGTTCATTTTCGATCCGTGGTGGAACACGGCCGCGGAGCTTCAAGCCGTCGACCGGACGCACCGCATCGGACAGGACCGGACCGTGTTCACGTACAAACTTATCGTGCGCGACTCGGTTGAAGAGAAGATCGTCCAACTCCAGGAGCGCAAGAAACGGCTTTTCGACGCCGTGATTTCCAGCGACGGAGTTGCGCTGAAATCGCTTTCAGAGGCCGACGTGGACGACATTCTCGGCTAGGATATCCCCATGCCCATTCTTTCCGAGGTCGAGACGTTGCTCCATGCGCCGCTGGAGCAAGCGCTGTCACGGTTGTATCCTGCCACGTTCTATCGGTGGCTCTACGAAACGTGCCCGGAACCCTTTGCGGCGGCGGTCAGCGCGGGTTGGCCCAGCGGGCCCGAACCGCGCCAATCCGACCCGGAAAAGGTACCCCGTAAGGATGTGCTGGTGGGGCTGTTGCAGGCGATTCTGGGCGACGCGGCTTTGGGAAGGCGGATGTTCGAAGCATTGCCGATTCCCAAGCGCAAGGCCCTTGCGGCGGTCACTTGGGAGAAATGCGTCAGCCTTGCCACGCTCGAAGAGACCGTGGGTCGCGTGATCGCCACGCTGAACCCCGACGAGAACAGGCATTACTATGAGCCCTACCTGCTTCCACCCGAGCATGGGTTCTTGTGCATCGTGCGATTCGTCGAACCGGCCTGGAGTTTTTCGTCGGGCCGCGAGAAACCCAGGAAAGAGAACTATGGCGTGGCGCTGCCCGATGCCGTGCGAAAGGCCTTCCGGGCGTTCGTGCCGCCGCCGCCGGGGTTTGAACTGGTACCCGTTGAAGGTGTACCGAAGTCCCTGCGCCGCTATACGTGCGAGTCCGTGGCGATCGCCCACTTGCGGTTGGTCGCCGAGTACATCGCACAGGGCCATTTGAAATATGGTAAGTCGGAAAAGATCGCTCTCTCGTCGATTAAGAGCCTTCGTCAGATCGTCGGTGGTCCGGAGTTCTATGCGGGCGACGAGGAGAAGGACCTGCTGTGGCTTCGCACCCGCCTGCTCGTGGGCGGGATAGCGTTTGCCGGCGCAGAAGAGCGGGTGGGACTGTTGGCACGGGCCGATAGCGCCGAGCCGGTCCGCGCGTTATTCGAGGACGTGGCGGCGTGCGCGCCTTTCCTGCACGAGGAACTACTTGGCCACGTGTCGTGCGGGCGGAGCGGCAGGTGCGACTACAATCGCCTCGCGTTCAGGAACGTCGCCTCTTTTTTCGCGAAATTCCCCGCGGACGCTTGGATTGCGCTGGAAAACATGGTGAGTTACCACGCCTTGAGGGAACGCGTGCCCAATCTGTTCGGCCTTGTTCGTGGGCTGGAGGTGCGGATCGCGCATCGCCCCGACACGTGGCAGGATCGGATCTGGGTTGACGGGTCGAATGAAATGAAGCTCGTGGGCGAGCCCCTGCTCAAGGGGTATGCCTTTCTCCTGGCCGCATTCGGACTTGCGGAAATCGCCTATTCCTTGCCGCTGAACGAGACTTATCGCCGGTCGGGTAAGCCTTACCTTACGCCTTTCGACGGGTTGCGTTTCGTGCGACTGACATCTTTGGGGGAGTATGTCCTTGGTAAACGGAAGACCTATGAAGTTGCGGCCGCGGAGGTCGTCCGCCCGGCCATCGTCCTCGACGAGGTGCGACTGCTGGCCACATGCCGGAACATGGATGCGCTCACCGAATTGGCCTTGAGCCAGTTCATGGAGAAGCTCGCCCCGGATCGGTATCGGATGACGCCGCAGTCGCTCCTACGCGGCTGCGCCTCGCGGCAGGATCTGGAGGAGCGGCTGGTTCTCTTTCGGCGAGTCGTTGCCGCAAAGCCTCCACCGGTTTGGGAACGCTTCTTTGAGAACACGCTAGCCCGGATCGCGCCATTGGAGTTGGAGGCCGAGCATGTTGTGCTCAAGATCAACTCCGACGCAACCATCCGCCGCCTTTTTGCTTCCGATCCAGTCCTGAGAGAACTCAGCCTTAAGGTGGAGGGCTTGCGGATTGCGGTGCTTCGACGGGATCTGAAGAAGCTGGCCAAACGGTTGGAACATTTCGGTTACCTCAGCCCGCTGCCGCGCCTGATTCCTCAGCGGGAGATGTAAGGGTGGCGTCACAATAGGGCGGCAGGCTGTGGCCTGGCGGACCCGTAGCTCCGGGAGAGAAGAACATGACGGAGATCAGCGAAACGTTGCTCGATCAACGGATCGAAACCTTGCGCAAGGGCGATTTCGAGGTGCGCTTCACCGATGCCAAGGGGCAACCGGTCACGGGCCCGGTTGGCTATCGCCTCGTGCGGCACGCCTTTCCCTTCGGCACGGCCGTGGCCGCGCGCTGGCTGCTGGCTGACGCGAAGACGGACCCCGATGCCGCGCGCTACCAGGAGGTGCTGCGCACCCATTTCAACAGCGCCGTGGCGGAGAACGCGCACAAGTGGTACTCGATGGAAAAGGCCCGGGGCCTGGTGCGGGACGACGAAGCCGCGGCCGTGTGGAAGGCGTGCGGCGAACTGGGGCTTGCCATGCGGGGACACTGCGTGTTCTGGGGTATCGACCAATACGTCCTGCCCTGGGTCAAGGCGCTGGAGCCGGCCGAGCTTGAGGCGGCCATGCGGTTGCGCGCAACGCACCTGCTCTCGCTGTTTCGCGGACGGATCACCGAGTGGGACCTTAACAACGAGATGATCCATGCCGACTACTTCGCGAGGACACTGGGTCTGCCCAATGGCGCCGCGTACTTCAAATGGGTGAGTGAAATCGCGCCCGAGAATCGTTACTACGTCAACGACTACGGAATCCTCCAGGCGCAGGAGGTCGATCGCTACGTGGCGCACATCCGCGGGCTGATTGCCGCCGGGGCTGCGGTCGGCGGCATCGGCGATCAGGCACACTTCGGGCCCGACGTGCCCTCCAACGAAACCATGTGGACGATACTCGACAAGCTTGGGCAGTTCGGGCTCCCGGTCAAGATCACCGAGTTCGACATCAACACCACCGACGAAGCCCGGCAGGCCGTCGACACGCGCCGCGTCCTTCGGGTGTGCTTCGCCCATCCGGCCGTGGAAGGGTTCCTGCACTGGGGCTTCTGGCAGGGCTCGCATTGGATTCCCAATGCGGCCATGTGGCGCAAGGACTGGACGCTCAAGCCCAACGGCGAAGCGTACCTGCAGTGCCTGCGCGAGTGGGACACCCACGGCACGGCCGAGGCGGGCCCGGACGGCATGCTCCGCTTTCGCGGCTTCTACGGCGACTACCGCTTCGACACCGGCAAAGGCGCGGTACAGGTCACAGTGTCCCGCGCCCGCACGCGCGCCACGGCGTCAGTCGGATGGTGACCGACACGGTGCAGCCCCACTGTAGTCACCAAGGAATGTTCAAGAATCGGGCGACAGCGTTTGATATACTGTGCCCATGACATCCAAAGCCAGAGTCCTAGCCGCCCTGCGTGGCGAAAAAGTTGATCGCACACCCTGGGTTCCGTTTGTCGGCTGCCACGCCGCGTCGCTCATCGGGTCCACCGCCAGCGATTATCTCAAGTCAGAGTCCCTCATGATCCAGGGGCTGGAGGCCGCCATCAAGCGTTACCAGCCCGATGGCATTCCCGTGGCGTTCGATCTGCAGATCGAGGCCGAAGCCATGGGCTGCGAGCTCACGTGGGCCGATGAGAACCCGCCGGCCGTCACGTCGCATCCGCTCGCGCTGGGCGTGACGCTCGACCGGATCCCCGTGCCGTCGGCCGAGTCGCCGCGCCTGCGCGCCGTGCTCAACGCTGCCCGCGCCCTGCGCCAGGCCCATCCCGACCTGGCCCTGTACGGCCTGGTGTGCGGGCCGTTCACGCTTGCCCTGCACCTGCTGGGCACCGATATCTTCATGAAGATGTTCGACGACCCGGCCGGCGTGAAGAAACTCATGGAGTTCTGCATGACGACCTGCCGCACGGTGTCGGGTTACTACCTCGATGCCGGCTGCGACGTGATCGGCGTGGTGGATCCCATGACCAGCCAGATCGGGCCGGAGCAATTCCAGGAGTTCGTGACGCCCTACGTGAAGCCGGTCTTTGCTGCCATCCGCCAGAAAGGCGCGCTGGGCTCATTCTTTGTGTGCGGCCATGCGCAGCAGAACATCGCCGCCATGTGCGACTGCGCGCCGGACAGTATCTCGATCGACGAGAACATCCCGCTGGACTACGTGAAGAACGTGTGCGTGCCGCGCAAGATCAGCTTTGGCGGCAATATCCAGCTTACCACGGTCCTCCTGCTCGGCACGCCCGAGGACGCGCAGCGCAACGCGCTGGCGTGCATGGAAGTCGGCGGCGATACCGGGTTCGTGCTGGCGCCGGGCTGCGATCTGCCCTACGCCACGCCGCCGGCCAACATCGAGGCCATCACAAAACTCGTGCGCGACCCTTACCAGCGCGACGTGCTCAAGGCCACGGCGGTCACGAGTACGCAGAAGGAAGTCCTTGATATGCGGGACTACGGGCAGAGCGACCGGGTCATCGTGGATATCATCACGCTCGATTCCGAGGCCTGCGCGCCCTGTCAGTACATGGTGGAGGCCGTGAAGAAGGTCACGCCCGATTTCGAGGGCGTGGTCGAGTGGCGCGAGCACAAGATCAAGCAGCGCGAATCGCTGGTGTTCATGACGTCGCTCATGGTGCGCAACATCCCGACCATCTGCATCGACGGACAGATTACGTTCGTGTCGCGTATCCCGGCGCGCGACGAGTTGATCGCCGCCATCCAGAAACGCATCGTCGAGAAGGCGCGTATCAAGATCAAACGGCGACGGTCGTCAATCTACATCCTGGGCGACGGCGGCAAGGAGTGCAAACAGATCAAGGCCAACGCGAAGAAGGCCGTCACCGAGCTCGGCGCGGATACGGAGATCGTCATGATCACCGACCCGGAGAAGATTCTCTCTCACGGGATCAGTCCGGTTATGCTGCCGGCCGTGGTCGTGGCGAAATACCAGGTCAAGTCCACGCGCATCGTGCCCGAGGTGGCGATTGTGAAGGAATGGGTGAAGGACTGAAGTGCGGTTCGTGGTTCTGGGTTCATAGTTCTTGGTTGTTGGTCTCCAATCTCCACTCGCCATGACCGTCGATCGTACAGACTCGCGACCTTCGATCCCGCTGCTTATTCTCACCGGCTACCTGGGTGCAGGGAAGACGTCGCTGCTCAATCATTTGCTGGGGCTGCCGTCCTTGCGCGAGCGCAAGCTGGCACTGATCATTAACGAGTTTGGGACGCTCGGCATCGACGGCCAGAAGGTGGCGTCCGGGGCGTACGCGAAGTTTGAACTCAATCGCGGCAGCCTGTTCTGCATCTGCATCAAGACGGATTTTGTTAAGACGCTGGCGACCATTGCGAACGACGTTCGGCCCGACCTCGTGCTCGTCGAGGCGACGGGCGTGGCGGATCCTTGCGATATCGAACAGTTTCTGGAAGTGCCGACCCTGGCGGGGCGGTTCAGTGTGGAAGCGTCGGTCTGCGTGGTGGATGCCGAGGGGTTTACGCGCGCGGCAGCTTTCATGCAGGCGGCGCGTCGTCAGGTACTTTGGTCGGATGGCCTTGCAATCAACAAGACGGACTTGGTGCCCGAGCGCGACCTGAAGGTGTTGCGTCGCGTGCTGGCGGGGCTGAACCCGCGCGCGCCGCAGGTGGAGACGACGTTCGGGCGCATCCCGGATGAATTCCTGCGGACCTTGGTCCACGAGCGCCGACCCGCGCCGGCGGCAGAACGACCGCCGGACGATCTGGTATCGGTGTCGCTGCAGACTCAGCGGCTTGTCGATCGGGCAGCGTTCATGGCGGCGATCAGCGCGTTGGGCGACAAGCTCCTGCGCCTCAAGGGCGCGGTGCAATTCGCCGATGGCCGCTCCTTCGTGGAGGTCGTCAATGGGCACGTGATGGAGTCCGAACCACCCGCAGGTCTGGGACCCACGGCCTTCGTGGTCATCGGCTGGAAGATAACACGCGACGACCTCGGCGCGGTCTTTCGGCGGACCTGGGGCGAGTGACAGGTGCGGATTGCGCCTGACAGCGTGGTCACCCCTTCACGACCGGGACCCACCGATCCGGGCTCTCGAACGCCTTCCGGCCGGTCTCGATCAGCGCCGCGATCTCCAAGGTCTCGGCCTCCGGCGCTGAAGGCCGGCCGGTATCGAAGAAGGTCAGCATGGCCGCGATGAAACGCGGGAAGAAGTCATCCATCTTCGTGACTGACACGCCCTCGCCGGCGCCGAACTGGATGCTGATCTCGAAGGGCTGGGCAGGGTTCTGGTTGAAGAGGCCGCGCCGCCCATCCGGGTAATCGACGACCATCACATGGGCATCACGGTTGCCGCATTGCATCACGCGTGACGCGCCGGTCCCGAGCGCCATCACCAGCATCTCGAGCTGGTGGATCGCGTAGGTCTCGAACAAACCCGGTCCGCCAGTTGACGCAAAGCGTACGGGCTTGCCCGCGACCTTGTCGGCCAGCGCCTGCTCGAACGTGGACCCGAACCGCAGCGCCGAACACGACATCATTGGCGTCTGGTGCTCGCGCGCCTTGGCGAACAACCGCTGGGCCGCCGCAAGGGACGGCGCGATCGGCTTATCGATATAGACCGGCTTGCCGCTCCGCAGCGGCAGGTCCGCCAGGGCCTCGTGCCGTTCGGCGTTGTCGGGCGAGAGCACTACGATGGCATCGCACTCGCGCACCACGGTCGCCAGGTCCGGCGCCTGCCTGACCCGCTGCTCGCGGCACCAGTCGGCGATCGGTTTCTTGCCGGCGACCGCCTGTTCCTCCCAGGCCAGCGCCACCTCAAAACGATCCTTGAACGACGATTCGCGGATCATCGCGGGATAGTTGTTCGCGTGCCACTCGTCGATATAGTAATCAATGAAACCTATCTTCTTCATCGGACGGCGACCTCCCGGTTCTTCTTCGCGGAAAGATAAAAGGCATCGAGGACGCGTTGCGTTCCGATGACCGTGTCGATGTGCGCCGGCGACTTACGTCCTGTGGCGGCGCATTGCAGGAAGCTGTTGAACTCCGACTGGAACATCGACCCGACGCGGAGCGACGGCTGGATCTCGTAGAGCGCCCCATCGCGGGACGTATACACGGTGAAATTCCCGCCATACTGCAGCCGCACGCCGCCCTTTTCGCCCAGGAATTCGATATACATGTCCCCCTTGCCGATGTTCCGGGCCCATGCCCCCTCGAACGCGATGTTCGGCCCTTTCGTCCGGATCAGCCCGGAGACACTCTCCTCCACGTCGCAAACCCCGTCAAAGTTGGGCGGGCCGGCCCACATGCCGGTGTAGGCATAGTCCCGCATGTTCCGGCCGAGTTTGGCGTAGGCCGCACCGGAGACGGATACAGGTGTCGGGAAGTCCAGGCAATAGAGGATCAGGTCGATGAAATGCACCCCCCAGTCGATCATCACCCCGCCGCCGGCTTTGGATTTGGTCGTGAACCAGCCGCCGAGGCCCGGGATGGACCGGTGGGCCGTGAATACCGTATGGACGTGATAGACCTGACCCAGTTCCTGGTGCCGGATCATGTCGCGAATGGCGTTCACGTTGTCGTGAAAACGATTGACCACGCCGATGGCGAGCAAGCGCCGGTAACGGCGTGCCGCCGCCTGCATGGCCTTCGCTTGGGTGACATTGAGGGCGACGGGCTTCTCGCACAGCACGTGTTTGCCGGCCTTCAAGCAGGCGATGCTCACGGGTGCATGCAGGTAGTTCGGCAGACACACGCTCACCGCCTCGATGGTGGGGTCCTTGAGCATGGCCCGGTAGTCCGTGAGCGCCTGCGGCACGCGGTGCTTGGCGGCCACCGCCTCCGCCTTGGACTTCACGAGGTCCACCACACACACCAGTTCACCGTACGGGCTGGCGGCGTACCCATCCGCATGCGTGTTCCCGATGGTTCCGCAGCCGATAATCGCACACTTCATCTTTCGTGTTTTGGCCATGATGATGCCTTTCTCTCCTGGTTATTACTTCGCAATATTCTTACGCAGGAAACGCACCGCTGTCGCGATGTCTTTCGCCGGATTCGCGCCCACTTCCCGCTCCACGGTCAGGTAACCCGCGAACCCGATGGCCCGCAGTGCCGCCAGATACCGCTTCCACGCAACGCCGCCCTTGCCCAGCGGGACTTCCTGGAACAACTTGCCCATGCGGGCCTCAAGTTTCGCAAAGCCGCCGGAGGCAAACGCCCCGTAGACTTCGTTTGGATCGCAGGGCTGAAGTTGCACGCCATCCTTGGCGTGGGTGTGCACGATGTAATCGGCCAGCGTGCTTACCGCCTGTACCGGGTCGTCGGCCGTCACCATGACGAAATTGGCGGGATCCAGGTTGACGCCCAATCCGCGCGACCCAACGTCGTCCAGGAACCGCTTGAGCACCACGGCCTTTTCCGGGCCCGTTTCAATGGCGATCGTCACGCCCTGGCGGGCCGCATACGAGCCCATGCTCTTCCCCGCCGCGACCATGGCCGGGTAGTGCCGAGCCCGGCTATCGCTGGGGACCACGCCAATGTGACCGGTAACGACGCGAACGCCAAGGTCGGCCGCGAGATCGACGACCTTGGCCATGTCCGCCACGCGAGCGGGATTCTCCGCCGGCTTCTCCAGGCCGTGACCCCCGAGATCGCCGACGATCGCGGAGATCTCCAGACCGAGCCCGGAACAGTGCGAACGAAACGCCCGCCGCGTCGCCCCATCCACCAGCGCGGCCAGCGAGTGGCTGTAGATCTGCACGCCGTCCGCGCCCAACGCTTTCGCCGCCTCCAGCCCCTCCGCGAGCGGCAGACGAAACGACTCCACCATCACACCAATGCGAAACGGTTTCATGTCAGACTCCTCAATTCCTTCCGGGCCGATTGCTCCGGCCCCAAGCAGACCATATGAGAACACCACGCGTCCAGCGGATCTTGCGCGGGTGGCGAGTCTATCTGGCGCTTGCCCATTCCACACAAATGCCGGATGATTCAACAGGGCGACGAACGATTGTGTGTCCCTTACATCGGGAGGGCGAGGCGACCATGACACGACGCGAACGCATCAAGACGATCTTCAGCGGCAAGGCGGCAGACCGGTGCGGGTTCTGGATGGGCAACCCCCACGCCGACACGTGGCCGATCTATTTCAAGTACTTCGGCGTACCGGATGAAGAATCCCTGCGCCGGAAACTGGGCGACGACCTGCGCTGGATCTGTCCGCAGTGGACGTCCTACAGGCATCCCGAGGGGCGGGGGATGTTTGACATGTCCCCCAAGGGACTCTTCACCAATCGCGGCCATGGCGCGGCTGGTCCGTTCGCCGAGTGCGAGGACGTGGCCGAGGTTGAGCGTTTCGACTGGCCGAACCCCGAATTCATGGACTATCGCGAAACGATCGAGGTGTTGCGCAATGCCGGCGACGTTTACCGGGCGAGCGGTATGTGGTGCTGCTTCTACCACAATGTCATGGATCTGTTCGGGATGGAGTCGTACTTCATCAAGATGTTCACCCATCCGGAAGTGGTCGATGCTGTGACCCGCCACGTGTGTGAGTTCTATCTCGCCTGCAACGAGCGGTTCTTCAAGGAGGCGGGCGATCTTGTGGACGGGTTTTTTTTCGGCAACGATTTCGGGACGCAGCTCGACCTGTTTGTCGCGCCCGATCAGTTCGACCGGTTCATTATGCCGTGGTTCCGCAGGTTCACGGAGCAGGGGCATCGCTACGGCTACCAGGTAATCCTCCATTCCTGTGGCGCAATCCATAAGTGCGTGGACCGGCTCATCGATTCGGGCGTGGATGCCTTGCACCCGCTCCAGGCCTTGGCGGCGGCCATGGATGCCGAGAGCCTGGCCCGGGATTTCAAGGGCAAGATTGCCTTCATGGGCGGGATCGACACCCAGGATCTGCTCGTTCGCGGGACGCCGGCCCAGATCCGGGCCGAAGTCCGGCGCGTGAAACGGATTCTCGGGCCCGCGCTGGTCGTAAGCCCGAGCCACGAGGCGTTGCTGCCCAATGTGTCGCCCGAGAACGTCGAGGCCATGGCCGACGAAGCGGCGAAGTAAGGAACCTGCCATGACCGATCCGAAACCTGCCGAGGCCGCAACCCAGAGCTATCATCCGGTGCTGACGCCCGGCGAGTATGCACGCACCTTTTCGGCGCTGGGCATCAAGAAGGCCAACACGCAACCGTGGCAACAGTTCCTGTTGGGCCTTCTGGCCGGTCTGTACATCAGCGTGGGGGCGCATCTGTTCCTCGTGGCCATGAACGCGGGCATGGGGCGGATTTGGGCCGGCGCGGTGTTCGGCGTGGGGTTGGTGCTGGTCGTCGTGGCGGGTGCCGAGTTGTTCACCGGCAACATCATCATGGTGATCGGCACGATCACACGCCAGTTCTCGCTGGGGCGCATGCTGCGCAACTGGATTGCGGTCTATGGCGGCAATCTGGCTGGCGCCTACCTGTTCGCGCTGATGGTGTGGGCGTCGGGAATTTTCGGGACTGTGGACAAGCCGACCGACATCGGAACGCTGGCGGTGAAAATTGCCGAGGCCAAACTGAGCCTGACGTTCGGCCAGGCGTTCCTGCGGGGCGTGCTGTGCAACATGCTGGTCATCCTGGCCATCATCATGGCGATCATATCCAAGGATAACGTGTCCAAGATTCTCTGCTGCATTTTGCCGATCATGGCGTTCGTGGCGTCCGGCTTCGAGCACTGCGTGGCCAACATGTACCTGATACCGGCCGGCCTGCTCGCCAAGGGTGTGCCTCTGGCTGATCAGGCTGTGATCTGGCACAACATCCTGCCCGTGACGCTGGGCAATATCGTGGGCGGGGTCGGCATCCTGATCCTGCATCCGAACCGCATCCGGCAGTTGGCGGCGTTGTGGGGCCCGCGCCGCGCGCTGGCGGGCGAGACGGGCAAGCCGGTCTAGACCATACCCGACGCCGACACAGCGGCGCCCTCCCCTCCCTGTTGCCTCCACGGAGGGGCACGCTTCGTCGTGCCCATGCCTGCCCCGTCAGCTTTGGATTTCCTCCGGCCGTAATGTGGCCTGGCCGGCGGGCTTGGACGGGGCGAGGTCAATCTTTGGTTCCGTCTCGCCGGCCCGCCGCATGTGGCGGAGCAGGCGTTCGCGCATCACGGACGCCACTTCGACGTGGGAGTCCTTGCCAATGATGTTGTTCAACTCGTGCGGGTCGGCCAGCAGGTCGTAGAGGCAGTCCTCCGCATAGCGGTCGGCGTCCCGGTTGCCGTGGGCCGCACCGGGCACCGCGCGAATGGAGTACTTCCAGCGCCGCGTGCGGACCGCGCGGCCCACGCCGTCCTCGCTAATCTGCACGAATACGTCCTCGGGCCAGCCCTCTCGCTGGCCGCGTGTGAGCGGCAGGAGCGATCGGCCCATCATGTCGGACGGCACGGTCAGTCCGCAGGCGTCCAAGAGCGTTGGCGGCACATCGATCAGGCTCACCATCTCCTGCAGGCGTCCTCCGCTTGTGAACCCGGGACCGGTCAATGCCAGGGGAATCCGGATCGAAGCGTCATGGCAACTGCGTTTGTACTCGCTGTTGCGCGTCTTGAAATGACAGCCGTGGTCCGTGGTGAAGCACACGACCGTGTTGCGGTCTAGGCCGAGGCTTTTCAAGGCGTCGAGCACGCGACCGAGCGCCTCGTCCAGGCGTTTGACCATCCCGTAGTAGCCGGGCAGGTGTCGGGCCGAGGTGCCGCCCAGGGCGCGCAGGTCGGCCGGGAACCACGGATCGTTGTAAAGATCCTCGTATCCCGTGGGGGCGGGATAGTCGTCGCGACTGTTCTGGAAGTGCGGCTCGAGGAACGAACAGAACAGAAAGAATGGGTCGGCCTGATGCCGGTCAACGAAGCGGATGGCGGCATCGGTTTGGGCATCGACGCGATAGCCGGGCAGCTTCACGCTCCGGCCCGCCTCGTCGTGCATGACACAGTCGTAGGCATCGGAGGTGAACTCCAACACGTTGGAGGCCAGCCATTCGCTATAGCCGCCGCGTTCCGGCGGCGGAACGGCCGCGACGGACATGCCGGCGAGGTGCCACTTGCCAATATAGCCGGTGGCATAGCCGGCGTCGCTGAAGTGGTGGGCTAGCGTACGGGCATCGGTGGGGAGCGGGCTGGTGTTATCGACACAACCGACCTGCGTCGCGTAGCGACCCGTCTGCAGGCACGCCCGCGCCGGCAGGCAGACGGGCTGGCAGGTGAAGGCGTTGAAGGCGTGCGTGCCCTCGAGTGCCAGGCGATCGAAGTTGGGGGTGAGCCGCATTGGGTTTCCATGCACGCCGGTGGTGTCCCAGCGTTGCTGGTCGGTGAAGAACACAATGACGTTCGGTCGATCGGTTCGCGGTGTGCTCATGGTGCGATTCCCTTGTTGACGGTTTCGTCGGCCAGTTCGCTGCAGGTCATCCATGACAGGCGGTCCCCGTAGATCTTCCGCAAGCGTTTCAGCAGCCGTTCCAGGCCCCACAGGCCTGCGCTGGTGCCGTCGGAGAACAGCGATTGCCAATGCGTGAGGAGGGTCACGGGCGCGTGCGCCCGAACGACTTCGGCGACGCGGCCTGACTGCCCGTCTGCGCTCAACAGGGCATCCACGCCTGCCCGCGCCGCAGCGCGGGCGGCCCGGCGGGTCACGGCCATCGGGCGCTGCGTGCCCCAGAACAGATCGTCCGTTACGGCCGGGATCGACACCACCGTCTGCCCGTTTTCCGGGTTGCGGAAACGTACCGAAGGCCGCGGCACGGCGCCCTTGCCGCCCACGTGGAGGAAGTACCAGGTGACGTCGCGGCGGTGAACACGCCACTGGGCGGCGCCGATGGCCCGCGCATACGGCAGTTCGTTGTGCTCGCCCGTGTTCCAAGGGCTCGTCAGGCCGGTGGCCGGCAGTCCGACGTGGTCGAGGATTTCCAACGCCAGCGCGAAGTAGTCGGTCATTTCCGGCTCCGAGGCGCGGGCCACCCACTCGTCTTCGTAGAGGTGACGGAATCCGCCCTCCACGGGCCGATACGCGGCCAGGTGGGTCAGGATTTCCGGCGTGATGTCGAACCGGGGCGCGATCCGCGTTCGCATGATATCGAGGAAGCGGGCCAGGTGGCGCGGCGGCACGCGGCTGAGCCGGCCGTCGATTCCACCCAGGCAACCCGGCATGGGCAGGACGCTGAACTTTCCGCGCACGCCGTGGGCCTCGCACAAGGCGGCGAAATCGGAGGCCAGAGCATTCGGGATCAGAAAGCGATGATCGTAGGGCGGATCGTGGAAGGTCATGAGATTGACCGGCGCTCCGTCGTCGACGAGGAGCGCGATGGGGATGGAGTCCGATTGCATGACGATACCCTACGCGGTTGCAGCCGTGGGAATCAATCGCGTTGTCGTTGGGTAGGGCACAAATGTCTCCGGACGATTCTACCTCACGTTGTGCCATCAATAAGTGTTACCGGAGGGTGAGCGGTGAGGCGTGTTGCGCCACTTCATGCTGCGCCAGCTTCCGTCTTGCTTCACGCGGTGGTGGCGGGCATGATCCAGCCCCATCATGAACCCACGCGAACGCTTTCAGGCGGTGATGAATTTCCAGCCGTTCGACCGGCTGCCGCTGCTGGAGTGGGCGATGTGGTGGGACAAGACTATCGAGCGCTGGCACACCGAGGGCCTGCCGGTCGCCACGACGGACCGCTACGATATCTGTCGCCATTTTGGGCTCGAGGTTTACCGGCAGGACTGGTTCGCGGTCACGCACTGGGACGCCCCTCACCCGGCCAGCCACGGCGCCGGTATCATGGCCAACGAGCAGGATTACGAGCGACTGCATCACCATCTCTTCCAGGTTCTCGACCGCTGGCCCGTCGACCAGGAGAAGTGGCGCGCGTGGGCCGAGGAACAGAGGCGCGGGGACGTTGTGCTTTGGTTCACCGTCGAGGGGTTCTTCTGGTATGCCCGCACGCTGCTCGGAATCGAACGGCATCTCTTCGCGTTTTACGACCAGCCGCAGCTCATTCACCGGATCAACGAGGACCTGGCGGATTGGATGCTCAAGATCGTCGACCGCCTGTGCGCGGTTTGCACGCCGGACTTCATGACCTTCGCAGAGGACATGAGCTACAACAACGGGCCCATGCTTTCCAAGGCTTTGTTCGATGAGTTCATGCTGCCTTACTACCGCAAAATCGTGCCCGCTCTCAAGGAGCGCGGTATTCTGGTGATTGTGGATTCTGACGGCGACATTACCCGAGCGGCGCCGTGGTTTGAAACTGCTGGCATCGACGGCATCCTGCCGCTCGAACGGCAGGCGGGTGTCGACATGAACGTACTGCGGCGGAACCATCCCCGCATGCGCTTCATCGGCGCTTACGACAAGATGGTGATGAACAAGGGCGAGGCGGCCATGCGCGCGGAGTTCGAACGCCTGCTTCCCGCAGCGAGAACCGGCGGGTTCCTGATCAGTTGCGACCACCAGACGCCGCCCGGCGTGTCGGTGGAGGATTATCGGCTCTACCTGCGGCTCTTTCGTGAATACGGCGAGCAAGCCGCCCGGTAGGCCGAGAGCGAACCCCTATGCAGAAACTCATTATCGACACCGATCCCGGCCAGGACATTGATGACCTACTGGCGCTGTTCTTCGCCCTGCGCCGGCCCGAGCTGGATGTCCGCGCCATCACTACCGTGATGCAAGATGCGGCCCGGCGCGCTCGCCTGGTGAAACGTCTGTTGCGCTACCTCGATCGTACCGACATCCCTGTGGCGGCCGGCATGGAACTGCCGTTGCGATCTCTTTCGGAGGCCGAATTTCGTGCCCGCGCCGACCTGCCCTGCTGCTTGAACCACTACGCCTTCGCCGAACCCGAGGATCCGCGCGACGTCCCGGGCCCGCTCGACGCCGTCGACTTGATCGTACGAACGGTCGATGCGAACGCCGGCGACATCGCCCTGGCTTGCATCGGGCCGCTAACCAACGTCGCCTGTGCCCTTCGTAAATGCCCTGGGATCGCCGCCAAAATCCAATACATTGCCATGATGGGCGGCGAGCTGACGCTAAACCGCCTTGAGCACAACGTGGCGTCCGACTATACGGCGGCGGACATCGTCGTGAACTCGGGTATCCCGATCTTTATGGGCACGTGGGACGTCACGCGCCGATTCGTGCTGTCGATGGATGACGTTGCCTTGTTCCGGCGACACCGTGCGCCCGTCTGCCAGGCGCTGGCCGCGGCCGTCGACCTCTGGCATCCCGCGCAAAGCTGGAAACCCGGCCCGGTCATGTACGATCTGTTCCCGATGATCTGGGCGATGGACCGCTCGCTCTACACCACCGCATCCATGCGGGTGCGGGTCGAGACGCAAGGCGAGCACACCCGCGGCATGACGGTGTCGCGCGACGGCGGCGTCACGGTGCAGGTCACCACGGGCATCCAGGTCGAGGCCGTGCGCGAGCTGTACCTGGGGACCGTGCTCGCCTGACCGGTCCCGTCCGGGCGCGTTCACGGGTCTCTGTTTGTTAACAGTTGAATGGCGTGGTATCCATGGCTGATTGGAGAGGACCTACGATGAAACAGGTGACCGTATTGGTGGCAGGGGCGGGCGGACGCGGAACAGGGTATGCAGGGTACGCGCTGGAACTGCCCGATCAGATGAAGGTCGTGGGCGTGGCCGAGCCCCGTGAGTTCTACCGTCAGAATGTGGCGGCGAAACACGCCATTCCCGCGGAGCACGTCTTCACCGACTGGCGACAGGCCGCGGAACGGCCGCGATTCGCCGATGCCGTGATCGTCGCCACGCAGGACGCCATGCACCGGGCGCCGGCCGAGGCGTTTGCGCGCCGGGGCTACCATATCCTGCTCGAAAAACCCATGGCGCCGAATGCCGAGGATTGCCGGGCGATCGTGGCCGCGGCCAAGCAGGCTGGCGTGCTCTTCGGCGTCTGCCACGTAATGCGCTACACGCGTTACACGCAGTGCCTGAAGCAACTCCTCGACGCCGGCCGCATCGGCGAAATCGTCAGCGTGCAGCACCTGGAGCCGGTCGGCTACTGGCATCAGGCGCATTCGTTCGTGCGCGGGAACTGGGGCAACGAGGCGCGCTCGTCATGCATGCTGCTGGCCAAGTCCTGCCATGATATCGACTGGCTTCGCTATGTAGTCGGCCGGCCGTGCCGGAAAGTGTCGTCGTTCGGCAACTTGAAACATTTTCGGGCCGACCAGAAGCCCGCCGACGCGGCCGATCGCTGCCTGGACTGTGCCGTTGAACCCACCTGCCCCTATTCCGCGAAGAAGATCTACCTTGGGAATGTGGTCGCCGGCCGCACGGGCTGGCCTGTGGATGTCGTGAGCCCGGATACGAGCCTGGATGCGGTCACGCGCGCCTTGCGCGAGGGACCCTACGGCCGCTGCGTATACGCCTGCGACAACGACGTGGTCGATCACCAGGTTGTGAACATGGAGTTTGAAGGCGGCGCCACGGCGGCGTTCACGATGACCGCGTTCACAAGAATGGATCATCGCCAGACCCGCATCTTTGGCACGCGCGGGCAGATTGTCGGCGACGGCGTAAAACTGAAAGTTTTCGATTTCCTAACCGACACGGAGGAGGTCGTCGACACGGAAACGTCGGCGGACGGCACGCTGCTGTCCGGTCACGGTGGTGGCGACTTTGGGCTTATGCAGGCATTCGTCAAGGCCGTGGCCACCGGCGATCGGCGCCACATTTTGTCAGGTCCCGACGAGACGCTCGAATCGCACCTCATGGTCTTTGCGGCCGAACAGGCCCGCCACGAACAACGGGTGATCGGTATCGGCGGCTGAGGCTGAGGGCATTCGTGGACTACGGGGGTGTGCAGCCGGGTGGGTTCGATCCGCTCTGCCTCCGAAGTTCGAACGCCAGGCATGGATCGCCGTTGTGGCAGGACGGATCCAGCCTCGTCTCGTGGGCTGCTGTTCGCCAGGCTGCCGCTCACCTCAGGCGGTAAGGTTTTTCCCGGCTCGGAACAAGGTTTGTCCCATTGTGGCAGCGCGGCCCGTATTGTAACGTCTGAAGGGAAGGAAGGCTCTGCAGGGGGAAGTTCGGCATCGCGCCAGCGAGGGGACCCAGGGGGCAATTATGATTGCGCGGCGAGCAATTGGGTTCATTTCGGCTGGTAGAGTCCATGCCTGGGTACAAAAAAATGCCTTGCCCGGCCGCGACACGTTGGTTAGCATTCGCAGCATCTTAGACCAAGAACGAGAGGGGAATGGCGCTATCTTGTCCAAAGAGGTTGCCGCTCCGGGTATCCCATGGATATAGCCTTCAATATCTGGCTGAGCTTTCGCATTCTATTCATCATCCTGGTTGTCGTTTACGTGATCAGCGGTTTGGATGATCTGCTCGTTGACTTGGTCTATTACTCGCGGCAAATCTACAGGTTCTTGTTTCTGAGGAAGCGCATGCGACCGGTGACGCGGGAGCAGTTGGATGCTGTGCCCGAGAAATTGATGGTCGTCATCGTTCCCGCCTGGGATGAATCCAACGTCATCGCCCGGATGCTGCTGAACACGATCAACACCGTCTTGTACAAGAACTACATGGTGTTTGTCGGCACGTATCCCAATGACGAGAAGACCAAGTTTGAGGTGGAGAAGATTCGCGAAATCCACCCCAACGTTGAGGTCGTGGTGACTCCGGCAGACGGGCCCACCAACAAGGCTGACTGCCTCAATTGGGTGTATCAGGGGATCAAGGTCTACGAGACCGATCACAGCGTCAAGTTCGAGGTCTACATCTTCCACGATGCGGAAGACATCATTCACCCCCTGTCGCTGAAGTACGTCAACTTTCTGACGCCGCGCATCCCGTTCGTCCAGCTTCCTGTTTATCCGCTCGAGCAAGGTTGGTGGAACTTTACCGTCGGCATGTATATGGACGAGTTTGCCGAGAATCACACCAAAGACTTGCGCGCCCGCGAAATCCTGGCCGAGACCATACCGTCGGCACGGCGCTGAGCCGCGAGGCCATGGACTACCTGGCCCAGCAGCGCAAGAACCAGTTGTTCGACATCAAGTCGCTGACCGAAGATTACATGATGGGTATGGCCATGCGGGGGATGGTGGGCAGGAAGATCCTGCTCCAACAGTCGATCCTGCGCCACGAGAAGCGGCGGCGATGGCTGACGGGCAAACTTTACGATGTCGAGGTTTCGGAGCAGGTGGCCACGCGTGAGTTCTTCCCAACGGAATTCTGGCAGGCGGTCCATCAGAAGTCGCGGTGGATTCTGGGTATTTCGCTGCAAGGCTGGAGTTTCGGCTGGGCCGACACGCTGGGGCTCAACTATTTCCTTTACCGCGACCGGAAGGCCATTCTGGCGAACCTGCTGACGGTTGTCGGCTACGTGGTGGCATTCTACTGGCTCTTCACGTGGGCGCTGGGCAACTGGTTCCCGGCCCGGGCGTTGCCGCCGCTCGTGGAATCGGGCGAGATCTGGTTCGGGTTGACGATCGCGGTCGTCGTGCTTCTGATCTGGCGCCTCCTGAACCGCATGTTTGCTGTCTGGCGGATCTATGGACCGCTGCACGCGTTGCTGGCGGTGCCGAGGTTGTTTTACGGCAACCTGCTGAATTTCTGCGCGACGGTAAAGGCGATCCACCGTTACACCAAGTCGCGAATTTCCGGAACCGTACCCGCGTGGGGCAAGACCTCGCATGCGTACCCGACGGAAGCGCAACTCCGGACCTATCGGAGGAAACTGGGTGATCTGCTGCTCGAACGGCGCATGATCAGCACGGCGCAGTTGGAGGAGGGCTTGGCCAAACAGAAGGCGACAGGCCGGAAGCTTGGCGATATCCTCATTGAAATGGGTGCCGTGTGGGAAGAGGATCTGGTCCTGGCCCTGGCCTCGCAGCGCAATCTTAAGGCCGTGGAACTCGACCCGTCAGCCGCAACGCCGGAACTGCTTAATCTCGTGCCGCGGGAAGTGGCCGAGAAGTACCGGGTCTTTCCGATCGAAGTGCGCGGTGACGTGCTTGTCTTGGCGACCGACAAAGAGGAACACGTGGAACTCCGCAAGACGCTGTCCACGGCGTTGACGAGGCCGGTCACCTTCCAGATGACTTCCGCGGCGGATCTCAAGTTCGCGATCGAGCGGGCGTACGGCACGGTGCAACGCGCGCCCCGCACGGGCGTGCCGCGGTTGGGCGAGAACCTTGTGCGTTCCGGCCGATTGACTGAGGACGACATGCGCAAGGCCGTACGAACCCAGAAGCGGACGGGCAAGAAGCTGGGTGAAGTCCTCGTCGAACTCGGGCTGATGTCGAGCGCGGAAATCGAACAGGAGCTGAAGAAATTATGACCGCCAAGCAGA